>PBOG01000001.1 GCA_002724245.1 Planctomycetaceae bacterium
TGCGGTTCCGAAACAGAACCACCGTCTCCTTTTTCGGAGTCTGAAGCGAAGCCACCCACTGCGGCAGTACCGCCGACGCCGTCAGAGAGCACTCAGGCGAAGGTCGAGAACGTTGTCGCAGAAACGCCACAACCGAAAGTGGATGCAGATCCGGTAACCACGCCGAAACCCAAGTCGGAACCCGGAAATAAGTCCAAGACCGACAAGCCGCCTGCTCAAGTGACTGTCGCCGATGCCATTGCTGCATTGAAGAAACTCAGGGCCACCATCAAGCAGAATGAACAGGGCGAAGTTGTTGAAGTCGATTTCCATTTCTTCACAGACATCACCGACGCGGGGCTGGTGCATCTCAAGGGGCTGACCGGCCTGCAAACGCTCGGGCTCGCAGGCAGCAAGATCACCGACGCGGGGCTGGTGCACCTAAAGGGAATGACCAAGCTGGAGACGCTCAACCTCCAGTTTACATATATCACCGACGCGGGACTGGTGCACCTCAAGGGACTGACCAACCTGCAACACCTTTACCTCACCCAGATCACGGACGCAGGGCTGGTGCATCTCAAGGGGCTGACCAATCTGAAAATTCTCCCGCTCGCAGGCAGCAAGATCACCGACGCGGGGCTGGTGCACCTCAAGGGGATGACCGAACTGCAGAAGCTCAACCTCAGTCGCAGCAATATCACCGACGCGGGGCTGATGCATCTCAAGGGCCTGCCCAACCTGCAGAACCTCAGCCTCTTCGGCACCAAAGTCACCGACGCGGGGCTTGTGCACCTCAAGGCTCTGACGGAGCTACAGGAGCTCAACCTCCGCGACGCCAAAGTCACCGACACCGGAGTCGCCGACCTGCAGAAGGCGTTGCCCAACTGCAAGATCACCAAGTAGCCGTCATCTCGAAGCCCGCCCACGCGATAACCAAAGTCACACCGCGAGCGAGGGGCGGTACCGTGGTTCGGATCTGGCGGTTACCGCCCCTGCGTTGAACGCCGGGGCTGGGGTGGGGAGACTGGGGCTCCGTCTTCGAGCCTGGAGAGATGTGATGCGAGTTCTGCTGGCGATGCTGTTGATCGGGATGGCGGGTTGTTCTTCAGATCCAGCGTTGCTCACGCTCGACGGTCACTCAAAACCGATCACGTGCGTGATTTTCAGTCCGGACGGCCAGCGAATCATCAGTGGCAGTCTTGATGAGACAGTGAAGGTGTGGGATGCCGAAACCGGCCAGGAAACACTCACGCTCAATGGACATGCACCTGTCTACAGTGTGAGTCTTAGCCCCGACGGGAAGCGGATCGTCAGTGGAGGTGGGAATCTTAGGGGACTCGGTGAGATCACGGTCTGGGATGTCGAAACCGGCAAGGAAATGGCGTCGCTCACGGGACACTCGAGTTATGTCCTCAGCGTGAGTTTCAGCCCGGATGGAAAGTGGATAACCAGTGGCAGTGGTGACGAGACGGTTAAAGTCTGGGACGCTGAAACCGACAAGGAAACGTTGACACTCAACGGGCATCGAAGTGATGTCACATGCGTGAGTTTCAGCCCTGACGGGACGCGGGGCGTCAGCGGCAGCGTGGACAGGACGTCGAAGGTCTGGGATGCCTGTCCGCTGGCCGAGTCCAAGTACCGGTCATCTCATCGCCCCCCTTGAGCCCCGGCGATCCGACCGCCAGATTCGAACCACGACGCATCTTGGTCTCCTCAAAATCGGTGCGAAATCCGGTGCGGCGGTCGCCCAGTTTTCTTCGACCGAGGTCGTTGGTCAACCGCGACGCGCAAGAGCAAACCTCGTTTTCTGGGGCCTCGGAACGCGATTGGGAACCAGTTGTTTTGCCGACACCGTGAATGTTTTGTGCTGTCGATCGACACTGTGATCGCATTGTCAGTGGATGTGGAATCACGAACGAGTTCAAACTCACGGTCACCGTTTGTCCTGTGCGGTGCTGGTTTCAGGGGCGGTTCGTCCCGAGTGGAGGGGCTAGCTGGGCTGATTGGCTTTTGGTTTTGTCCGGTGGTTAAAGTACTGGGAGATCTGCACGGGCGGCGTGCAGGTGGCACCCCTGAGGAGCGTAGGTTTCAACGATGTCGCGGCCACACGATGAGACGATCAGTGACTCGAAGCTGGCACAACTGGGAGAGGTGCCTGATCCCGAGCAGACCATTGCTGACGACCACAGGTCGTCGGAGGGTATGACCATCCAGATGGAGCAGGGAGAAGGCCCGGATTCCGGACAGCCTTCAGGCTCGCCACGCGACGTTCACGGCTCGCTCGAGATGACGATAGCTGACCGGAACGCCGCGTCCGACCGCGAGAAATCCGACTCGGCGTCGGACCGTATCGATGCAACGATGCCGGATGTCGGTAGTGAGGCGGTCAACGGCCCAGGTAGTTTTGAGGGCGGTGTGAATTTCGGCGGCACCGACCAGGCCACGGGACACCGGATCAGCCGTCTCCTTGCTGAGGGTGGGCTGGGGGCCGTGTTTGTCGCCCAGGACGACAAGCTGAAACGCGAAGTCGTCATGAAGAAACTCAAGGAAGGGCACGGCGCCAGCGCGAATGCACGCCGTCGTTTTGTCCGAGAGGCCCAGATCAACTCGCAACTGGAACATCCGAACATCATTCCGATCTATCAGGGGGGCGATGGTTCCGACGGCCAACCGTACTACACGATGAAGTACGCTCGCGGCGAAAACTTTAAGACGCTCATTCGCAGCTATCACCACGAGGACAACCTGGGAGTCAGCGGCTCTCTCGAGCTGCGTCGGCTCCTGTCTCTGTTCATGGCGACTTGCCAGGCCATGTCCTATGCACACAGTCGTGGTGTTGTTCATCGCGATCTCAAGCCCGAGAACATCGCTGTAGGCGAGTTTGGGGAATTGATGGTCCTCGACTGGGGCTTGGCCAAGGTTCTGGATGAACCGGACACGGATTCGCCAGAACCCAGGGTGGTGGCTGATACGGAGGAGTCCCTGGTCAATACGCTTGCGGGTGACATCATGGGGACACCCGCGTACATGGCGCCCGAACAGGCTGCCGGTGATGGTGGAGCCATAGAGCCTCGCACGGACATTTATGCCTTGGGGGCGATCCTTTTCGAGATTCTCACCGGTCACGCTCCTCATTCGCTGATTCACACTTACACGTCCGAACAGATTCACCGGTGGGATCGTCGTGAGTCGACGATGCGTCTCTCTGGCGGATCAGGGCAAGACAGTGCGATTGAGACTCTCTTTAACTCGGGGAAGCAGGAAAACACGATCGAACTGTTGGCGCGGGTAAGGTCTGGCGTGGTCCCCTCAGTGGCGGATATTGCTCCCGAGGCGCCCAGGGCCCTTGAGGCAGTGTGTTCGAGAGCGATGAGTCTCGAAAAGGCTGATCGGTACGCCACAGCTTCGGAACTGGCACGCGACGTGGAACGATGGCTCGCAGATGAGCCCGTGTCCGTCTACGCCGGTAACTGGAACGAACGTCTTGGGCGGTGGACGAGAAAGCACCGATCCCGAGTCCAGGCCATCGGGGCCGCGATCGTGGTCGTGGCCGTGGTCGCGGTTGTCTCGCTGGTGATAATCAATCACCAGCGCCAGTTGGCTGTCGACCAACGGCACATTGCTGAGTCCGCTTCAGTGAGGGCCCAGGAGGCCGAACGCGTTGCCGTTGTCAA
Source organism: Planctomycetaceae bacterium (assembly GCA_002724245.1). Classification (GTDB taxonomy): domain Bacteria; phylum Planctomycetota; class Planctomycetia; order Pirellulales; family Pirellulaceae; genus UBA9264. The sequence continues at coordinate 3,657 of PBOG01000001.1, forward strand.
CAGGAAGTTAGCCGAGCGGAGCACGTTTACCGCTGACCTGCTGTTGCTTCAACGTGACTGGGCAAACGCCAGCATCCTGCGGATCCAACGCACCCTGGAAAAATACGGCAAACGCTCCGGAGACATGGGATTTGCCTGGAAGTACTGGAACAGGCGAATTGAAGGTTACCCGTCCAATTTCGAGGGGCACCAGGCTGTGGCTGACGTGTCCTTTAGTCCCGACGGAACCCGAGTGGCGTCTGCCGGGATCGTTGGAACTGTCAAGATCTGGGATGTCGTGAATGGTAAAGAGACCTTCAACCTGGCCGGGCATTCCAGTTCGGTGCGTTGTGTCGACTTCAGCCCGGACAGCAGTCGGCTAGCGTCTGGCAGTCACGACAAGACGATCCGGATCTGGGATACGGAGACGGGTGACCACTTGCTGACTATTGACAACGAGAAGGGGGTCGCCGGCTTGTCCTTCAGTCCTGATGGCCGAAAACTGGCGTCCTCCGCTGGTATGAAGATCAAGGTCTGGGACGTGTCGACTGGAGAACGATTGCAGGAATGGACCGCTCATGCTGGTCCGCTCATGAACGTGGCCTACAGCCCGGATGGCAAGAGGCTGGCCTCATGCAGTTTTGACGGGAGACGCAAGATATGGGACGCCAAAACCGGGAAGCAACTCATGGTGATCCCGGTTCCTGGCGGGATTCCGTATGGCGTCGACTTCAGCCCGGACGGCAAACGGCTGGCGTCTTGCAGTTTCGATAACAGGGCCCGCGTGTTTGATGTTGCCACAGGCAAGAAACTGCTCACACTCACCGGTCACACTTTGCCGGTTGTTTGTATCAAGTTCGGTCCCAGGGGCCGGTTCCTGGGAACGTCCAGCGGAGATAACACGGTCAGGATCTGGGATGCGAAGACCGGTGACGAGGTGCGTTCCTTCAAGGGACACGTTCGTTTTGGCGTTCGGAATGTTGACTTCAGTCCGGATGGAACTCGGGTGGTCTCTGGTGGCCTGGACGGGTCTATCAAGATCTGGGATACCAACGAGAATCAGGATGCCATGGTCCTGGCAGGTCAGGTGCAGCGGGTTCAGCGCATTCACCTCAGTCCGAATGGCATCCAACTGGCTTCGACCAACTCCCGACAGCCGATCGTCAAGGTCTGGGACACGCAGGCCGGAGCGATGGCCCGGAAACTGGTCCATGCGACACGAGTGACGGCTGTCCGGTTCAGCGACGACGGCAAGTTCCTGGCAACCGGCTGTGGCGATTCCAGGATCACGCTCTGGGATGCCAAATCGTGGAAACAGGTCCTCACGTGCGAAGGAAAGTCAGGTGTGATTCAAACGCTGCTCTTCCATCCGAAACAGAAACGTATGGTGTCCGCCGGAACCGAGGGGGGCATCAAGGTCTGGGATACGCGGACAGGTGAACTGAAACTTGAGTGGGAGCAAGTGCCAGGCACACGTGCGATCATCTTCAGTCCGGACGGCGAGAGCCTCGTGACAGCCGGTGATGACAAGACGATCAGGTTCTGGGATCCCCTCACGGGCAAGGAGACGCGAACCCTGGAAGGACACGAGGCGAAGATCAGTAGGCTGTGTTTCAGTCGCGATGGAGCGACCTTGGCTTCGGCGGGCGGTCGAAGCGGCGTGGTGAAATTATGGGACGTGGAGACAGGAAAGAACACGGACACGTGGCAATGCCAGGGGCGAGGGGTCTCTGCTCTCGATATGAGTCCGGACGGGACGGAAGTTGTCACCACAGGCGTCGATCAAACCGTCAAATTGTGGGACCGAGTCACTGGCCGAGAACAGATTTCTCTGCGAGGTTCGGGCGACGTCCAATTCAGTTCTGACGGTCAACGACTCATCGCGTCGGACGTCAGGTCCATCAAGATCTGGGACAGCCGGCCGTGGACACCGAGATTGCGAGCCATGTCACGAGCTCGTGGTTTTCTGGCCGCTCGCCGCAGTGAGCAGAAATCTCTTGAAGCCTTCAAAAACAGTATTCAACTCGATCAGACGATCAATGAGATGGAGCGAGAATTCGCCCTGGAATGGGCTTCGCTTTACTGGAATTCCAGGCGTTGATGTGAGCGGCGACGTGGTCGAGACCGGGCTCACTTCCTTGTCGCCGTCAGTTCCAGTCGCACGATACGGTGACCGCCTGGCTGGAACTTGTTGAGGTCGTCGTTGAGGTCTTCTCGTAAGATCACCAGTAGTCTCGGCTACCAACTCCATGGCGGCGGCTTCAGCAAATACATCGCCATTTCCTAGAGCTTCGTCCTCGCCGCTCCCCACGGGCTTAGCTAAGCCTCGCAGTGACATAATCGAATCGACGCGTTTCCAGGGACCTCGCTCTGTCTCGCTGAGTTCATCAGAGGCGATGGTCTTCTTGTTCAAGACCTTCCGCGAACAACACAATCGCGGCACAAGAAACCTGCCGAAATGTCGGGAAACATGTGTTATTCCCCGCCTGTCAGGACGGTTCCCTTCGTAAGAACGGTTGGGGGGGAGGCGTATTGATTCCCACAGAAAGAATGCCTCCAGACCCCACCTGGATTCGGATTCTGTCCACTAAGAAACGACGTCATGACGTCCACACGTACAACCAACGCCTCCCCGAACGGAAGCGGTCCGGTCGACAGACCATCGGGCTCGGCCAAACGAGCAACCGCTCCTGGTCTCGAGCGAATGCAGTGCATGGAGGTCTGGGGAGGCAATCAAACCACCGACTCGGCGTTTGAGATGCCGGGGCTACGCGTCCGCGTGTTCTGTGCACCCTATCGAGATGCCGAAAGTGGTGGTGACGTCTACTACTTGTCCTCTTGTGCCTCCGGACGAGTTTCGCGATTTCTGTTGGCCGATGTGTGTGGTCATGGCAGCCAGGTGTCCCAGACCGGGACCAACCTGCGGACGATGATGCGTCAGAACATCAATTTCATCGACCAGGGCCGGCTTGCCAGCGGTGTGAACCAGCAATTCGGACAGGCGTCGACCGACGGCGGCTTCGCGACGGCCCTGATCGGGACGTTTTTTTCTCCGACCAGGTCACTGACTCTCTGCAATGCTGGACATCCCGTGCCACTTCGTTTCTCGGCATCCAAGAACAGGTGGTCGCTTCATCAGCCCCGTTCATCCGACGATGAGGATGTCCGCAACATGCCGTTGGGACTCAGTTACCAAGACCATTTCGGGTCCTACAAGAGAAAGCTGGGACGAGGAGATCTCCTGCTGTGCTACACCGATGCCCTCTCCGAGGTCCAAACGGACTCCGGTCTGTTGAAAACCGAGGGCTTGCTGCGTCTGTTGGAATCACTCGATGCATCCCAACCCGACACATTGATCCCGGCACTCATTGAGGCGATCGAAGCAGAGGTTGAAGGTGCCCTGGCCCACGATGACTGCACCGTGATGTTGCTCGAATGCACCAACTCATCACCACGACTCCGCGACACCCTGTCGGCTCCATTCCGGTTGTTGCGGTCGTGGTTTTCTCGTGCGTGACCCGTTCTGACGACTCCGCGGAACTCTCCCCAATTCCAGGAGCGTCAGGCAATGGGCGACCTGGTTCTGCGAGTGTCCATGCTCGTCCAGCGCGGAGCCATCTGTTCTTGTTGGCGTCCGTCGCGATTCTGACATGCTTTCAGCGGTTCCATCAGTCTCACCATCCCGGACCCGGCGTTCTACTCACCGGCGGTAACCGCCAGATCCGAATCACGGTGCGCGGCGTCGAGAATCGTCGTTCACTTGGGCGCGGCAAGCGAAGCCTCGGCTATCGCGTCCGCTGAGCGAGCAATCGCCAGAATGGCCTGCCTGAGANCGGCCGAGAGCAGCGGCCAGGCGGTGACAACCTCGGCCAGTTCTTCGNGTCCGAGTGCCATCGGTTGACGAGTGGTGTCATCGGTCCACTCCCAGGATTCTTCTTCGGGTCGATCGGCCTGCGGAGCCCGGGTTGGACAGGGCGGCGGGGCATACGTTGTATGTATGATGAGACATCCCGACGCTGGTGTGGTGCGCGGTGATCGTACACAAGTGGGCAAATGGAATAACTTGCCATTTGAACCGATCCTGCCGTCACTCTGAAACNAGAAGAAAGTGGAAACGAATGCACATCTTGTCACGGTGCCTGATTTTGCTGCTTGGCCCGCTGTCGGCCTTGTTGCCAGCGGCCGAGGTTCGCCTTTCAGTGGCTGAACCGAGTGGTGTTGCAAGGTCCTCATGGCCGGTGACATCGGGTATTCCATTTGGACGGGGTGTGTTGCTGAACACCAACCATCTTGCCTTGTCGGATGCCGAGGGGCAGCCAGTTCCTCTGCAGACCGAGTCACTGGCGAAATGGTCCGATGGTTCGATCCGCTGGTTGCTGTTGGATTTTCCGGTCACGGTGGCGGCCAACAAGTCGGCCCAGTTTCGCTTGCGATTCGATGGCAATGTCCAGGCCGACGCACCTGCCGGCCCCTCAGCAATGCCCCTAAGTGTCGGTGAATCTGAAGGTGTCGTGGACATCGACACCGGCGTGATGAAACTGCAGGTCTCGAAACGGCGGTTTCGGCTATTGGATCGCGTCTGGCTCGACACCAACGGCGACGGCGAATTTTCCGATGAGGAAAGGATCACCGCGTCACAGGGGGCCGGTATTGAATTGAACACACCTGACGGTCAGGTGTTTCGAGCTGATTCCGGGCCGTGCCAGGTCACGATCGAACAGCGTGGGCCGATACGCGCGTGCCTCCGCATCGAAGGTGACCACCGGGGCCCGAGCGGGAAGATGTTCCGATTCATCGTCCGATTGCACGCCTGGCGTGGGCAGCCGTATGTGAAACTTCACTACACGTTCATCAACGACAACAGGCGGCAGTTGATGACCAGGATCAAGTCGCTGGATCTTGTGTTCTCACACCGACGGATCGACGGGGGACAACAAGGGTTCTTGAACGGGGAGGCCAGTCCGGACGCTCGTGTGCTGCAGATCGATGATCGGGGGTACAAGATCAACAGCGAGGTGACACCCGGGCATGCCCAGGGATGGGGTTATCTTGGTGACCGGCGAGGTGGCTTTGCAGTTGGAATTCGAGAATTCTGGCAGAACTGGCCAAAGAGTCTCGAGGTGGTGACAGAGGGGAACGCCCGTCAAAGGATAGGGCAGGACAACGACGCGACGGAATCAGGCCCGGTTGACCGAGGGCAACTTCGCGTTGGGATTCTGCCGGAGTTTCCGCAGGGGCTGTACGATGGGAAGCCTCTGCGTGAGGAGGCGAAGCTGTATTACTACCTCCGTGGGGGTGTCTACAGCTTCAAGATCGGTGCGGCCCGGACCCATGAAACCTGGGTTCGTTTTTCCGTAGGGATGCCGGACCGCAAACGGCTCGGCTCGTTCTTCGAGGCGACAGAGAAACCGCTGCTTGCTACGTGTGATCCAGCGTACGTGCGAAAGACCCTCGCCGCCGGGGACCTCGCGGTCGCGAATCGAAAAGCCACTCCCCACCTCGGTTACGACGCATGGATCAACGAGTTTCTGGATTGCCACCTGGAGGATCGCCGGGAGCAACGGTCCTTCGGGATGCTGAATTACGGGGATTGGTACTGGGCCTCGAACGATAGCTGGGGCAACCTGGAATACGACATGCCACGTTGTTTCTTTGCACAGTATTTGCGGAGCGGTGATCGGCGTTTTTTTGATCGTGCTGAACAGGCCGCTCGACATTACATCGACGTCGACGTTGCGCATGAGGTCAACAAGCAGTTGCTCGCCTACGGTGGCTCCTATCGCATGTCTCGCGGCAGTATCTGGGCACACAGCGTGGGGCACACGGGGGGCTACTACGGCCGGTGGGACGGAAAGAAATACCACGACCTGGCGAAGTTGGGCTCCAGCGCCCCATACCAGTTGGGC
>PBOG01000007.1 GCA_002724245.1 Planctomycetaceae bacterium
CGGGACCGTCGCTTTCCGTACATTGATTCGCAGCAGCAAGAACGAGTTGCCTGGCTGTATCCATGATCTTGTTGATTTCTCCTGAACCGAGCAAGCCCTCTTCCAACAGCGTTCTCGGAAAGTGGTCAATAGGGTCCTTCGCCTTCCAGTGCTCTTCTTCCGCTTCGGACCGGTACCGGAATGCGCTTCCTGGAAGCCCTCCCGCTTGGTGGAAGAACCGATAGGTCTTGGCTTCAATGAGAACTGGATTCGACTCCTCCAACGCGAATGCCCTCGCTTGCGCGACGGCAGAACAAACTGCGACGGGGTCCATTCCGTCAACCAGGATTCCCCGCATACTTTGACCAGCTGCACGGATCACGATGTCTTCAAAACCGACGGTTTCGACGACGGTGGTCGCAACCGAGTATTGGTTGTTGTCAATTACGAACAACGCAGGAATTCTGCATGCACGGGCCATGCTTATGCCCTCGTGGAATGCTCCTATCGAACACGCACCGTCCCCAAAGAATGCAAGAGAAACAGCATCTTGCTTCCGCATTTTCGCTGCCAGTGCTGCGCCCGCCGCTACCGGGATGCCACCTCCTACAATCGCTGACGTGGCGAGGACCCCCGCCTCAGGCACAGAAAGGTGCATGGACCCACCTCTTCCACCTGCCCATCCGGCGGCGAGGCCCAGGATCTCTGACATTGTGCGGTAGACACCCTCTACGACAGCATCGGAGGGTGTATCTGCCGAGATTGGGTCAAAGTCATCATTTTCAAAACACGACAACACCTTTGCCAGAACATGGTGATGGGCCCGGTGTGTGGATGTAATCGTGTCTTGACGCTCGAGCCCCGCAATGGCACCGACCGCTACAGCCTCCTGGCCAATACTGGAATGAATCGGTCCGTGGGCTAGCGACTCATGCTGGAGCAGCCATTCTTCGAACAGTCGAATGACCGCCATCTGATAGACGAGTAGACCGACTTCCCTGCTAGAGAGTTGCTCGAGACTGCCATCCTTAATACCGGTCAAACCAGGGAACTGTTTCCAGTAACCTTCAACCTGATGGTCGTCTATTGTCATTGCCGGATCTCCTAGTTATCTGGAAAGAACACTTTTCGAGCAGTGTTCTCCGTGATGTCCTGAATCTCTAATTCACTCAATTCGAGATTTCCTGACAAAATATACGAAAGATCCATCCTGTACTCCTCCATTGATCCACAGACTGGGAAGTTAGAACCCCACATTATTCGTCCAGATGTGTAGGTCTCAACAATTCGTTTCGTATAATCTCGTAAGTACGTATACGGATACTCGCAGAACATGTGCTGCCCTGAAAGTCCTACAAATACATTGGCGAATTCTCCCAAACCAAGAATACTGAGGTTTCTGCGATCCACATCCACCTCCTGGCCTGGACATCCAAGGTGAGTTAACACGATGAATGTATCCGGCAACGTTCTCGCAAGTTCCGCGATTTCTCGACTCACCTCACCGATCCCATCAGGGGTGTAAAGAATGAGATGAAGACCCATTTCCCCCGCTTCCATCACAACGTCAAAGTTTCCAATAATCGACGGCGTTGAAAATCGGATTCCTGTAAATGATTCCGAGTCCCTGAGAAGTCCAATTTGGCTGCGCCAATTCGTGTCTGTCGGGTCAACAAGGCCTACTCCGGTAAAGGTCGCAGGACTGCTTTTGACAACACTTTCGATGTACGAATTGTCAAATTGGCCCAAGTGTTGGACGAGAACGGCCCTGGTCATTCCAGAATATTCCATCGCTTCCACTAACGAATCAACAGGTTCATATTTGTCGATACCGCAGTGTGTATAGGAATCAATCATTGCTCCATCCCGTGATGTCATCAACCTCTTGGAGAAGTCGGTACGAACTCAACGTAGTTCCTAGGTCGTAGATCGACTCTTTACCGGAACAAAGAGCATCGAATATTTCTTCGTTTTGCGGTCTGAGATCACGTATATCTGAAGCGGCTACCACTTGGTTCTTCCCATCCTGGAAGAGTTCTCCATTCTTAAACACGAATGTTTGACTGGTTCCGAAGAATCTAAGTTCCCAGACCAATTGCTCACAGTTGTACGAGAGGGAGTGAACTGCCGGCCGATTGCCTAGACACTCGAAGGTGACCGCGAGGTCCATATACATTCCAAATTCAGGATGGCGTTGTCCTGTGAGCGCGTTGACGTTTGAAAATGAGTCACAACCCAAGACCCAGAATGTTGTGTCAACCAGATGGCAGGCATGGTGCCATAGCAGGTCATCGACCCAGCTCCGCTGTCCCGACCACCCCTGATTGTTTCTTCGAGGAATCGCGAATGTTCCCACAATTTGACTTATTTTGAATTCACCTTTCATGACAAGCTTCCGCAAATGAGCAATCGCTGGAAAAGAACGCATGGTGTGACATGCAAAGACTCGGCGGTCCAGCTCTGCCGCCATTTTTTCCAGGCTCTGGACACAACTCAGCGTCAGGCCAACCGGTATCTCCACTAACACGTCCTTGCCAGCAAGTAGACAAGCCTCTGCCTGAGCGGCGTGGATGCTGTTTGGCGAAGCAATGACCACGACGTCAACGGCTGGATCGCGGAGGGCGTCGGCCAAAGAAGTCGACGCGTTCTTGAAATTCCAGGCTTGAGCGAATGCGTCTGCAGACTCTGCACGACGAGAAACAACCCACTCGAGGGATCCCAAATCCGATTCCTTTAGAGCCGAAGCATGGTCCCTTGCGATCGCGCCTGAACCGACGACGCAGACACCCGGAAAATCAAGCTTCGTGGAAGAAGCCGGTCCAGACCGTACGCATTCCATAACTGGAACACCGTATCGCTAGTAGGCACGGAAGAAAAGGCTCCGACACGCCCTTGGCTGAGACGGCACTTGCGAGCAGCGTGTACGTTGCAGGGTTCAAGAACCGACGAAACCGGAGGTGGGGCTCGATGGGTGACACCAAGTACAACGCACCAGCAGCGGCTTGTGCGGCTGAAATTCTGCTCTGCCTCGCAGTTGCACCCGAGGCCATGCCAATGAGTGCTATCGCGAGCCAAATCGGTCGGACAAAGTCCCTGGTCTTTAGGGTGATTAAAGAACTCGAATCGCGAGACTGCGTCCGTGACGTGGGCAACGGTCGCTACTGGCTAGGGATAAGTTGCCTTGAACTCGGTGGTTCTTTCATCTCCCAGTCTGACTACACCACAACCGCACGGGATGTGCTCCAGCAACTTTCCCACGAAACCCGTGAAACGGTAGCTCTCGCGACCCTCCGGGGCAACGAAGTTCTTTATCTGGAGAAATGGCAAGGGGAATATTCGGTCGTCACGTTTACCCATGTCGGACGCCGTCTACCTGCCGGGTGCACGGCACTTGGTAAGGCCCTACTGGCCGAAATGGGCCATGAAGAGATCGACCGCCTCTACGGAGAGGAACCTTTAACTACCTTGACAATGAACTCGATCTCCTCCAAAGCAGAGTTGATTGAAGATCTTGAGGTCACCAGACTTCGCGGCTATGCCGTGGAACACAATGAGAGCCTCATTGGGCGCGCCTGCATAGCGGTAGTTATCCCACACGGTTCCGACGAGACCGAATCCAGCGACAGTGTGGCGGTTAGCATCTCCATGTCCCTTCACAGATACGAGGCCGAGGCTGCTGTGATGGCCGACCATTTGTTCCGGGCCAGGGACCAACTCGCGGCAAATTGGACAACTCGTCGCCTATTCGCCCCTCGTTGAGGATTCGCCCCTCGTTGGGCTTGTATCGGACGGCTTGCATCGGAGCCGTTTCGACCATCGGATCCGCTTCGAAGTTCCGCTAAAACAATCCGTCTGTACCGTACTTCACTTCCTTGTTTTGCCACCCGACTGGCCTCATATTTAAACCTATGTTACAGTTATGGTCCTTGGTCGCTGATAGACGCTGCTTGCAGCACGGGTAAAAGGTCTTAGTTTGACGATAAATCTCGCATTAGAGCAACTCAACGATGCCGCCACATTAATTGGTGGCTGGTGTCACCTCGCCGACTCGCTGTCAGCAGAGATAGTTGCGAATCTCGACGTCGATTACGTCGTCGTAGATCTACAACACGGTGCTGCCTCCCAATCCAATCTCATGCCGATGCTTCAGGCAATCACAGCGGCTTCCAAGACCCCCATGGTGCGGATCCCCTACCGCGATCTAGGCACCGCCCAGCGGGCACTCGACGCCGGAGCTGAGGGCCTAATCATTCCAATGGTGAATACCCTGGAAGACGCCAACGATGTCGTGGCATCAGTGCGTTACCCACCCCTTGGGAGCCGTAGTTATGGTCCCCTGCGCTCCCAGATGCTACTTGGACGAGATCCAGAGGAAGTGAACCGGCAAGTTATCTGCTTAGTCCAGATCGAGACGGCGGAAGCAATGAAGAACATTGATGACATCTTGGAAGTCGAGGGTATAGATGGTGTCTATGTCGGGCCTGCAGACCTTTCACTCTCACATGGTTTTCAGCTTGGGGAGAACACCGAACAGCTGAACGAGATGTTGCTAAAAGTCTCCAACTCCTGCGAACGCGCAGACCGTATTCCAGGAATTCACTGCTTTTCGGGTGAATCCGCCCTGGAAGCCCAAGCCATGGGTTACCGGCTAACAAGCGTGGGAAGTGATGCCGTCTGGCTCAGGGAAGAGTATTCGAATCAACTCATGGTTGTGCGTGAGAAGGGCCGGGCGAGCGGCGGCGGCTACTACTAGACGCGTACAAACGCAAGCCCGTCAATTCAACCAATCTCAGGCNATTTACCGAATCNAGTTGGCGCCAATTATNGAAATTGAGATTCGATGACATTGCCTGACCTCATTATTGCGACCGGTCCAGTCACCCAACTCGCTCAGGACATGCTGTCGGACTTTGGGGATCTCGTCGAGTTGTCCGACCACCGTGAAGGGGTTCCTTCCGAACTGATTCCCCGAATGCGGGCAATCGTGCTACGCGGTGGATCGACTCTCGACCGAGAGCTGATCAACGCAGCTGATCGGCTTGAAGTCATTGGACGAAGTGGCGTCGGAACCGACGGGGTCGACCTAGAGGCAGCTTCCGCGAATCGAATACCCGTTGTCATCACTCCAAATGCGGGAGTCAGCGCTGTAGCAGAAGGAACTTTTACGATGTTCCTTTCAATTACGAAGCGGATCCGAGAACTAGACGTCGCGGTCAGAGACGGATTCTGGTCACAACGAGACAGACTCTCTCTCGGAGACCTGGAAGGGGCCACCCTCGGAATCGTGGGTCTGGGCCGAATAGGCCGACGTGTGGCTTCAATCGGCAGCGCATTCGGAATGAACGTTTCGGCATTCGATCCGTACATGGAAGAGCGCGCAACGGGGAAACTGGGAATTCGGCACTGTAATCTCACGGAACTGTTCGAGACTGCAGACTTCATTTCCCTGCATGCGCCGCTTACACCGAAAACCAAAGACATGGTCGACGCCGAACTGCTGAGCAGGTGTAAACCCGGGGCAATTCTCGTCAACCTGGCTAGAGGTGGCCTGATCGATTCTTATGAAAGCATCCACACCGCACTTGATTCCGGCCAACTCGCTGGTGTGGGTCTGGACGTATTCGAATCCGAGCCACCGGATACCTCCCACCCGATCTTTCGAGACTCGAGAGTCTTGTTCTCCCCGCATGCGCTCGGGCTTACCAACCGGGCGCGAGAACGCATTTTCCAAGACATGGCTGCAGGGATGGTCGACGTCTTGAGCGGAAGACGGCCTACATCGATCGCCAACCCAGAGATATACGAGGAGGCCAGCGAATGAGACATCCGATCACCTACGAGCAAACTGGGGGAGAGGGGGGTGATGCGGTAGTCGCAGAATGGCTGGTCAAAATTGGGGACCAAGTCTCCCAAGGGCAAGCCGTCGTGGAAGTCGACGTAGACAAGGTGATCACCGAGATAGCCGCAGCCGAGACTGGATTACTGGTACAGATTGATATTGAAGTCGATGAACCAGTACTGCCGGGTCAAGTCCTGGGCTATATCGAATCGGAGAATTAGTTCGGAACGTTCTTCCGAGCCACCTCGCCATTTTCTGGATCCTAGATGCGGTAGATCCTTTCGGCGTTTCCTCCGAACACCTTGTCCTGGTCTCTTTCCGAGAGAACCGAAAGAACTTCTCGGTATGCCTCGATCATCGTGCCATAGTCGCTCCAAAGCCCATCAACCGGCCAATTGCTGGACCAGATAGTCCTATCTGGCGTGAACGACTCCAAGCAATGAACTACCCAGGGCCTGATGCTGTCGGTAGTCCATGCGTTATCGCACATTCCCAAACCTGAGACCTTGCAATAGACGCTTTCACACTCAGCCAGCCTCTTAATACCCCTTTGCCAATTCTCGAAGTATTCCTCCGTCCTTTCTGTAGGGAACCCCGCATGGTCCAGGACGACCAGGGTCTCCGGATGGTTCTCGGATAGTTGCGCCAGTTTCTCCATGTCTTCCCACTTCACGTCCAAACTGGCAACGAGATCGAAGTCCGCAAGCATGGAAAAACCGCGGGCAAATTCTGTCGACGTCAAGTAGTCATCACTGCCAAAATCTCGTATACCCCGAAAGTTCTCGTATTGACAATGACGTTCGAGGAGACGACCAACTTGTGGGTCACATAGGTCGGCCTCCCCAACGATCGCATGTGGGTAGCCATACTCGTCGGAAAGTCCTTGCAGCCACTTCGTCTCATCAACTAGATCTTCCGAGCCCATCGCACACTGGATGTGGATCGACTTGTCCACACCATGTCCTTCAATGTCAGCAAGGTAGTCAGAGACCTCGTAATTGCGTTCCGCAAGTTTTCCTAATTGCGGACCGATCAAAGGATGGACAAAGTCGGGATTCTGCAGGTGCTCGTAGAACAGATCGGGGTGATTGAGATCGTAAAGATGCATGTGTGCATCCACTACTGATGGTTTCGCCATGTTCCTCTCGTTACGCGGTAGGACCCTGGGGCCGTGTCGGTAGATCGGTATGAAGTATCGGGATTTGGCTCCGCAACTCTTTGAACGCTGCGAGCGTGAATTCGTTGGTCCGTGTCAAATTGATCAGTTCGTCTTCGAGCAGCCGCTTCCTAGCTGATTCTGCCGGAATCTGGTCCACGACGTCGTCAGGAACAACCACGACCCCGTTTGCATCGCCATGGAGTACATCTCCGGTCCGAACCTCCTGTCCTGCAATCGTCACTGGTATCCCGAGCTTTGAGAC
>PBOG01000008.1 GCA_002724245.1 Planctomycetaceae bacterium
AGGGAAGGGGACGGTAGCCCCTCCAGTAGGGAACGGGACGGTAGCCCCGCCGCGCCCCGTGGTTCCCGGACACATCAACAGCATCACTGGGATGCGGACTTATGTCTCGTTTCTGACTGACGGATTGGCCAAACCAATTGATGTTGGCGGTCTGCCCGCAGGGGATCGCGCTTTGGGCGGGTTCTCGGCTTCAGCCAAGACACATTATAAGGATTCCATCGTCGGAAAGGTTCCCAACTCGGGGGATTTTCCTCATGCCCGATTTGTTCGTGGTCAACACTTGGGTCGAAAGAAAGCCAATCCCAATGGCACTTCGATCCAATTCAACGCAAATGGCTTGCCGGTGGTTCCCTCGGGTTACCATTTCTCGGCGGGTGATTGGTTTTTTCGCTATGCAGGCAACGACCAGCCCATGGCCTTGTATCCCGCCAAGCAGGGATTTTGCATATTGGAACCGACCGCTGGTGCCTTTTCCCCCTTTTGCCTGATAGCGCTTTCGTCTCTTGCGCATCCCACCAACGCCCCCATCCGGCTTGACGTGACTTCCCTGCAATTCGACAACGTCGCCAAGAAGATTCGGCTTACCCCGGTGATGACCAGGGACTTGGATGACCTGTTGCGGTCGGAGAACCTGTTGGGTGCCGGTGCGGCGTTCAAGCGCGAGTTGTTGCCGATGCCGCCTGATCCCTTGGTGAGTAGCGGCGGCGCTGAGCTTGATTTATCCATATATGACACCATCCCGCTGCAATTCGCCGTGCGGCCAAACGAGACCCGTGAGCTCTTCAACAACGCGGTTAGGATGTTTGACCTTCTCAGTGTTCTTGAAGCCATTCGTCAACGTGAGAAAATACATAAAGTCAAGAGAGACGGGGCTAAAGCCCATACCGCCGCCAAGCGACACGCGCTCGAACAGGTCGCCATGAAGGTTAAGGCAGGCATTGAGCGGGATTTAATCCTGAATGCCAGGGATGACCGTGCATTCCAAAGAGCCCTGGTGGTTTTGACCGGTACGCAACCGCGTCAACTTGTCCTGCAAATAAAACAAGCTTTTCAGGATTGGCAGGAGGCACTTCGGGTCCAAAAAGACACAGAGCAGCAAATATTCGGCAAACCAGCTTTGGTTGGACAGCAAAACCTCCTGAACCAGATGGCAGCTTGGTTTATGCAACGCAACGACCCAATCAGTAAAGGCATTGCGGCCAAGTTCAATGCGATACACAAGAGTGGCAACCTGTGGGAAGCCCAACGGGTTGTTCAACAGCTAAAAAACATGCAAACTGCTGCTGCCAACGGCACCCTGCAACAAGTGGCCGACTGGATGAATTTTTGTGCGAGCCACGATTTTTTGCTACGGCTGCGGGCGCCGGATGGCCAAACATTTCCGCTGATTTATTTCAAACGATGAACCTGCGACAATCCAAGGCTTTAGTCACCAAAATCCAGGAACTGCTGCATCGCGACCAGCACAAGCCTCAGGCCGCCCGCTTAGCTAAGGAATTCCTTGAGATTTGTGAGGCCACCAACAAGCGGCTTGAGCAATGCGTCAGTATGGTCGAAAACCACAACATCGTTGGAGCTGTACAACTGGCCAATCAGTCTCCACCTGTGATGGAGATGATAAAGATTCTCTCCATCGACGAGGCCTCAAAGTGGGCTCAATATTGCGATAATCAAAACCTGCCCCAAGCGCCTGTATTCGACGCTTCCTCCATAAGGGCACTCACTCACGCGCTGCAAAACGAAGATGAGATTGGCCCCACACACCCCCTTTCCCGCGAGTTCACACAGCTCATGATGAGTCGTGATTTCACCGGTGCCTACGGGGTGCTCCAAGCCATTCTCGAGTTGGACCCCAGCAACCAAAGCGCCAACCAAGCACGGCCCGAGGTGGAACAAGGCGTCCTCCGCACTCAGGCAAAAAAGCTAAACGCCGCCCTTCGGGATAATGACATGGATGCCGTCAACCGCTTGGTTGAGGAGGTGGAGGACATGCCGTTCTTTGAAGCCAAGCAGCTTGATTGCTGGCCACAGGCAAAGGCCTGCCAAGTTGACCAATGGCTGGGGCAGACCTCCGCCGCCATTCAGGCTCAGGATTGGCAAACCTCAAGCGAATTACTGGACAAGGTCTTGCAAACTCAAAAGCAAGTGGCAGGGCTGTCATTGAACCAAAAGCAGGAAAATTTTGTTCGGGAAGCCAGCGAGTGGACCGAGCAAAAAGAGAGTACTTGGCTTAAGGAGGAGGAATATAACGACGCCGTCCGCCAGCTTGATGCTTTTCTGCAAAACCGTGAGAACGACCGCGCTCGCAACGTGAGCCATCGCCTCAAGGATTTGCGTGAGGCCAAAAGGCAATTGGATGAGTGCTGGGCCCGACTACAGGCGATCGAGCAGGCTGTTCCGCGCGAACTGCAGGGTCGGACCCAGCGCGAACGGGCCGGCTTGGCGCGGGACATTCAGCAGATGGAAAAAGGCAATGTTGGCGTCACGGTCGTTGTCGTTGCTGTTTGCCTGGCCATTTGTGCTTTCGTCGTCGTTTGCATCGTTTCCCAAAACTCAGGCAAGGAACTGCGCGCCAACCTCGAGTCCGCAATCGCCGAGCGCCGTGTGGGTTCCCTTAAGGGGTCTCTTACCGGCATCAAGATGCTGGACCTGAAGAAATTCCTTGTCGCAGGCCTCAAGGAAACCATGTCCGAGGCTCAACTCCTCATCAAGCAGGAGGAGGAACAGCTGGCCGCCGTCGATGCGCATCTCTCCGGATTGGAGAAGGAAAAGGGCGCAAACTTCGGCAACCAGCGCGGCAATGACAAAAACATTGAGCTATTTACCGACAAGCTGATCACCGCGACAAACATGGTTGCCAAGCTTGCCCCCGAGTTCGTTTCTGGTCAGGAAGACCGGCTGGTGGTCGTCCAAAGCCAATGGCTGACGGTTCTGCGCGAAGAAGCGACCAAGAAAGCCAACGAGGACACTGACCTGCTGGTGCAAATGGAAGCCATCCTCAACAAGGATCTGCAGCCCGGCAAGGGCCCGGTGCCCGTTCGCAAAGGGTTAAAGGACATCCAGCCTCTTCTGACACAGTGGCACACTACCACCAACCGGCAGGTGCCCATGCTGCAGCCCGGCACCGCGATCCGCCAGCGGTTCGCCAACGTTGAGGCCGCCCATGTCCAGTACGGGGGCTTCCTCCGCGACTGGGACAACGCCTTTCAAGCTGCGGAAGTCGCGGGCACCGCCGCCAACCCCACAAAGGTGACCTTGCAAGATTATCTCGCCGCCATCGCAAAGCTGCAAACCAATGCTCTCACCGAGCCCAACATCGTGGATGATCTCAAGCTCATTGCTCAAGCCAAGATCGATCTGGATGTAATCATTAAGGAACAGATTACGCCTGCGACTTTCAAGGGGGATGCCGATTTCCTCATGAAGCTTTCGGGACCACTTAGCCTCAAACCGGATGCACCCGATGGCCCAGCCATTATTTTTCTCGACGATAAGTTTATTACGCAAAAATATGTCAACTGCGAGGTTGTCTGGATTGTCGCAGTGACTTTTGCGGAATCTGAGATGAAATTGTTTTCCCTTAAATCCGTTCAAGGACCATGGGATATTTTGTACATCGAGAGCGGCCAGCCCGGGTTTGAGTTTAACAAGAAATGCCGCTTGCACAAATTTTACCGTGGCAACCGGAACCAGATTGCTTTTTCAGAGGAAGTTTACAGGCCAATCCCCGACAATAATCAAGCCTACCGGCTCGTGATAATTAAAGATGTCTCCAGTTACCTTAGTCAGAAGAACATCATTCGGGGCCGCTTAGGAATCTCAGACCTTTGGGATCGAGACAAGAAAGAGTGGACCTCCGAGACCCTTGCCATTCTCGATCGCTTAAACCAGTTTGTACGTAATGACGCTGAGGTGGGGGTGACAATACCCAACATACAGTTGCCGGATGGCCAGCTTGGGACACACACCCTTAAGAATGTTTCGAATCCGTGGTTCATTGCCTACCTAGCCGGAAACTTGTACGAGTTCATGGATCTCATGCCGGGCGAATGGGGCTTGGAATGGTCGCCACAAGTACAACGTGATCGTGAATCCCTCCGCAAACTCCGCGCTGACAACATTAAGGCTGGTGACTGGATGATCTCGGATCTCCGTGAACGGAAGGAATGGCTTGCCTTGAGAACGCATTTTTTTAATGCCGCCAAAATCTCCTACGTGAAAGAGGCCCGCGAATATCATCGTCTTTTAAGTTCGGCTTATGACGGAGGCAGGGGAATCCGCTTTTCCGGCTATCAGCGCCCGGACATGGACGATACACTTCAGTGGCTCGAGCAGGAGAATCCTGGCAGCGAGATATTTGGTTTTACCACCAATGGTTATGAGTTGCTGTACACACGGAACCCAGATGGAAAGTTCATCATCGTTAGTGGAAATGTCCAACCGCTGACCTACACTCCACTCTTCAGCCTGTCCAAGGATCGTAAGCAGCTTCTGGATAATTTCATCAAAACTATGAACAATGGGGACTATGACGGCCACTTGCCGCCACTGTTTGACCTCCCCAAAAACTAGAAAAGGCAGCCAGCAAATATGTCATCAGGAACAGCACAGAATATAGTTTTGGAATGGGGTCGAAGCGACTTCGAGAAGAAGTTCGGGTTTTTCAAGGCCGGTGCCTACACTAATATAAACAAACTGCTCAGTTTTCTGCTGGCTGGTATTCTTACGGGGGCCTTCTTTTTTGTGATCACCTCGCTGGCCGGCCAGTCTGAGGGCATGAAAACTGTCACAGACGTTTTTGTCCGCCCCGGCAACCTTTACACTACCGTGCCCTGCACGCTGTTTTTTTTCTGGGCCATGGTCATGGTTTTTGTGAAGGGCCGTAAGGTGAAGTTCCAGTCTCGCGCGCTGCGCCTCAAGGTGGTGCCGGAAAACCCGGATTTTTTCCTGAACGAAACCAATGCCAGACAGGTGCTCGAGCGACTGCGGGCCATGGTGGATCACCCGCGGCACTTCATTCTATTAAAGCGCATCGACGCTTCCCTCGCTAGCTTGCAAAACATTGGGGAGATCCGTGACGTGGCGGCGGTGATGAAAAATCAGTCGGAAATCGATGAGGAACAGGTGGCCTCGAGCTATATCCTGCCCAACGCCATGGTCTGGGCAGTGCCAATTCTTGGCTTCATCGGCACAGTGCTTGGTCTCAGTAGTGCCATAGGCGAGTTCGCCGCCACCTTGGGCAGCGCCGAGGGCATTGAGAACATCAAGACCAATCTCACGGGCGTGACTTCAGGCCTGTCCACCGCGTTTGAAACCACTCTCGTGGCGCTGGTGTTTGCCCTGCTGATCCAGCTGTACCTGAACCACATGCAGTCCAAGGAATCCGAGTTCCTAGACGATTGCAACGAGTATTGCCACGTNCATGTTATCTCAAAGCTGAGGCTCAACCAGCAATCNGTGTCCATGGAGCAGATGTTGNAAAACATTTTGTACAATCAGGCGNAAATTGCCNNGGGAGNCGTGCCTCAGCNGCCGCATGTCCACNAGNCGCCCNNGCAACAACCCGAACCTAANCCCGAACAAGGTCCTCAGTACAGCTAGCCACCCCACGTTCCCATGGCGGCAAACACTTTCAGGAAAAAACTCGGCGGAGGTATCAACTTCATGACGCTTCAGGATATGTTCACNGCCGTGATCGGCATTCTGATCGTCTTCTCCCTCATTTTGATCCTGTCCTCAAGCAAGCCCGAGTCTGCAAGTCATAAGGCTGAGATCAAGTCCGATCAGGAGTTGGAGCAGTTGNCCAAAATGATCAAGGATCTTGAGGCTATCATCAATCAGGGCCGGGACAAACTCGTTGGCCAAGGAGCGCTGCAAAATCCACAGAGCGCTTCCAATGTAATCAAGCGCATTGAGGATCAGTTAAAAAAAATGGGCACCCTCGTCAAGCCCGGCCGTGCCCAGGCGCTCTCGCAGCAAAACGAGAATGTCCAAGACCAAATCGCCGAGTTGGTGCAAAAAATACAGCAAAACAAGATCAAGATTGATCGCCTGAAGGCGGCCCTCAAGGGTGATCAGCGTTCCTCGCTTTTCCTGCCTGGGAACAACGACAAAAAGCGGGTGCTGATTCTAGAGGTTGGCGGCAAAACCGTGACTTCATTTTGGCTCGACACCCCNCTGGACCAGAAACAGATCCNCTTAGCGGATACCCAAGCCGTGGATGCCCTGCTGAACGGACTGGACAAGGCCCAGCATCACGTCGTGTGCTTCGTACGACCGCCAGGCGTGCTGCACATGCGGAAAATCTCTGGGGTCATCANGGGAAAGGNNATCACCATGGGNACCGACTCTATNCCTATGGGTGAAAAACTCAACTTAGCGGGAGCCAACTGATGGCCGGCCAACGTAGCATTAAGAACAAGGACAGCACCGGACTGCTGCTCGACACGGTTTGCAACGCCCTTGGCGGCATCATCCTTATCGTCCTGCTCATTGCCCTCACCGCATCAAGCAAGATGGACGACCTGCAGAACGAGGCCGACAAGGCCCGTAAGAACAACCGGCAACAAGCCATCAACGACGCCAAGAAGGCCATCGCAGCTCTCCAGGAAGTTGCCGATAAAATCTCCGGCGCAAGCCTGCTGGCCAAGGCCATAAACGACATTAAAAAAATCGTCCGTGCCCATGAGGAACGCGACAGCCTGGTGGAAGAGCGCGATGCGCTAGTCCAGCACATTGCCTATCAAAACCGCCAGATCAAGGTGCTGTCGCAACAAGCTCAGTTTGGCGTACACAACTTGCGTTTGCCCGCGCAACAGGATACCTCAAAGACTCCCCTGCCGATCATTGTCACCAAGGATCACGCCTTCCCCTGCGCCTTGGTNGAGANCGGAAAAATCATGGAAAACAAAACTTCCGTGCGTCTGGTNCAGGGTGGAGGAGGGCTGGAGGCACAGACGGTGGATGGCGGTGGTCTAAATGACGCAGGCTTGGCGGATTACCTCGGCAAGTTAGACCAACAGCGGTACTATCCCCTNTTCATTGTCTANACCGACGGATTTTCCGTGTTCGAGGACTTCAAGCGCACTGCTGCCTCACTCAACGTCCGCTTTGCTTGGAAGCCATTCCTGCCCAACGAAAAAGTGCTCTTGGGGCCCAGCGGAAAGAAACCNCCAGTGGAATGACAAACACCCGTACGCGTGATATATTATAGTCATGGAAATTAATCCCGATCAGGATTCACTCCCTCCGCAAGCGGAACTTCCATCGGAGGACTTTTCCGATCGCAAGCGGGCAGGTGTGTTGGTGGTCGCCTCCATCATCTTCCTTATGCTGTTGTACCTGCTGCTCAGGCCAACCCCAGGTGCCGAAGGGACGAATGCGGCGGAGGGAACGGGCACCGGAGAATCCTTTGCCACCTCCGCCGGTGGTGGCAATGATGAAGGCGGGGGCGGTGGTGGCGGCGGAGCCGTTACCTCACCCGGCGGCCAAGCCAAATCCCTCGCCAAGGTCGACACAAACGCAGTGGTTTTCTTTAACCCGTTCCCACCTGCGCAAGGCGGGGCAAAACCCGGCGCCGCAAATTTGCCCCCAGGGGGTTCTGCTCAAGGAGGTACTTCTAAGGGAGGTGCTCCCGTGTTCATGGGCACCGAGGGCAAGGGCTCCAAGTTTGTTTTCATCATCGACAAGTCGGGCAGCATGCAACTTCCCTTTCAAGGCCACACCCGGTTTTCCACTGCATGTGGCCATTTGGTTCAATTTATAAGCGGCCTCACTCCGAACCAGGAGTTCCAAGTAATTTTTTACGACGATCAACACCACCCCATGCCTCCGATAAACCGTTTGATTGCAGGCAATCCATCTAACAAGAATCTCGCATTACAATGGATTCAAACACAACAATCAGGCGGAGGGACTAGCCCACACGCTTCCCTCCAAGCCGCGCTGGCCATGAAGCCAGACACGGTCTGGCTGCTGGCTGATGGTCAATTCAACAATGAGGCAGCCCTCATGAATACCATTAGAAATTCCGGCGGCAACGTGATGATCAATACCATTGCAATTGCCTCGCTGCCCGGCGGCATCATGAATCAGATAGCCGCCTTCACTGGAGGCAAATGCAAGATGATCAATTAATGACGGAAGACCAGCTTCCGTTAATGCTATTTTACACGCGGTTCCACTCCGTGCAGGTGGCGGACGAAGAAATCCATGCGGCGTCGCGCTGCATAGCGTGATTCGCCTACTCCGTGGCCGGCCCCGGGCACCATCAGGAATTCAAAATCCTTGTCGGCCCTGATCAGCGCGTTGACCACCTGATAGGTGGACGAAGGGTCAACATTCTTGTCCAGCTCGCCCACCGAAAGAAACAAGGCACCCTTTAAGCGATGGGCATTCACCGTGTTGGACTGCTCAGCGTAGTGCGGACCGACGGGGTAATCCATCCATTGTTCGTTCCACCAGATCTTGTCCATGCGGTTGTCGTGGCAGCCGCAGTCGGCCGCCGCGGCCTTGTAAAAGTGACCGTGCCACAGCAAAGCCGCCATCGCGTTTTGGCCGCCGGCACTGCCGCCGTAGATGCCCACTCGGCTAAGGTCCATTTGCGGATATTTTTTCGCCGCCGCCTGCATCCATTTGATGCGATCCGGAAAGCCGGCATCGTTGATGTTCTTGTAGGCAAAATGTTGGAACTCGCGGCCGCGATGATTGGTGCCTTTGCCATCGATTTGCACGGTGATGAAGCCCAGCTCCATCAGTTCGTCGCGCCAATGACCGTAGCGACTACGCCAACCCTTGGGCACAAACGAACCATGTGGACCGGCATAGATGACCTCAACCACGGGATATTTTTTCTTGGGATCAAAATTGCTCGGGCGACAGATGATACCGTGGATATCGAACTTGCCGTCTCGGTCTTTGGCCACAAACCGCTCGGCATGACGCCAGCCGGTGGCATAGAGATCCTTCGCGTCGGCGGTTTCCAGTTCGCAAAGTTGTTTGCCGTCGCTGACCCGGCGCAACACATGGCGCGGTGGCAGATCAACGCGGCTCCAAGTGTCGATGAAAACCGTGTCTTCCGGCGAAAACTGCGCACTGTGCGTGCCGTCGCCCCCGGTGAGCCGCACGAGGTTCGTGCCGTCGAAGTCCACGCGATAGTAATGCAGGTAATACGGATCCTGCTCCGGCTCACGGCCGCAGGCCTTGAATGTGATCTGCCGTTTCTCCTCATCCACCTCCACCACCTCGCGCACCACCCATTCACCCTTGGTGATCTGATTCTTCATCTTGCCGGTCACGCCGTCGTAGAGGTACAGGTGATTCCAGCCATCGCGTTCGGAGCGCCAGATGATTTCCTCCACGCCGTTGACATCTCGCCGATAGCTGTTGCCGTAAACGAAAACAAACGTTTTTGCCGTTTCATCAATCAACGCGCGCGATTTGCCTGAGGGTATCTGAATCTCCATCACGCGATGCGCGCCAAACCCGCGTTCGATGTGCTCGAACAACAGCCCACTGGAATCCGGTCGCCATTTCAGTTGACGTGTATCAAACGGATTCTCCACCAGCTTCGGATCCGCAGTGAAATGCTTACCATCCTTAACTGCTTCAA
>PBOG01000009.1 GCA_002724245.1 Planctomycetaceae bacterium
GGCCAGGTTGAACTTGATGCCGTAGTTGGCAAACTTGCCCTGCCCCACCTTCGTCACGGGCCGCGGATACCCAAACCACACCGTGCCGTCTTTCGCGCGCATGTCGCCCGGCGCGCCGAAGTTCACCGCCAGGTGGCCCACCGGCTTGTCGGCGGCTTGGCTGATGAACACCGCCCACTCGGCGTGGCCCTTCTGTGGCTTGTGTTTTAAAACGACCGTCGTGCGCAACGAGTAGCTACACGTGCAAGAACTGCTCGCCTCCTGCATGCTCAGCAGGCCGTTGGCGGGGATCATGCTGTTCCAGCAGCCGGGGCGCATGCCGCCGAACAGTTGCAGCCCGCTGTCCTGCTCGGTGTTCACGATGGCCCCGCTGAACGACCGGAAGAAGAGGCTCTTGGGTGTGGCTGTCACAATGCCGCAGCTGTGGCCAGGCCGCAGGAATTCCCACGGCACTTTCGCGCCGGTGATGGGATGCTCGCGCATTTGGATCTCGCCCGTCGCCAAGTCGGCGCGGCGCGGCTCGATGTAAATCGTGTTCTCCACGATGGTCGGCCGGCGGCGGTAGTTCAGCGGCTTGCTCCACAGCAAGCTGCCGCCGCCTGCGTCCATCACCGTGATGCGCCGCCAATGCAGGCCGCCATCTTTATATTTGCGCTTGTCATTAAAAGGCCCCTCGTCGTGGTTGCTCCAGTGGCCGAACGCCAGCACGCGTCCATCCCGGTACGCCAAGCCCAGCTTGGTGGACCCGCACCCGGTCAAGTCGTACGGCCGGCTCCAGAGCGGCTGCCCACTGCGCGCCTCCAGGCACACCACGCGCCGGTAGTCACGCTGGGCCTCGGGGAGATCGCGTTCCCGGTCGGGCTTGTAGATGCCTGCCTCGATGTTCGCCTTCGTCGCCTCCGCGGCCTGCTTCTTCTCGGCCGCCGTGAGGTCGTCCTCTAGGAAAAGCAGGCGTCCCTCGCCGATCACCATTGAGATGTTCGGGATGCCCTTCCCGTTGCGCTCCCACAGCAGCTTGCCGGTCTTGATGTCAAACGCAAACAGCTTCGTGCTGAGCATGATGGTATTCGGATTCACTGGCGACGGGTGGTGATCCGGCAGCCACTTGGGAAAGTTTGCCATGTAACGCCAGTGCAGCCCCTCACGCTTGAAGTAATGGTAGGCGTGGCTGTCGGGCTTGGGATACATCTTGATCCCCCGCGCCAAGGTTCCCCGCGCGTTCGCCGGCACATCCTTGGCCGCCTTCCACTCGCCGTCCTTCACCATCACGTTCCACAGGTAGCCGTACTGCTGTTTCAATGGCACCGCGCCGCTGCCGAATAGGATGCCGTCGCGCACCGCGACGTACCCCCAGCGCAATGCCGGTTCATCTGCCTTGCGCGGCAAGCTGAACTCGCGGATCGTCTTCCCCGTCTGCGCGTCCAGATGCAGCACCCGGTCACCCGTCGCCACGAAGATCGCGTCATCCGTCGCCGCCAGGTTTGAGCCATCCACGTCCACCTGCACGCGCACCGCGCCCTTGATCTCGCGCCGCCAGAGGAACGCCCCGTTGTACGCGTCGTACCCCATCACCACCTCCGCCCCCTGCATGAACAGCCGGCCGTTGATGGCCAGCGGACTGGCCGCGCGCGCGTGGCGCTCCACCATGTCCTTGCTGCCCGGTTCGCCAAACCACAGCACCCCCAGCGGCCCCTTCACCAGCTCATCCTTGGACGACGACGTATTGGCCATGTTTCCATAAAGCCCCGTCCAGTTCCCCGCGCCGTGCAGCTTGCCGCGCGTGAACTCCAGCATGCCGTCCTTCACCGCCGCCGATGTCTCCGCGCGCGCGTGCTCCTTCAATTCCGCGACAAATTTTCCATCGCCCGGCGCGCTTAAAATCAGCTTGCCGCCCGCCGGCCGCAATACCCGCGCCAGTTCCTTCGCCGGCAGTTTCGACGCCAGACCTTCGGACACGATGAGATTCGCGAAGTAATCCGGCAACTCCTCCAGCGACCACGGCTCCACCGCCACGCGGCTGCCCAGCAGCCCCGCCTCGTCGAACATCCGGCGCGCTGCCTCCCGCTGCTTGGGATCACGCACCAGCGCCACGATGTTGAAATCGCTCTGCGCCGCCAAGTGCCACGTCAACAGGCACGGCCCTGCATCCGCCACCAGCGCCCAGCCGCGACGCCCGCCCGCGCGTTCCACCAACTTCCGCGCCTTCGCCTGCAGCCGCGGATCCGCCGCCATCGCCGGCTGTTTGCGTCCCTGCCGCACCACCTTGCCCGCCACCTGCTCCGCGCCCAGGCAATAGATTGGCCCCTCCGTGCTGCTGGCGAACACCCGCCCGTCGCCAATCGACAGCCCCAGGATTTCCCCAGTCACCGCCTGCGTTGTCCCCGGCCGACCCGTCTCCGTGTCGATGGCCAGCACGAACCTGCGCCCCCCCGCGAACAACGTCTTCCCGCCCAGCGCCAGTTTCCTCACGTTCAGGCGCGGCAGGAACCACTTCACGCGCGCCGCGTTCAGCATCTTCTCGCGTGCCTCCATCGCCGCCAGCGACGCCTGGTGCGCTTCAATTTCCCCCCGCACATCCTTCAGCTCGTCCGCCTTCTTTTCCTTGATTAAATCCGCCTCGCGCTTGCGCAGCCCCTCCAGTGCCTTGGCCGCCGCCGCACGCGGGCCCTTCATCTTGGCCACCTCGACGGCCGCCTGCCGATACTTCTCCCGGTCAATCGCGTATACCCCGGTATCGGTCGCGGTGTACGAGATCTCCTTGGTCAAGACCATGTCTAGTCCCGGATACGCCGCGAACATGTCCCCGCGCCGACCGCCGCCCTCATCGTACAGGATCTTCGCCGGGATGCCTTGATTGTTCACGCCCGCCACCAGCTGCTCGCCATCCACCAGCGCCCACGCGCCGCCAATCTTGCCGCGCGGGTTGAGGAACTGTTTAAATTTCCCCGTCGCCTTGTCGAACCCCGCCGGCATGCTGCGCCCCGCCGGCACGTACAGCGTCGTCGACGTCGCCACCAGGTACCCGTGCGGCGCCAGCCCGCCGTACTGCAGCCCCCACGCCTGGTCGCCGACGGTATCGTTCATCCAAATCTCCTTGCCGCTCTTCGCGTCCACCGCCGCCACGTACAGTCCTTCGTACGGGAACACCCCCGCCGCCAAGTACATCACGCCCTTCTCCAGCAGCAGCCCCGTGCGCACCGGCCACAGCGAGATCATCCGCCCGTTGCCAATCACACGCTCGTTTGCCGGGCTCGGCCGATAACGCCACACCAATTTTCCGTCCGCCGCGTTGAGGCAGTACGCATAGCCGTCGTCGCTGCCGAAATAAATTCGCCCGCCGTCAAACACCGGCGCAAACCGCACCGGCCCCTCCGCGCGAAATGTCCATTTCGTCGTCCCCGTCCGCGTATCAAGCGCGTAGATGTTGTCGTCCACGTTGTGGCCGAAATACGCCGTGCGCCCCTTCACGATCACGTGCAGCACGCGGTCACTGTGCATCCGCTCCGTCTCCTCGCCCGGCACAGGCCACGCCGTCTTGGGTGCATGCCTTGGCACGAATGCCCACTGCGGGAACACCTTCACCGGCATCGCCTCCGCCGAGAGCGCCGTGCGCTTGCCGTCGTGGCGGTATGTCGGCCAGTCCGCGGCCATTGCGGAGATCGTGAGCAGGGACAGGGAGAGAAACGCGGTCGTTTTCATGAGATGGATGAAGTGTCATTACAACCGCCGCATTGGGCAATGCTTTTATTGCGGCCGCCCGCCGGGCCGTCATAATCGCTGCATGGCCAACGTGAAACATTTTGGCGCCAAGGGCGACGGCAAGGCAGACGACACCAGGGCGTTACAGCACGCCGTGGAACAGATCGACGGCGTGCTTGAGCTGCCGCGTGGCGACTACCGCATCCGCCAGCCCGTCGTTGTGCCTCTGCCGCGCACAGGCTTTGTCGGCATTCGCGGCGACCACGGCACAGCGCGCATTCTCATGGAAGGCCCCGGCCCCGCCCTGCGCATCGTCGGCGACCACCAAGGCACCGCAACTCCCGCCCGAGTAAAACCTCACACGTGGGAACGTGAACGCTTCCCCGTTATCAGCGGCTTCGAGGNGCATGGCCGCCATCCTGGCGCGATCGGCATCGAGCTATTCCGAACCATGCAGGCCACNGTTCGCGAAGTGCTCATCCGAAACTGCCACCACGGTCTGCATCTCACCCAGCGCAACCGCAACCTCATCGTCAGCCAGTGCCACATCTACGACAATCACGACACCGGCATCTTCCTCGACCGTTGCAATCTTCACCAAGTCATCATTATCGGCAACCACATCAGCTACTGTAAACGTGCCGGCATCCGCCAACTGGAAGGCGACGTGCACAACATCCAGATCACCGGCAATGACATCGAGTATAATAGCGGCGCGGATGGGTTGTCGGGTGAGATTGTACTGGAGGCAGCCGAGGATATCATTAGCGAGTTCACCATCAGCAGCAACACTCTGCAGGCCACTGCTGAGGCCAGCGGNGCGAATATTCTCATAAGCGGCCGCGCCGCNAAAGGCCCCGCCACCGCCGCGCGACTGCTGAACATCACCGGCAATGTCCTCGGCAGTCGCGACCGTGGCGTGTGGCTGCGCAACGCCATCCGCGTCAGTATCACCGGCAACACCATTTATGGCGCGACGCGCGAAAACCTTCTGCTGCAGGACTGCCACAGTGCTGTCATCGGCTCCAACACCATCGGCACCCGCCCCAATATGTACGCCAGCAACTTGAAGTACCGCGACGGCGTGCGCCTGGAGGACTGCCGCGACTGCGTCATCNATGGCAACACCCTCCACGGCATGCAGGACGANATGATNGTGCTAAAGACCAGCATCGACTGTGCNGTGAATGGCAACCAACTGACCAANCCACATCAGCGCGGCATCGTANTTGAGGACAGNGCCCGCTGCCGGATCTCCGANAATTCCGTCGTCGAACGNGGCAAGCACGCACGCATGCCATCCGCCATTGAGGCAACCGGCAAAAGTCGCTCCAACCTCATTCAGAACAACGCCGTCACCAAGGGCCTCAAGGCCGCCATTGTCTGCGATGCCAAGCACGGCAAGACGCAAGGCAATNTCACTTGGGAGAACGGTGGCGACGTTGAATGACATTGCCGCCACCCGCCGATTACGCTAGCCTGAAGCGTTTGATGCGTACGCGAAAATTCATCGTCACCGGCCTGTTGCTCGGCTGTCTCACCTTGGCCGCCGCCGAAAAGCACTGGGCCTATCGTGCGCCNGAACGNCCTTCGCTCCCGCGCATCGATACCACGTGGCCCCGTAATGCCATTGACTGGTTTGTGCTCAACCGACTCGGCGAAAACGGCTTAAAGCCTTCGCCCGAGGCCGCGCCTGGCCAGCTCCTGCGACGCGTTCATCTTGATCTCACCGGACTTCCGCCATCGCCCACGGATTTGGAAACGTTTTTGAAAAACCCCAGCGCCAAGGCGTATGAGGCCGTGGTCGATCGTCTCCTAAAAAGCCCGCGCTATGGCGAGCGCTGGGCGCGTCCATGGCTCGACCTAGCGCGCTATGCTGACAGCAACGGCTTTCAGGCCGACCAATTGCGTGACAGCTGGGCCTACCGTGATTGGGTCATCGACGCGCTGAACGCGGGCATGCCGTTCGACCAGTTTGTCATCGAGCAAATCGCCGGCGACCTTTTGCCTAACGCCACCGTCGCGCAGCGTATCGCCACCGGTTTCCATCGCACGCCCACCTGCAACGTGGAGGCCGGCGTGCATCCGGAGGAAAATCGCGTGAACCAGGTCGTTGATCGCGTGAACACCACCGGCACCGTCTTCCTTGGCACTACGCTCGAGTGCGCCCAGTGCCACGATCACAAATACGACCCCTTCTCGATGAAGGATTACTATTCCCTCTTTGCCTTCTTCAACAACACGCCGCTCGAGGTGAAGCAACAGGGCAAAGGCGTCACGTGGGATTTTTACGGCCCGACGATGGACCTGCCAATGGACACATCGCGTACAGCCAAACTGAAAGAATTGCGTGAACGACTGGAGACCGAACGAAAAAAACTAACGGTCTTGCGCCAACGGGCGAAATCCGAACAGGCTAATTGGGAGAAGCAGGCCTTGGCCCGATTGCATGAAGCCCCGAAATGGTCGCCGTTGTTGGTCAACAAATTTTCCGCCACAGGCGGCCCTTCACATAAAATACTGGAAGACGGCAGCGTGCTGGTAAGCGGCAACAACCCTGACCGCAGCACATATACCATCACCACCGGCACCGTACTGAAGCGCATTACCGCTCTCCGCCTTGAGGCACTCACCCATCCTTCCATGAACAAGGGTGGCCCCGGCCGGAACAAGATTCCGGTTGCCAACCCAAACTTCATCGTGAACGAATTTACCGTGAAGGCAAACGGGCAACCGATGGAAATTGCGAGCGTCATCGCCTCGTTCAGCCAGAAGAACTGGGACGTGGCGGGCGCAATCGATCACAACCCCAAAACCGGCTGGGCCATCAACCCTGCCTTTGGCAAGCCCGCTTGGGCAATCTTCAAGCTGACCAAGCCGGTTATATTAAAACCGGGGTCCAAGTTGGAATTTACAATCGAACAAAACTACGGCGGCGGTCGCACCATTGGCCGACCACGATTATCGGCAATGGACGGGGATCCCTCCCCGCTGATCCTCCCTGCCAATATCGCCACTCTGCTGCGCAAAACCAAGAGAACAAAACAAGATCGCCAGGCACTGGAAAAGCATTTCCAAGACGAATATCCCGACCTCAAAAAGCTGGAACTGAAGGTATTGGCCATCGATAAGCAAATCG
>PBOG01000010.1 GCA_002724245.1 Planctomycetaceae bacterium
AATTCATCGACCTCTCGTTACTCTATGCCCTGATGAACTTCATTGGCATGGTCGCCGTGCTGCGGTTTTCCAAGTACGGAAATTTCACTGACCATTCCCACTGAATCGCGCGCCAGGAACCCGTGTCATGCTAGCCCTGATCGACATTCTCAGTTGGCTCTGTTTGCTCACCGGCGCTATTTTTTCAGTGATCGGTGGTATCGGCCTGGTCCGCTTTCCCGACTTTTACGCGCGGCTGCATGGGGGTGGCATTACCGACACGATGGGCGCCGGAATGATCATCCTGGGGCTCCTGTTCCAGGCCTTTCAGTCCGGCATCGCAACAGCCACTACGACGACACCATGGCTGGTCGCAGCCAAGTTGCTGATGGTGTTATTTTTTCTTTCGATAACGAGCCCTTCTTCCTGCCACGCGTTGGCACAG
Organism: Planctomycetaceae bacterium; assembly: GCA_002724245.1. Classification (GTDB taxonomy): domain Bacteria; phylum Planctomycetota; class Planctomycetia; order Pirellulales; family Pirellulaceae; genus UBA9264. The sequence goes on from PBOG01000010.1 coordinate 425, forward strand.
GCCGCCTGGCACGATGGACTCAAACCTCAATTAACCGATTCACCCGAAGACCCCAACGATGGCTGATTCGAATGCGGCACAACTGATCGTCATCCTGTTGCTCGCGCTGCTCGGCGCGACCGCGATCACGATCGCGCGGATGCGTCAGCTATGGGCAGCGGTGATGCTAACCGGTGTCTTCAGTTTTCTCGGCGCGGGCTGGATGCTGATCCTGGACGCGCCTGACGTCGCGTTTACCGAAGCGGCCGTCGGCGCGGGCATCTCCACCTTCCTGATGCTGGCCACCCTGGGATTGACCAGCCGCGAAGCGAAACCGCCGGCCGCATTCAAACCGGCCCCCCTGGTAGTCGTGATCGTCACGGGCTGCGCACTGGTCTACGGCACACTCGACATGCCGTACTACGGTGACCCTGACGGCCACATCCACGCCTACCCCGATCCGTCGTACATCGTGAAAACCAATGGTGACAACGGCGACCCGAACGATTCCGAAGGCGAGATTAAACTGCCGAACGTCGTCACGGCGATTCTCGCCAGTTACCGTGGCTACGACACGTTTGGAGAAACGACCGTGATCCTTACCGCCGGAGTGGGCGTCATCCTGCTACTCCGCCGTGAGCGACGTACCACCGAGCAGCCAGAACCGCCTTCCGCTGATGCTGACAGGGGGGGTCCGGCATGAACCATTACGCCATCCTGCGGATTGTCACCAAGCTCCTGATTCCCTACATCCTGCTGTTCGGCCTGTACGTTCAGTTCCACGGCGATTTTGGTCCCGGTGGTGGGTTCCAGGCGGGTGTGATTTTCGCCGCCGGGATCATTCTCTACGGGCTGGTGTTCGGGATCGGGGCCGCTCGCCGGGTGGCGCCAGCCTCGATCGTCGAACGGTTGATCGCCGTCGGACTGCTGATCTACGCGGCAACCGGCATTGCTGGAATGCTCAAGGGGGGGAACTTTCTCGAGTACGGCGTGCTGGCCCACGATGCGGGGCACGGACAACACTGGGGTATCCTGATCGTCGAGCTGGGCGTCGGCATTACGGTGGCAGCCGTGATGATTACGATCTTCTTTGCGTTTGCCGGACGGGAGCGCACAGAATGAGCCACGAAATGAACACGGTACTTGGCCTCTACAATTACTGGATCGTGATTTTCTTGATGATGACCGGGTTCTACGTGGTGATCGCCAAAGGCAACCTGGTGAAGAAAATCATCGGCCTGAACCTATTCCAGATTTCGGTTTTCCTGCTCTACCTGAGCATGGGAAAAATCAACGGCGGTACGACTCCCATCTACCCCGACAAAAGTTTTTTTGCGGACCTCCAGGACCAGTCGTCCACCATGCCCGTCTACTCCCACCCACTCCCCAGTGTGCTGATCCTGACCGCCATTGTGGTCGGTATCGCCACCACCGCACTGGCACTGGCGCTGATCGTACGGATCCACGAGGCGTACGGGACCATCGAAGAGGATGAAATCCTCCTGCAGGATCAGGAGGCCTAATGCAACAGCACCTGCCCATCTTGTTGATCATCACCCCGCTGGTGGCGGCGCCTCTCTGCCTGCTGCTGCGCCAGCGCATCGCCGCGCTGGCGCTGGCGCTGGCCGTCTGCTGGTCGACCTTTGCGATGGCGCTGTGGCTGTTGGAAATCGCGCGCAACACCCCCGGCGGAATCACCTACCAGCTGGGCGGCTGGGCGGCCCCTTGGGGCATCGAATACCACGTCGATACGTTAGCTGGCCTGATGCTGGTGCTGATCTCCGGGATCGCCGCCATCGCGCTCAGTTTTGCACCCCGCAGCATCCAGGACGAAATCCCTGCCGGCCAGCATTATCTGTTTGCCACCGAATACCTGCTCTGCCTGACGGGCCTGTTGGGAATCTGTGTGACCGGGGACTTGTTCAATCTCTTTGTCTTTCTGGAAATCTCGTCCCTGTCCGCCTATGCACTGATTAGCCTGGGACGCTCGCGACGGGCCTTGACGGCCGCCTTCCAATACCTGGTCATGGGAACGATCGGCGCCACCTTCATCCTGATCGCGATCGGTCTGATGTACATGATGACCGGCACACTCAACATGGCCGATATGGCAGAGCGATTGAAACGGACCATTGAGTTGCGTGAGCAGACGGTCGTCGTCCACCAGACGCGTACCATCCTGGTCGCCTTCGCGTTTCTGTCGGTAGGAATCAGCATCAAGATGGCCCTGTTTCCGCTCCACTTGTGGCTCCCCAACGCCTACGCCTACGCCCCATCGGTCGTTACCGGTTTCCTGGCTGCGACGGCCACCAAGGTCTCGGTGTACATGCTGCTGCGGTTCGTATTTACGGTCTTCGGCGTCCAGTTCAGTTTTCAGACACTCCCCTTCGATGTCGGTTTAATGGCACTGGCGCTGATCGGTATTTTTGCCGCCTCGACAACCGCCATTTTCCAGACCAACATCAAACGGATGTTGGCCTACTCGAGCGTAGCGCAAGTCGGTTACATGGCGCTGGGCATCAGCTTCGCCTCGGAAAACGGGCTCACCGGCGGCATCGTCCACATGTTCAACCACGCCCTCATTAAGGGTGGCATGTTCCTCGCCATGGGTTGCCTGGTATTCCGACTGGGATCGGTCGAACTGACGGATCTTCGTGGTGTCGGCCGCAGGATGCCACTGACCATGTTCGCCTGGGTACTGGGTGGCCTGGGGTTGATTGGTGTCCCGGTGACCGCCGGATTTATCAGCAAGTGGTATCTCATCAGCGCGGTGCTAGAGCGGGGCTGGTGGCCGATCGCGGTGCTCATGTTGCTGAGTTCCTTGCTGGCGGTAATCTACATCTGGCGGGTCGTCGAAGTTGCCTATTTCCAGGAGCCCCCGGAAACCGATCCACCTGTTCAAGAGGCGCCGCTGGCCCTGCTGATCCCGACCGGCCTGCTGATCGGTGCCAATATCGTGTTCGGCCTCTGGACCACGCTTTCCGTGGGAGCCGCTGGTGAAGCAGCCCGACAGCTACTGGGGGCATCGCCATGACGCACGAGCAGCACATCGGCTGGGCCCTCCTGGTGCCGCTGGTTGCGGCCCTGTTGACCACGCTCAATGGCACGCGACCCAACCTTCGCGAGGGTTGCACCCTGGTCTGTGCCGGAGCCCTCTTCCTGATCATCGCTTCCCTGGCAGGCCACGTGTTTGCCGGTGCCCGCCCCCAGCTGACCTTACTGGAAGTCGTCCCGGGCCTGGCGATCGCGTTTCGTGTAGAGCCGCTGGGAATGCTGTTCGCGCTGGTTGCCTCTGGCTTATGGGTGGTGACAACGTGCTATTCGATTGGCTACATGCGCGCGCACCACGAAGGCCACCAGACACGCTTTTTTGCCTGTTTCGCGATCGCCATCTTTGCAGTCATGGGCGCCGCGTTTTCCCAAAATCTGTTCGCCTTGTTTCTGTTCTACGAAGTGCTCACTTTTTCGACCTATCCCCTGGTTACGCATCACGGTGACGACAAAGCCCGCCGCGGCGGCCGCACCTATCTGGGGATCCTGCTGTTCACCTCGGTTTCCTTTCTGTTGCTGGCTATTGGCTGGACCTGGGTGCTGGCCGGGACTCTCGATTTCCAGGAGGGAGGCATTCTGACAGGCAAAGCCACACCAACAGTCCTGGCTGTGCTGCTGGCGCTCTACGCATTCGGCACCGGAAAGGCCGCCTTGATGCCGTTTCACCGGTGGCTGCCGGCAGCGATGGTGGCACCAACACCGGTCAGTGCCTTGTTACATGCTGTCGCCGTGGTCAAGGTCGGCGTCTTTACCGTTATGAAGATTTCCGTCTACACCTTCGGTACGGGTTTACTGCAGGATACGGGGATCTCTCTGTGGTTGATGTACGTGGCCGGAGCCACCATCCTGCTCGCCTCATTGGTGGCATTAACCAAAGACAATCTGAAGGCCCGCCTCGCCTATTCCACCATCAGCCAACTGTCCTATATCGTCCTGGGCGCCATGCTGGCCAATTCGTGGGGAGTGATCGGCGGCAGCATGCACATCGCCATGCATGCCTTTGGCAAGATTACGCTCTTCTTTTGCGCCGGCGCGATTTACGTCGCCGCACACAAAACCGAGATCAGCGACATGCGGGGAATCGGCCGGCGGATGCCCATCACACTGGCCGCATTTTTTCTGGGATCGTTGAGCGTTATTGGCCTGCCTCCCTTCGGCGGTTCCTGGAGCAAATGGTTTTTGGCGCTCGGTGCGGCGGAGGCCCACCAGGTCGCGCTGGTGGCCGTCCTGATGATCAGCTCACTCTTGAATATCGCTTACCTGATGCCGATCGTAATCCGTGGCTATTTCTTCCCGGCAGGGGAAGAACCCTCCCGGAGCGAAGTCAAAGAAGCCCCCTTATTGTGCGTGATCCCCCTCTGTTTGACTGCCACCTGTGGTCTGGCCTTGTTCTTTTTCGCAGACACCATTTATGGCTGGATGCTGCCGATTGCCCCGCTTGTTGTGACCACCCCCTGAGCACGTGCCCATGAATGCCAATAAGAACCACTGGCTCGATGATCCGGGCAACGTCAACAAGATCGTTTACGCACTCTACATTTGCTGCGCACTGCTGCTGCTCCCCGATTTCCTGCCCTACAAGGAACACCTTCATTTACCGTTCGAGTTCTGGTGGGGATTCCATGGATTCTACGGACTGATCGGCTGTGTCCTGCTGGTCCTGGCCGCCAAGGGGATGCGTGTCGTCCTCAAGCGGGAGGAGGACTACTATGATGGATAGTCTGCCTCCTGGCGCTATTTTGCTGGCCGGCGCCGTGCTGTTGCCTTTGCTACGCGGCCGCGGCCAACAGGTGGCCCTGGTCGCACTACCGGTGTTGAGTTTTGCGCACCTGTGGATGTTGAATCCCGGGACATCACTGGAAATCAACGCCTTTGGCTGCCAATTGACGCTCGTCCATGTCGACAGGCTGAGCTTTATCTGGGGCATTGTCTTTCATATTGCCGCCGTGGTTGGCGCACTCTTCGCCCTGCACGTCAAAGACACTCTGCAGCACGTCTCGGCACTCCTCTACGTGGGCTCTGCGATCGCCGCGGTGTTTGCCGGTGATCTCGTAACGCTGTTTGTCTATTGGGAATTGACGGCCATCTCTTCGGTGTTCCTGATCTGGGCCAGTCGCAACGAACGGGCGTATCGAGCGGGCATGCGTTACTTGCTGGTGCAGGTAGGTTCGGGCGTGCTGTTGCTGTCGGGCATCGTGCTGCACTACCAGGCCACCGGATCGGTCGATTTCAGGGGTCCCTTCTTCACGTCACCCGATATCCTCAGCAGCTTTCCCTTCGGTGAACACGCCCTGGGGCCAGTGTTGATTTTCCTGGCGTTCGGAATCAAAGCCGCCTTCCCCTTGTTGCACAACTGGTTGACCGACGCCTACCCGGAAGCCACCCCCACTGGCACCGTATTCCTCAGTGCTTTCACCACGAAGCTGGCGATCTACACGCTGGCCCGTAGTTTTCCCGGAGTCGAGTGCCTGATCTGGGTCGGTGCCGTCATGACGGCCTTCCCCATTTTCTTTGCCGTCATCGAAAATGACCTGCGGCGGGTCCTGGCCTACAGCCTCAACAATCAACTGGGATTCATGGTCGTCGGCGTCGGCATCGGTACCGCATTGTCGCTCAACGGCACCGTCTCCCATGCCTTTGCGCACATCCTCTACAAGAGCCTGCTCTTCATGTCTATGGGAGCGGTACTCTACCGTACGGGCACCGTGAAGGGCTCCGAACTGGGTGGGCTGTACAAGTCGATGCCCTGGACCACGGGATTTTGCATCATCGGCGCAGCGTCGATTTCCGCTTTTCCGCTGTTCAGCGGCTTTGTCACCAAATCTCTGATCGTCACCGCAGTGGCCGAAGAACACCACATCGTGGTCTTCCTCGCACTGCTATTCGCCTCGGCCGGAGTATTCCATCACTCGGGAATCAAGATTCCCTTTTTCGCTTTTTTCGCACACGACTCCGGGATCCGCTGCAAAGAAGCGCCCTGGAACATGCTGCTAGCGATGGGGATCACCGCCGCGCTCTGCATCCTGATTGGCTGCTTCTACGCTCCGCTCTACGATTTACTGCCGTTTGCCAAAGGCGCTGATCAGACCGTCGTCCAGCTCCCCATGGGCAGCGCCGCCGCGCCGCAAACTCCCTATACGGGTGCGCACTCACCCTATACCGTGGATCACGTCATCCCCCAGTTCCAGCTGCTCATGTTCAGCGCCCTGGCCTTCACTCTGCTGGTCCGCAATGGGATCTACCCACCAGAACTGGCCTCGGTCAACCTCGATACCGACTGGGCCTACCGTCGGGCATTCCCGGCGGCCATCGCCCGTGGTCGCCAGACGGTCGGTCAGCTCCAGCAAGCGGGCCGGCTGGTTTTCCAGGCGCTCGCCCGACAACTGCTGGGCGCGATCCGCCAGCTACACGGACCGACCGGTGCCTTGGCGCGCACCTGGTCGATCGAGGCCATGCTGACCTGGTCAGCGGTCCTGCTGGCAGCCTACCTGCTGTTGTACTACCTCTCCTGAACCGGTCTGCTTCTCCTTAACCAGCCTGTGGTGTTGCCCACGGTCTGCCCGGCTGCTGCGCGGCAAGTGGTGACTCCCGGCCAGAGGTTCACTGCGATGGTGCGCGGTGTGCCCGCCGCGGGCTGCGGGCCGCGCGGCGAGTTCTGCGGAGCGCGCCACGCAGTAGCCGCCAGCCGCGCGGGCTGGCAGCCGGCCGGGGACCTGGCAGAATGGCAAGTGGGCGGACCGCGTCGCGCGGACCTCCGTCGGCAGCGGCTGCCGACGGGCGGCCGGACTGCAGCTGGGAGGCGGCCAGGGGCAGTAACTTGAAATTGGGTAGCAGGCTGGCGGTGTAGTCCATGCGTGTATGGTGGGAAAGATTCCAGAACCCCTCGTAACGGTCGTCGTGTTCGTCGTAATCCAGTACCGACCAGGAGAGGCCGATCGTCTGACCCTCTTCGAGTTGATGCAGGGCGCTGTACTTGGGACCGCGAAAACTGGCGTAATTGAACGGGGTAATCGAAAACTCCAGGTACAACTCGCCTGCCTCCTTGTAACCAAAGTCATAGCGGAAGGCATGCTCTGACCAGGGTTTCTCGATCAACCACTGCTGTTCTCCCCACACCCAGGCCCAGGCTTTGCCCTCCGCCGGCGGTGTGAAAATGTGGTAGTTCTGGGCCGTCGTACTCTTCAGACGCGCTTCGGTTTGTGCGTCCACATCGTCGAACGTGTGGTACCGACCACCGGAATGGTCCGCATCGACGACGACTTCAAAAATATCACCTCGCGCCAAATTGAAGTTATGCATGTCGTCATACACTTTGTAGAGAAAATAGAGGCGGTTGGTGTGCGGACTCCAGCCAACCTTCACCTCGACCGCCAGATCTTTCGGGTCGAGGTTCTGACCCTTTCCCATCACCGTGTCCATTAGATGTGAACCATCAATCGTGTACTTCGCGGGCACCATTTCCCAATCTGCCGGATCACCGTCAATGGTGGGCAGCCGATCGCGGGGAAACTGAAACACGTGATAGGTCACGTCTTTGGGATGGTGCGCCTGGCTCAACCCTGCTCCCCACCCTGCGCTTCCCAGAAAGACAGCAAACAGGAATCGCAACACACGAGATAAGTGTGAGATATACATCGCCAACAAGCTCCGTTTGCGGTTGAAGATCGACCCAATAGCCACGTGGTTCAGGGAGCGGGTCCACTACCCTGGTCCCGACCGGCAGTCTGTATCCTACAACTGTCCCAGCGACAGCACACGCACCTCCGGGCAACACTTGGCGATAATGGCCAGACAGACCCTGACGCACGGGCTGACCTGTCCAGGCACCCTGCTACAATCGGGCGCTTCGATTCCATTGCATCGGTACGTTGCCCAAGCCATGCCTATCAAACAGATCGAACTCCACTGCCTGCAGGTGCCGCGCGCCTACACGACCCGAATCGCGCAAGAGGGAGGCGGCGCGCGGAGCGAAGTCCAAGCGTCACCTTTTCTGTTAATCGAAGCCACCACCGAAAGCGGACAAATCGGCTGGGGAGAGATCTCCGATGTACCCCCAAACGAAATGCCCGACTTGGGCAGACTGCGTGAGTCCGTGGCGTCGCTCCTGGTCGGACACGATCCGTTCCATCTGCAGGCGCTGCATCAGCGCGTCGGGCGCCAGTACCCTCCATCGCCAACCCACGAGTTTCCGCGTTTGCTGGCAGCCGGTCTCGATATGGTCTGTTACGACCTGGCGGCGCAAACAGCAGGTATCCCGATCTACCAACTGCTGGGCGGCCCGCGACAAACAGAGGTACGGATTTCCTGGGTCGCCTTTATCCGCGATGACTTGCAGCAATTGCAGGCGGAAATCGCTGAAAAGAAGGCAGCCGGATTCGATGCCTTCAAACTGAAGGTCGGAGTCGATATTGAACTCGACGAAGCCCGCCTGGCAATCCTCCGCGAAACGGCCGGACCGTCCGCGAGCATCAAGATCGACCCCAACGGCGGCTGGAGCTATGCCGAAGCAGCAAGGTATATCCCCCGGCTGGCCCGGTACGACCTGGATGGCGTCGAGACACCGATCGCTTTTCGCGACCCCCAGGAACTGGCGGCGTTACGGCGGCAGGTCGACGTCCCGCTGATCGAACATGTGTTCAACTGCGATGATGCACTACGTTACATCCGACACGACGCCCTCGATTGTTTCAACATTGCCACGACCGGCTGTGGCGGCATCTGGCCAGCGCGAATCATTGCGGAAATGGCCCAGACGGCAGGCATCGGCATCTTGCTGGGCAGCACCGTTGAACTGGGACTCGGCACCCTGGCGCAACTTCACTTGGCGGCCTCAATCGGTGACCTGACACTTCCCTCGGATTTGGTGGGACCGGCGTTATACACCGACGATGTGCTGGCCAGTCCACTTGTCTATCGAAAGGGACGACTGGACATTCCTCAGCTCCCCGGACTTGGCGGCACCGTCCAGCGCGGAAAATTGCAGGCGTTGGCGCGATCCAACCGTGCCTGACCGACGTCACATTCGCTGGCGAGCCAATACACCGCGCCCCGGCCGGTTGTGGGTGAGACTGGTCAATGCCACGGGCGCGGTCTATATTTGGTCGAGAAAGATAACCGCCACACACACCTGCTCGTAGCAGCCGTGCCGCTGCGCGGATTGCCCCCGCTCTGAACCATTCTGCAAGGAACCACCCAATGGCAAAACTCGACTGGAGCTACCACCGACCTGGCTGAAACAGCTGCAAAAAAGCGCAAGAGTTTCTTGCCAAAGCCAACATCGAACCCGTCGAGCAGATTAACGCCACCAAGAACAAACTCCAGGAACCCGAGGCGCTACAACTGCTGGCCAAGGCGCATACGCTGTACGCCGCCAAGGGGAAAAAAGTGGTGCAGGTGAACTTGAAGAAAGACCGGCCCGACGACGAGACACTCACCAAACTAGTACTGGGACCAACCGGAAACTTGCGCGCTCCGACCCTCCGTGCTGGCAAAACACTGCTGGTTGGCTTTCATGAGGAAACCTACCAGGAAGTGCTGACGTAGAACGGCGGCAGCAACTGCCGGTTGGCGGTAGGCCGCTGTTGACGGCACGCGCTTACAGGTCCATGGCCTGGTCAATGTCGGCGTCAATCGGCGGCGGGGGTGTCGCGACGGAAACCAGGTAGAAAATGGTGAGCGAGATCAACAACGAAAACGCGCCCCCATGGAAACCATAGGGTAATTTGATTTGGAGCACCTCGAGGAAGAAATTGACCAGCAGACTGGCCCCGATCGCCAGATTGCAGGCCATTGGGGTCGCGCGTTTCCAGTTGAATCCGATGGCCACCGTCGGCACGATCGCCGCGGCAAACGTCCCCCACCCAAAGGCGCCGAGCAGGGCAACCAGGTTCTCAGAAAAGAGCGCGAACATCGCCGCCGCCGCCGCAATGCTGACGGTAGCCACACGGGCCCAGTACAGCTCATTGTCTAATGAGCGGCCACGCCAGGCGCGGGGGATATCGTGAACCACCGCCGCGGCACCAATATTCAGAAAACTGTCAGCCGTCGACATGATCGCCGCCAGCAGGCCGGCAAACACAACACCCGCCAACAGAGGGTGAGCGTAATGCTGCAGAAACTGGGGGGCGGCATTATCCGCCTCCAAAAGCGGGGGCTCCTGGCCGGACAAAACGAGCGCTCGCATGGAGAGACCGATACCGATCCACAGCAGGGCCGAGATGGCGTAGCCGAACACCGATACGGGTAGCATGTGCCGGGCATCCCCCAGCCGCCGGGTCATCATAAACTTGGTGATCACGTGGGGTTGGCCACAGGCCCCCAACACAAACACAAAATACCAGGAGAGGCAGCCGACGATACCCAGCGTCCCCCAGGGCCCGATCGATTCCGGATCGTCGGCCAGCAGAATCCGTGACATGCCAGTCATGCCGTTCTCCACCGTAGCAACCGCCGTCAACAGCACTAACAGCGCTGCGACCACCATGATCAGTCCCTGCACCAGGTCGGTATAAACGGACGCGACAATTCCGCCGCTGACGCAGTAAAACACAAGCACCGCCGTACTCACCACCAGGCACATCTCGCGTGGTACTGACGGAATCCAGGACACCTCGGCCAGGATCGTCTGCAGCACAATCGCCATCGCCCCAATCTGCGCTGCCAGATAACCCATAACTCCCAACAGGATGGCCACCGCGGTAAGAAAACTGGTGGACCGGCTGTTGTAGCGCACCAACACTGCGTCCGGCAGCGAAATCGTCTCGCGCAATTCCGCAAACAGTCGCAGGCGTTTGGCGAGCAGGAAAAAAGACAGACTGATGCCAACGGAAGCAGAAACCACCATCCAGAACGAACTGACGCCCATTTTGTAGACCAGTCCGGGACCACCCACAAAACCAAAACCGCTCATGGTGCTGGAAAAGACGGCAACCCCCGTTACCAGAATTCCCAGGTGACGACCGGCCATGAAAAAATCATGCGTACTCTTGGTACGACGCATGGCCCACAACCCCACACCGATACACATCAGCATGTAGATCACAACCGAACAGAGGATGATCACACTTCGGTAAGCTTCCATCGGTGTTACGACCGAGCGCGGACAGGCCGCGGTCAAACCTCCTCAACCGGATGTTCCCGAGCCGCGGTGCGCGCAGCTACCAGCGCTGCAAACTGCGTTTCCGCCTGGGGTGAAAAAATCCAGCGGTCAAAGAACAGCACGTACAGTGCCACAAAAACACCCGGGGCGAACCAGATACCGAACAACAGCCACGTCGTCGCCTCGGGAAAAGAACCCAGGAACCGGGTGTTGGCAGGATCGAGCATCGAGATCTGGTAACTCCGGCACAACAGTGCGAAAACCACTTCAAAGACCAGGCCCCCGAATACGAACAGCCCCGGCAACAACCAGGAGTGCGATTGCCGGGCGGCCGACTGCTGGGTCTGCGCCGCGGCCGGCAAACCGGCCGACCAGGCCAACAGGCCCGTGAACAGGGCAATTTGCAGGGCGCCAAACAACCAACCGCCCAGCAACACGCTGGCATGACGCTGCTGGCCAGAACCGCCCTGGTTCATATCCGGAAATATCGGGTTGCGGTGCGGCACACCATGGCCTATCGCGGTCCCCTCCGCTGGCAGGGGCGCTGCGGTCCGGGGCGCTGCTGCGTCCGCGCTCGACGCGGTGTTATCGGATGTCGCGTCAGGTGCCACGATCTCTGGGGTCAGTAGCAGGTGCAGAACCACGGCCCACAGCGCCACCAATAACACCAACGAGGGCCAGCTTTTCATGGCGTATCCACTTTCCCGGTAGCGAATTGCTGGAACAGGCACTGGCCGCCGGCTACCGTGACTTCACGATCCATCCGCGTGGTCAACGCGCGGGGCAGTCTGAAAGGGCGCATTGTGGCCTGCCGCTGGTCAAAATCAACCCACACCATAGGATCCCTGGTCGTTCACGTCGTACGGCCAATCTTAGCTCGGATGAACTCACGGTTGAGGACCGCAATGTGATCCGTGCTAATGGCCTTGGGACAGGCCGCCTCACAGTCCGTGTAATTCGTGCAGGAACCAAAACCCTCTGCATCCATGGTGTCGACCATCGACAGGACACGCCCACGGCGCTCGGCATCTCCCTGTGGCACATGCGCCAGGTGCGAAACCTTGGCGGAGACAAAGAGCATGGCGGATGCGTTCTTGCAAGCGGCCACACAGGCACCACAGCCGATGCAGGTGGCCGCATCAAACGCATAATCGGCATCGTCTTTGGGTATCGGAGTGTTGTTGGCGTCCTGGGCGCTGCCCGTATCGATGGAAACAAAACCCCCGGCGCGGATGATCCGGTCAAATGCGGAACGATCGACGACCAGATCCCGGACCACTGGAAACGCGGCAGCCCGCCAGGGTTCGATGAAAATCGTGTCGCCATCCTGGAAACTGCGCATGTGTAGCTGACAGGTGGTGGTGGTTTCCGGACCGTGTGGTGTGCCGTTAATCATCAACGAACACGTCCCACAAATGCCTTCACGGCAATCGTGGTCAAAGGCCACGGGCAGTCCACCGTCGGATTCCAGCTGGTCGTTGAGAATATCAAGCATTTCCAGGAAGGACGTATCGCCGCTGATATCGTCCACTTCGTACGTCTGGATTCCCCCAGCCACATCCGCATTCTCTTGACGCCAGATCTTGAGCGTGAAATGCATTACTTGTAACTCCGCAAAGCCAATTCAACGTATTCGAATTCGAGCTGTTCTTCATTGCGGATCGGCACCGCGTCATCTCCCGTGTACTCCCAGACAGCCGAGTGACAATACTGCTCATCGTCACGGACCGCCTCCCCTTCTGGAGTCTGGTATTCCTCACGGAAATGCCCCCCACACGATTCATTTCGAGTCAGTGCATCCCGGCACATCAGTTCGCCGAACTCGAGGAAGTCTGCCACGCGCCCCGCCTTTTCCAGGGAGAGGTTTAATTCCTCACCAGCCCCCATGACCTTCACATTCTTCCAGAATTCTTCGCGCAGTTCTGGGATTTGCTGGAGTGCCTTTTCGAGACCCTCGGCGTTGCGACTCATGCCGCAGTTCTCCCACATGATACGGCCGAGTTCTTTGTGAAACGAGTCTACCGTCCGGTTACCGCTCGCGTTCAATAACCGGTTCAGACGCGTGGTGCAGCCCTGCTCCGCCTGTTTGAATTCTGCGTGGTCGGGCGACACGGTCTGGTGGGAAATACCCAACTGCGCAAAGTAGTTCCCAATGGTCGCGGGCAGAATGAAATAGCCATCGGCCAGACCCTGCATCAACGCGCTGGCACCCAAACGATTCGCACCATGGTCAGAGAAGTTGGCCTCACCAATCACAAACAGGCCCTCGACGGTACTCATCAAGTTGTAGTCGACCCACAAACCGCCCATGGTGTAATGCGGGGCCGGGAAAATCCGCATGGGAACCTGGTAGGGATTCTCGTCCGTAATGCGCTGATACATGTCGAACAGATTACCGTACTTGGCAGCCACCGTATCACGTCCCATCCGGGCAGTCGCGTCGCGGAAATCCAGGTAGACACCCAATCCGGTTTTGCCAACGCCGCGGCCCTCATCACACACCTCTTTGGCACTCCGTGAAGCCACATCGCGCGGGGTCAGGTTACCAAAACTGGGGTACTTCCGTTCGAGGAAATAATCCCGCTCTGCATCGGGTATCTCGTTCGGAGGCCGAGTGTCACCGACCTGCTGGGGAACCCAGACACGGCCATCGTTGCGCAGCGATTCGGACATCAGGGTTAATTTTGACTGGTGATCACCGGCAACCGGAATGCAAGTCGGATGAATCTGTGTGAAACAGGGATTGGCAAATCCGGCGCCTTTCTTGTACGCCCGGTAGGCCGCGGTCACGTTACAACCCATAGCGTTGGTCGATAGAAAAAAGACGTTGGCATAGCCACCTGTCGCCAGCACCACTGCATCGGCGGCGTGTGATTCGACCTCACCGGTGACCAGGTTGCGTGTAACAATACCGCTGGCCCGGCCATCGACGACCACGACGTCCAGCATCTCCATACGGGTGAACATCCGCACATTGCCGCTGGCAACCTGGCGACTCAATGCCGAGTAGGCACCAATCAGCAGTTGTTGCCCTGTTTGTCCGCGTGCGTAGAACGTACGAGAAACCTGTGCGCCACCAAACGAGCGATTATCCAGAAGCCCGCCATACTCCCGCGCAAACGGCACACCCTGGGCAACACATTGATCAATGATCAGGCCACTGACCTCCGCCAGCCGGTGGACGTTCGCCTCGCGACTGCGAAAATCGCCTCCCTTGACCGTGTCATAAAACAACCGGTAAATACTGTCTCCGTCACCGGGATAATTCTTGGCGGCGTTGATGCCACCCTGGGCGGCGATACTATGCGCGCGGCGCGGGCTGTCTTGAAAACAGAAACAATCAACCGCGTACCCCAATTCAGACATCGTGGCGGCTGCCGAAGCACCCGCCAGTCCAGACCCCACCACGATCACGCGGAATTTGCGCTTATTGGACGGATTGACCAGCTTCAACTTGTTCCGGTAACGGGACCATTTTTCCTGGATCGGGCCCTCGGGGATCTTAGCATCTAGTTTCATACGATTGCGTTTCTTTACTGGTTGCGCCGGGACGTCGGCCAGTTCCACGGATCAAGTCAGGCCGTAGAGCTTGCCTGAAGAATGTTAAGCAAGACGGCGATCGGAATGGAACAGTTTCCGATCAAAACGACCATCGCCAACAGAGGTCCCACTCGGGTCAACAGAGCTCTCCGGTTCTCGTTCTTCATGCCGATAGTCTGAAACAGACTCTGCCCGCCATGCCAAAGATGTGCGGCCAGGAACAACTGGGCCAGCACATAAACCAGAGCGACCACTGGCTGCTGAAAGGAGTAGACCACCATATCGTAGGCATTGTGCATTTGCTGACCCACGTAGGGTGGAGTTTGATACTCAATTTGGGCAGCAAAGCCCACCGTACTGTCAGGATAGTGCACACGATGCAACGTAAAATGCAGCAGGTGATAGACCACAAACAACAGGATCACGACCCCCGTCTGGAGCATGTAACGCGACGCCACCGTCGACTGAATCGGTTCGTAGCTGGCGTACCCTACCGGTCTGGCCACGCTGTTCTGGCGAGTAAGCAAGAAGACGAGACCCATGTGCGCGACAAAAATGGCCAGCAGGCCGATGCGGGCCGGCCACAGCAACACCATATGCTGCATTTTGTAGGCGTACAGGTTGAACGTGTCGGGACCCAGAAACACCTGGAGATTCCCGAACATGTGCGCCAGGACAAACAGAATTAACCCGCCGCCTGTAATCGCTACGCCAATTTTGGCTAGCACTGAAGCCAGCGGCCCGGTCCTAAAAAGCTGATTCTGCGACACCATCGCTTGTGTTTCAATCTCGTGTTTTCAAGAAAGGAGAGAAAAAGCAACCCACGCAAATGAGCTACAGCGGCGATCCCAGTCCTCAGCCGGACCGGACAACATCCGCCCACGGATTACTTCATACGTCTGTTCTACCAGCAATCGCTTTGTTCTGCATGCCATCCACAGCAGAAGGCATAGATTTACTACTCCGGTCGGTTTGCCCCACGACGCCCGACCCACTCGACGTACCGTAGTAGATACGCCTCAATACCCGCGCTCCATTCGGAGTGGCCACTGCTCACCAGCACGCGTCCTCGGCCATACTTCCCTGCCAGGATCGCCGGCGTATCGACCATTACCTGGGGATCCGCACCATTTACGCCGATCCCACTACGGTACCAGGCCAGCACTTCATAGGCAGGCAGGTCCCCCTGTTCTGCCGGGGAAAAAATGGGGCCGTTTCCGTAGTGATAATCAATCCTGCCGGACCGGGCTTCGAACACACGCTGCCCTGCAGCGGTCAGTTCAATCTGGACAGTACCAATGCCACGCGCCCAGTGATCGTGATCCACAATCTCGGCGTTGAGCAGGTTCAGCCCCCAGGTATAGGGCTGACGCGCCGCCAGATAGGCTCCGGCACAAATACCGATGTAGCCACCTCCACCCCGTACAAACTCCTGTACCGCACGACGGCCCTGCACCGCCAAGGCGTCAAACTGATGAGAGGCCATACCCCCGGGGAACAACACCACGTCAAAAGAGGCCAAACCACCACTCTGGATCTCAACAGGATGGATCGGATGCGCTTCGACTTCGGAGAGTCCGTTCATCAAATCGGTCACAAAGGGCATCGGCCGCCCACTACCGGGTCCATCGTAAATGCCCACGACTAACTTCTCCCGGGCATCCGGTTTGGCACGCCGCGAGTCGACAAATTGGTCGACCTGGATCGTCGTATCAATCATCTGCAATTGTCGTAACAGCGCGTGGACCCCCAACCGGTGCTGGCGGATCCGCACTGCCGCGCGCAGATCTCGAGTGGGTGTCGTGTTCTGGCGGGCACTGGTGACCAGCAGCGCCGCCCGTACGTCATGTTGGCCAGCCCAGTGGAGTGCAAACGAAGACAACTGCGGGCTACCCGGCCGCGTTTGGAAATGACTCTGGGAATCAGACTGGCCCGCATTGATGGCCGCCAGCATCGCCACCGCGATCGGCTGTACCGCCGGCTGACTGGTATGGATCAACGAACCGCCCAGTGTTGCCAGACCCGCGCGGGGGTAATAGAAGTCTTCGCGCAATTCGAGAATCCAATCCGGCTGGCAAGCGGCCACCTGGTCGGCAAATCCCGCCGGGATCGCTGGCACGTCGATTCCCATGGTGACCAGTCGGCCACGCGATAACGACCAGCCACCAACCTGGCTCAGTGCGTGCAGCGGAAAACGCTGGTCAGCGCGCCCTCCTGCGAGCACCACCACGCACGGACCCGGTCGACCCGAATCGTACGTCGCCACCCGCACCGCGGTGGCATCGACTGCTGGTAATGGCGCAGCGCGTGAATCATGATTCCAGCACACCAGCAAACAGAGTACTGCGGCCAGCAACAGCCGCCATCGGTAGCGACCTCTGCTGCACCCAGGACGATTCTCTCTACCCAGCGCAGTAGTGGGTCGGACGGACAACACGGACAACCAGTGGCAAGTCACCATTATGCGTTCCCTTGTTGAGGGAGACCCGTAGTGCAGACCCAAGTAATTCTTTCCAGCGATCTACATTCTGACAGATCAACGGCAGCGGACAAAGCACGCGCCGCTGCCACATCACCAAGGTGACGCGACGTGGTGGGGGCCGTGGAACAGGTTTCAGGCGCGTCAGAATCAATCAAACAACCGATGCCCGGCCATCCGCGGGATACACTGGCTTGCGTCAACTGGTTGCGCAAGATATCGAGATTGGGTTCATCACCCGCAAGCAGGTATTTAGGCACCGCCGCTTCAAAATCAGTGAGCGCATCCATCACAGACCCGTTTACGCCATTCCTGTCCGTCCCGGAAAATCACGACCCACCAGGTCAATCGCCTGTCGCGCCAACCGGCGAATGTGTTTCTGTTTGAACGGCGACTCCAGAAAACGCCGCAGTGCCGCCAGCAGCCAGACTGCCGTATCCGGCTGGCAATCGTTGATCAAACGCTCCACAGCCATCGTCGTCTTCAGCAGATGCGCGCTGAAAATCGGGTCACGCATGCCATGGTCCAGCAGCTTCTCACGCACTTGCTGCAGATAGGCTGTAACATCCGTTACCTGCCACTCCGCCCGCTCAATCTGCGAATCCAGAAAACGCTGGTTGCGACCGACAAAACAGGCCATTTGCAGCAAGCCCCGGGACCACTGATCAGGGAATTTGCCACACTGTATCGCCACAGCCTGCGAGAACGTGAGGGCGTGGGTGAAACTCAGCCAACCGACACTGTCGTTGACAGGTCGGTCAAACGAATCCTGGTAGGACGTGTCAAAGCCGACCTGGTTCCGCGCATTGGCTTGCAACAGCGCATCGAACAGGACTGGGACACGATGTGTCTTCAGATGCGTGGTCACCCAGGACAAGGCACCGCGCACCCCTCCCTTTTGCAGGCCAGACAGAGACGGCGGCGTATTCTGCTCACCGGCTCTGGCCGGCAGCGCGGCCAGAGCCGCGGTAATGCCTTTGAATTCCGGGATCAAATCTTCGCGTGTGGCGTAGCAGAGATGACGCGTCAGCGCCGGCAACAACCACGCTTCACACTGGGGACCCAACCGCGCAATCAACTCCCCTGTTTTCTGGACATAGATCAGCGAGTGGCCAAAGTCGTTGTAGTGCTGCAACGCAGCACGCGTAAAATCATGCTCCAAGGTGTCAAAATGCAGGCCCTCTGCCAACGCCCGGTGCATCAGCCCTTCGGCTGCCACGGAATCTTCGTTCTCCACGGCTTCCTGAAAAGCATCCGTCGAAAACGCAGCACTAACCGTCGCATATGGATAGCGTGGTCTGCGGAGCGCATCGTGTGCCATGTGATCAACCGCTTCCGCCAGACAAATCAAACGCCGCTCCCAGTCGTCGGTATAGCGATCTGCCAGAGTCAACCAATCGGCTGTCGCAGCATAGGCGTGTGAAGTACCAAACTCGAGGCGATCATGCGACCAGGCGATCGCCCGGCACAACGCTTCCTCGGGGTCAAGATGATGAAGTTCAAGACGCGTTAACTCGCGACAGATACGACCGGTGTCGCGTTTCCGGAAGGCCATCTCGAAGCCGTTCAGAATACCTGCCTGCTGGACCTGCGGGTCTGGCGAACTGAGGTCAATCCAGACGTCACCCGCCTCGATCTTGACGTCATAGGCGCGAACGTGATCACCTCCCAGCACACACACTCCATCGGACAGACGAAATTTCCAGTTGTGCCAGTTGCAAGTCAATTGGCACTGCTCGTCAAGCGTTCCTTCGGCGAGCGGGTAGCCTTCGTGGGGACAGCGATTGTCGATCGCAAAGACTTGATCCTCGACCCGATACAAAACGATCTGCAAGGGCGACTGGTGGAACACCACGGGCCCCGCAGCAAGAGCATCCCAGGTGGTGGCACGCTGCCAGGACATGTGGCGGGCTCGTCAGTCATGGAAAGGATCGAAAACGAAGAACACGTAGCGGTAAGGCGTATTTACTTGTCCACTGGAGGCGTTTTCGCAGCTGGCAGATGCGTTTCCCACATCAAAGGGGGCGCCTCCGCACGGCGTGGCGCCGCCATCACCGCAATGGCCGCCCGGGTCAGCTCGCTACGATCCACGTAGGCGTCCTGGTTCACATCGGCTGCTTCCATGTCAATTCCGTGCCTGGAAGCTGTATCAATCCGTCGGTACTCCGCCCTGCTCAGTCGATCATCGCGATCCTGGTCAAAGTGCAGTAACAACGGTGTCACGATAAAGCCTTCCGCCGGCTCCACCCCAGTCTCGGCGGGCGGCCCAACCTCCAGTAATTGACCATCCATCTGCAAAACCACGGCGCTGTTTTCCACAGCGCGACGCACGACGCGCAGGATCAGGGGTGTGCTCCCGGGACTGGCATACTTTTCGGGACTCAACAAGCGACTCCCAAATCCACCGGGAAGCGGCTCAGAAACGGTCACCGTCACCCGGTGCGTCCCCACAGCAGCGCCATCATGGAAACCGGTATCCACCATGGTCCGCAAGGAAAAGCGCCCTCCTCCATCCGTGACACCGCTGGCACCTCGTACGCCAGCGCGCTGTGGCCACGTGTCCACACTGGCGCCCGTCAACGGACGACCATCCAGCAGTACAATACCCTCGACCGCTGCCAGGGAGGGCTGACTCAGCGTTGTCGGCAACCAGTCGTTGCTCCACATCCATCCCCCCAACACCACTACGGCGCATGCAGGGATCACCACCTGGACGACTCGGAAAAAACGAAATGAACGCGGTTTCACGGGTCGCTCACTTGTCAACACGGACCATCACGCAGCAACCTAGACCTGCTGGGGGGTCGGAAAAATGCGGCAGCTAAACCAACTCCTGGATGACCTCTCCTTCGTCGAGCAAATACAGGGGCCGTCCCGCATGGTCCGGGAAGGTCGTCCGCGGGTCAATCCCCAGGTGGCGATACATGGTCGCCAGTACATCATACGGTCGAAGCGGTCGATCCTTGGGCACCTCTCCTTTAGAGGTGGAAGAACCGATCACCTGCCCAACCCGCAAACCACCACCGGAAAGCAACACGCTCATCACTGGCCCCCAATGATCACGACCCCCGGTTTTATTGACCTTGGGCGTCCGTCCAAACTCACCCCAGACGATAAGCAGAACTTTTTTGTCCAGCCCGCGCTGGTAGAGTTCTTCCACCAAGGCACAAATGGCCGAATCCATCCGCGGACCGGCACTCTTCATCCCTTTCTCGACATTGCCGTGCATATCAAATGAAAACGAGTGCGGATCAAAATTCACCGTGACAAAAGGCACTCCTGCTTCGACCAGCCGACGGGCCAGCAAACAACTCTGCCCCCATCGGTGCATACCGTAATGTTGTCTGGTGGCTTCTTTTTCCTGAGTGAGATCAAACGCCTTACGGGCTTGCGGGCCACTGACGACCTCAAAAGCTGACTCGGTAAAGTGGTCGACGGATGCCGCCGCCCGGTTGCTCGTAAACTCCCGTCGCTGCTGATCGACTTGCTCCAATAGCGATTTGCGATCCCGCAGACGCTGGGAACTCAAGCCCTCGACCAATTGCAGGTTGGGAACGCGGAACTTCTCACTGGTGGGATCGTCGTACACATAGAACGGATCAAACGCGCCACCCAGATAATGCGACTTGAAATTCGGCACAAAGACCAGATTAGCCGTTTGCGGAAATCCAAGATGCACATAAGGGGGCAAACTGACGGTTTTGGAACCACGGATCCTGGCCACATAGGACCCCGTTGCTGGCTGGTTCTTTTTCGGTTTCCCGGTGGTGCAGATGAACATCCCCACATCATGGCTACCGCTGCCGACTTCAACGCTGCGCAAGAGCGCGACACGATCAAGAATCCGGGCATGCCGGGGAAGCAACTCGCATACCTGTGTACCTGGCAGGCACGTCGATATCGGTTGGAATGGCCCGCGATACTCAGCCGGTGCCTGAGGCTTGGGGTCATACGTTTCAAAATGTGTCGGACCCCCACCCAACCACACCTGAATGACCGCCGTGTCCGATACCGGATTGCCACCCACCGTGGCCTCTGCACGGCGCGCCAGCAGTGACGGCAGAGACAAACCGGCCATACCTGCAGACACGGTGGTGGTCAGAAATGAGCGACGGCGCGTGCGCTGCAGAGACTCGGACTGATCAGGTCTAGACACCATAATCTTCTCCGCTGCGGACGGACGAGGCCACGACAGCCCGCATCTGAGGGAATAAAATCGACAAACCCAGGAATGGCCAAAACGCGTTTTCTGTAATCGGCCGATGCATCACACCTGCAATACTATCGCAAGACAGGGCGCCGAACGCCAGACAAATCGAGCAATCCGCATAGCAAAATTGCCTCAACAAAACGACCTCGATACAAACGACCTCGCAAGGATCCTGCAAGATGGCACGTATTCGCCAGGTGACAGCAACTGCCTACTCCTGTCCGTTTGACAAACAACATCAGCTGACATTTGGATTGGGATCGAATGTCAAACGGGACATGGTGCTCGTGCGGATTACCAGCGATCAGGGTCTGGTGGGATACGGAGAATCCCATCACGGACAGAACCCGACCGCCATGGCCGAGATTATCCAGCAGGGGCTGGCACCGCTGTTGACGGATTGCGACCCGCTCGACACCGAGGGAATTTGGGAGCGGATCAACCGACAACAACTCGTCACGCACGGACTGGGGGCCGGTAGCATGATGGCCCTTTCTGGCATCGACATGGCGCTCTGGGACCTCAAAGGCAAACTGCTTGATCAACCAATTTACCGTCTGTTGGGTGGCGCGTCCAAAAAGATTCGAGCCTATGCGGGCGGCCTGGCCCTCGGCTTTCTGCCACCTGACGCACTGGCCGCAGAGGTCGCCGAACTGCTGGAACAAGGCTTTACCGCGATCAAGATGCGCGTCGGGGACACCCCCTCTCGAGACGCCCTGCGTGTCAAGCATATTCGGCGTACGTTTGGTGATGATCTTGATATCGCAGTCGACGCGGCCACGCGTTACGACCTGCGTGACATTCCTGAGGTGATTCGCTATTGCGAAGACAATCGAGTCTACTGGTTAGAGGAGCCATTCACTCCCGACAATCTTGAGTCCTATGTGGAACTTCGCAAACGCACCAGCGTTCCGATCGCAGCCGGTGAAAATCACTACGGCCGCTACGCGTTTCGATCCTTGTTTGAGGCCCGGGCAATTTCCATCTGCCAGGCGGATCTCTCCAAATCAGGTGGCTTCACGGAATTGAAGAAGATCGCCGATATGGCTTCGGCATTTCACATCGCCATGGCACCCCATACCAGTCACAGCGTGCTCAGTGCGGCCGGCAATGCGCACTTGTTATCAGCCCTGCCAGGCGGGATTCTGTTTGAAGCCGACGTCGCCAGGGTTAATCCATTTCGCACGGACCTGGCGCAACCGATTTTCGGCGTTGTCAACGGACACATTGAGCCACCGCCCGGGCCCGGCCTGGGAATCGACATCGACGAGGACATGCTGGCCCGTTATCCGGCGATTCCCGGTCCCTGCTACCTGCCAGCAGCCGCGGCCAGCGAGTCTGAAAACACATAGCCAGGCAATCCCCGCGCTCCAGGCTCCAGCCCCAAGGCTTGTCCTCACCCGGTGGGTTGCCCAAAATAGGCCTCTTCCCGGACACGCGATGCAAGACGCAATGTGCACACCGGGGACACAGCGAGCGGGTGCCATATCTCGACTCCCGCATCTCCACTCCTGCCTTCATCCCTGGGTTCTGGAATCGGCGTGCCGTACGACACCATCATTATCGGAGCCGGACTATCTGGTTTCGCGGCTGGAATTCGCCTTGCGCATTTCGAGAAATCGGTCTGCATTCTCGAGCGGCATTACACCATCGGTGGCCTGAATTCCTTCTACCGCCTGCGGAATCGAAATCACGATGTCGGACTACACGCAGTTACCAACTACGCGGCCCCCGGCTCCAAAACCGGACCCTTGAGTAAATTACTGCGACAGTTGCGTTTGAGTTGGGATGATTTTGCGCTCTGCCCCCAAATTGAATCGAGCGTGCGCTTTCCCGACCGCTTGCTCCGGTTCAACAACGATCTGGAATTTTTCCGTCATCAAGTTCACAGCCAGTTCCCCTCCCAGAAAGATGGCTTTGAACGGCTGCTCTCCATGATCGAGGAACACAATGAGCTGCATCTGACCGGTGAAACGGCTTCGGCGCGGGAAATCCTGCAGTCCGTTCTCACCGATCCAGTACTCATTGATATGCTTTTTTGCCCACTGATGTTCTACGGAAGTCCAACCAGGAACGACATGGATTTCAGCCAATTTGTGATCATGTTCAAAGCCATCTTTGAGCAGGGTTTTGGGCGGCCTTTCAAGGGAATCCGACCGCTCATGAAAACGCTGGTCAACCGTTTTCGCAAACTGGGTGGGGAATTGAAATTGCGCAGCGGCGTACAAAAAATACTCACCCGCGGGAAGCGGACGGTCGGCGTCATGCTCGATAGTGGGGAAGTGCTGGAGGCAAACAATGTGCTCTCCTCGGCAGGCTCACTGGAGACACTTCAATTGTGTGACCAGGAAGTGCCCGCGACCGATCCCGCGATGGCACCCGGGGAGATTTCCTTTATCGAGACGATCTACTCACTCGACCGGCTGCCGGCGGAGTTGGAACACGAGCAAACAGTGGTGTTCTTCAACGACGCCGATCGATTTCATTACCAGCCGCCGGACGATGCCTGTGACGTGCGCAGTGGGATCATCTGTTCACCCAATAATTTTGTCTATCCGGAAGACCACGTCGAAGAGGGGCGGATCCGAATCACGGCGCTGGCAAATCCGGGTTTCTGGTCCGATCTGCCCGAACCGGATTACCTCCCACAAAAAGAAGACTGGGGAAACCAAATCCTCTCGGCAGCGCTCAAGCACATGCCGGACTTCCGTCCCCACATTCTCGACACGGATATTTTCACACCCCGGACGATCACCAGGTTTACCGGCCACATTAACGGAGCCGTATACGGGTCGCCCCACAAAGTGCGCGATGGACACACGCATCTCGACAATTTGTTTCTCTGCGGCACCGATCAAGGATTCGTAGGTATCGTCGGGGCGCTACTCTCAGGCATTACCATCGCCAACCTGCACCTGCTGAAGCCGTAACCACCACCACGCGCCGGACGTGGTGACGGCGTTTGCCGCCGCCCCACATCGGCGACTGGCACAAGTGGTCTCGGGTCGCAGTCCGCCGAACGCTCCCTGAAACATCAGGAATCGTATTCACGATCGGTGACCAGACCGGGTAGCGGAATCGGATATTTTCCGTTCTCTGCCACCACGGGCGCCGGACCGTCGAACGAGAGCGAATCCAGCTCTGGGGCAAACTCGTGATCCGAATTGAGAATCTCGTCATACGTGACCCGTTGTCCCGTATGAGCCGCCATGCGGCCCATCGACGTGACCAGGCTCGATTTAACCCCACGTTCCACTTCATGGTACGGTCGATCCGCGCGGATCGCATCGATCAGGTCGTCCCATTCAACCTGGTAGGGATTCGGCTCACGGTCAGGATACGCCCAGACAAGATCATCCTTGACGAAATTCTGGCCCTTATAAACCCGACTCTTGGCGGGAACGTGACCAGCGCTGGAGAAAATAGCAGAACCCTTACTGCCATGGACATACGTAGCGAAGTCGTTGTTGCAACCCGGAATGGTACGGCCACCCACATGCATTTTGGTTCCATCACCAAAGGTGTACTCGATGGAATAGGAATCAAAATTCTGGTCGATGTGATCGCCACGATAGTGACGCCCACCCGCCGCAATCGCTTCTACCGGCCAGTCACCTTTGGCCCAACAACCTTCGTCGATGTTGTGGATCAGGAAATCACTGACGGCGCCACCACTGGCCCACAAGAAACCGTGGAAGTGACGAATCTGCCATTCCAATTCGTTCGTCCCCTCCGGAATCGGTGGCACTGCCGCCGACCCGGTCGGACCGGCCATTCGGTAGGCACGCAGACTGAGGACATCGCCGAGATCGCCGTTGTGGATCTTGTCGGCCAGCGCCTGCCGAGCCTTGCAGTGACGACACATCAAGCCGACACCCACTTTCATACCGCGGTCCTGCGATTTCTTGGCCAACTCAAACATCCGTTTGCTGGTCGGACCATCAATCGTCACGGGCTTTTCCATGAAGACGTTCAGACCCTTTTCGATGGCATAGGAAAAGTGGAGCCAGCGAAACGCGGGCGGTGTTGCAAAAATCACCACATCACCAGGTCCGAGACAATCCATGGCCTTCTTGTAGGCATCAAATCCGACGAACCGCTGGTCCTCGGGGACCTCTACCTGCTTGACAAACTGGGTGGCCAGACTGCGGTGACTGATCGCCAAGCGGTCCTCGAACACATCCGCCATTGCCACCAGCTTGATGGGCCCACTACGAACCCGCAATGCATTCGCCGCCGCACCTGTCCCGCGACCACCACAACCCACCAAGGCAACTTGGATGGTATTGTTTTCAGCCGCGTGAACATGCGGAATCGAACCGGCAACCAGCGTCGAAGCGGCCACGACACCACCGGTTTGCTGGAGAAAACTGCGACGGGATGGAACCTGTTTGTTGGATTCACTCATACTGACACCTTTGGGGATGGGCTGGTTCAAACAAACTGCAGTGGGACGAGAACTTGAGTCCAGGCTACGACAAACTGAACCGCGATCTGCAGGACAGCAGCTGGGGCAGCCGTTTGCCCGACGGCCCCGTCCGCAGCCACGCTTTGGTTAGCACAAAATCAGACCTTAGCATAACCCCTGACAAATCCCAGCACAGCGCCCGCGGCTGACTTCATTCATCTTTCTGTAGTGGCTCTGACTTCGACCATTTCGTGATTTTTTCTTCAGCCGTGGGCTCCCGCAACGGACGGACAATACGAAAACCAACATGCAGTGCATCTGTGTGGTACCAGATGCTTTGCGGCAGCTGAGGATCCTGCTCCTTCCACTCTTCGGTAGAACCGACCCGGGCCGCAGACCTCAATACTGGAGAATCATCATCCCACGAACCACCGCGGACAATCCGGGGATAGAGGGTGAGGGGAATGACGAGTGGATCCTTTGCCGCATGCTGGCGGTAGCCGTTGGGCAGATACTGATCGAGCACCCACTCAGCAACATTGCCGTGCATGTCGAACAGACCCCAGGGGTTCGGCTTCTTGCCTCCTACCTTGTGGTATCTTTCATCACTGTTGTCGTAGTACCAGGCAAAGTCGCCGAGGCGGTCTGGTTCGTCGCCAAAGTGATACGCAGTCTGAGTGCCCGCGCGACAAGCGTATTCCCACTCCGCTTCCGAAGGCAAACGATAGTAACGACCCGTCTTGGCAGACAACCATTGGCAAAAAACCCGGGCCGCATGTTGCGTCATACAGATCGCCGGAAAACGCCGTTTGCCCATCCCGAACGACATATCGGTGTACGGTTCAGTGGGTTGTGTCAACTGATACTTGTCGGCAAGTTTATCGCGCTGATTCGGCTTCAAACCGAGTACCTTACGCTTCAAAATGTCGGTGTCGGACATCCACACTTCGTAGGCGTCCCAGGTAATTTCGTATTTGCCCATCCAGAACGGCGCCACGGTTACCTGGTGCTGGGGCCCTTCGTCTGCCTGGCGATTGGATTCCGCCGGGGAACTGCCCATGCGAAAAGTACCACCCGGAATCGGCACCATGGGAATCTTCGCACGGGCGTGCTCGATACGTTCCTGGTATGGTTTCATCTCAGCTTGCGTCGTGGCCTGCGAATCCTTCACAGGAAGTGGATCCGGATGCTCGGCCCCCATGGCAGAAACCAAGCCCCACCCAGCCCACACACATAATCCTGCGACGCGCATGCCCATGCTTGACAGATCACCTTTAAAGACAGTTAAAACAAAACTTCGCATCGGTAGACTCCCGGGTCCGCTGGCGATCTGTATAGGATCGGTCGCAGCCACGGGAACCGCAAGCCCGCATCAAGTCCTGCGGGACAAATCTCCACACATTCTCGATCGCCGCAGCGCTGCCAGAGAAACTTGCAGTGGGCGGGCAGCGGTATCCCAAGATACGCTACGGGAGCTGTCACGGGGTCCGAAACAGCTAGACCCGCTACGTAGAACGCCGATAATCCACGGTTGCCAGACTGGTCCTGAAAGAACAGGTTTGGGAGGAACACAATGCAACTCGGTTTTGTGAGTGCCATCTTGCCCGAACTCTCGTTGGAATCGGTGCTGGCAACCGCGGCAGAGATTGGCTATGAGTGCGTGGAACTCATGTGCTGGCCCGCAGAAAAAGCAGATCGTCGCTACGCCGGAGTCCGGCACCTGGAAGTCGAGCACTTCGATGACGAGGCGGCGCGCCATGTCAATGCACTGGTCGCCCGCCACGGCGTGTCGATTAGCGGGCTCGGTTATTACCCTAATCTGCTCTCTGCCAACCGTGCCGATGCCGAGCGGTTTCGTCAGCATCTGCGCAAAGTGATCGAGGCTGCCGCTCTGCTGGGAGTCGGCCAGGTCAACACTTTCGCCGGACGAGATCCGGCTCGTTCGGTCGCAGACAATTGGCCTCGTTTTCTGGAAATCTGGGGACCACTCGTCGAACACGCCACCACCTGTAACGTACGAATCGGAATCGAAAACTGTCCGATGCTCTTTACCGAAGATGAATGGCCTGGTGGAAAGAACCTGGCGTCCAGTCCTGCGATCTGGCGGCGCATGTTTGACGATTTGCCTGGCGACCACTTCGGCCTGAACTACGATCCGTCCCATCTGGTATGGCAACAAATGGACTATTTGCAACCACTCGAAGACTTCGCCGATCGGATCTTCCATGTCCACGCCAAAGATGTACGCGTCGATGTCCGCCGCCGAAACCAGGTGGGAATTCTCGCGTACCCACTGGAATACCACGTACCCAAACTGCCCGGTCTGGGAGACATCCATTGGGGTCAGTTCTTCTCGGTATTGGGAGATACTGGCTACCAGGGTCCCGTCTGCGTCGAAGTGGAAGATCGTGTTTACGAAAATTCGCTGGCGACCCGGCATCAAGCGCTGCAACAGTCTTGCGACTATTTGCGCCAATTTGTGCCGCGGCCAGAAGAACAGCCGTGACTCGCTGCCACACTGCGGCAGGCGACTTGCTCTCACTCGTTTTGAACCGCCGCTAACTGGCCACAAGCCGCGGCGATGTCGCGCCCTTGTGAATAGCGAATCGTCACGGTGAATCCGTGATCCCGAAGTCGAGACCCAAATGCCTCACGTTGCGAGCGCGGCGTGGCGGACAGGTAAGGCGCCGAGGCGATGGTGTTGTAAGGAATCAAGTTGATATGAACCGGCAAGCCCGTCAGAAACCCGGCAAGCGCATCCGCCTGATCGAGGTGATCGTTCGTATCGCGCAGCAACAGATACTCGATGAGCATTGCCGGGGCCGGGCGGTCCGCGATCTGTTCCATCGTTTGCCGCAATACCGGCAACGGATAACGCCGGGCGATAGGGATCAACGACTCCCGCAAACGCTGATCGACCGAGTGCAAACTGATCGCCAGAGGTGAACGTGGGAAGCGACACGACCAGCGGAGCATCGCCGCGGGAATCCCCACCGTGGAAACCATGGTACGGCGGGCAGAAAGCCCGAACCAGTTTTCGCTGTGTAACATCCGGGTCGCCCGTTCCACCTGACTCTCGTTGTGAAAGGGCTCTCCCATGCCCATAAAGACCACATTGCGGACGCGACGCTTTTCCGCGATCAGCAGCTGGTTCGCCTGCGCGACCTGGTCAACGATTTCGCTGGCAGCAAGGTTGGTCACCGGACGCAGGTAGCCGGTGGCGCAAAACTGGCAACTCACAGCACACCCCACCTGACTGCTGACACAAATTGTCGTCCGCCCTCGAGGGGCCCGCAGAATGACCGTTTCCACCAACTCCCCCGCAGGGGTCCGAAACAGCAAACGTGTCGCGCCATCAGTCCCCGAATCAACCCGCGTGACCAGCTTGAGACAATCCAAGGCGATCGACTGTCGAAACGCAGCACGATCAGGCGGGAGCAATTCCTGGTAGGCCTCCGCCTGTGACCGACCACCCCGAAAATACTGGTAACGCAAACGTTTCAGGCAATGTGGGTCCATACGCCGCTGGCGTCGAACCTGTTCAACGGCCGCAGAATCATAAATCGTATCAACCCGATTTTCGGTGCGGTGGTGTTCCGCTGGGTCTTCGTCGGTGTCGTGGTTGGTGCTGTGATTACTGTCCACGGATTCCACTTCAACAGCGGGAACAGCCGCTCGAGATCGAATGGGGGGCGGCGATAGATACAGGTTCCGACGACGACGGGGCTGACAGCTGGGTGATGCTGCGCGCAGGCGACAGGCGATGCCATAATATAGGGCAATTCACGCCCGCCCGCCGCAGACAAATCCGCACTCACAGACAGCTGACAGATGCGGTAAACTAAAAGTGTCCACGCACCGGTGGGCTCGGCATCTCGACCTCGGCATTTCAGCCAGGTTCGAAGTTGAATCCGTGTCGCAAGGAGA
This sequence comes from Planctomycetaceae bacterium, assembly GCA_002724245.1. GTDB lineage: Bacteria > Planctomycetota > Planctomycetia > Pirellulales > Pirellulaceae > UBA9264. The sequence continues at coordinate 30,117 of PBOG01000010.1, forward strand.
ATGGGACGATGCTGGAAATCGGCAGCTTGCAAACGCGAGATTGTACGGGGACGTCCAGGCGTTGCTTTCTCAAAGCAGGCATGACCCTGCCATTTCTGCCAGGCCTGTTGCAAACGAGCGCGGTCTTCGGAGCGGAACCGGCAAAAGCCAAGTCAGTGATGCTTGTCTGGCTGAATGGTGGTCCCAGCCATCTGGATCTGTTCGATCCAAAACCGCTGGCTCCGGACCAGTTTCGCGGTCCCTTCGGCACCATTGCCACGCGCACCAGCGGACTGCGTTTCACTGAATTGCTCCCCAAACTGGCCATGCGGAGCGACAAGTTCTCGGTGGTGCGTACCAACATCAACCACCATGGTGGTCATCGACAAGCGGGATCCATTGGCATGTCCGGTTACGTGGCCACAGACGGTGGTGAGCCGAATGGATCCGCTGAAGGCTATCAACCTAGTTTCGGATCCATTCTCGGGCGACACCGTGGACACCAGGACCTGCCGGGCTTCATTTCCCTGACGAAGGGTCCGATTGGGGATCTCGACGGTCCAATGCTGGGACAGGGAGGTGGGTCCTGGGGAAAACGTTATGACCCGTTTCTGATCAGCTGCAACTCTGCCGGCCGCGTTTCCATTCCCAACTTGAAGCTTCTCGATGGGCTATCACCCGAACGGCTCTCATCACGACGACTGGTACTGCGCGAACTGGACCGCTACCGCAGCGCTCTCGATACCGCAGATGCACAAAAATGGGGAACCATCTATCAGCAAGCTTACGATTTACTAACTTCGCTGGGACGCGAAAGCGTACTTGATTTGTCACGTGAAACCACGCAGACGCGGGATGCCTACGGGCACACCACATTCGGTCAAACGGCCCTGTTAGGCCGGCGGCTGGTGGAAGCCGGCGTCCCCTTCGTGCAGGTGAACTGGAGCCAGGTGGTGGAAGTCCTGTTTCCCAACAGTGATTTTGGCTGGGATACCCATTCGGACAACTTCGGACTACTGGCAGAATTGCATGGACCGCTGTTAGACCGCACACTTTCGGCGCTGCTGGATGACCTGGAACAACGTGGCTTGTTGGAGACGACCCTGGTCGTCACCATGGGCGAATTTGGTCGTACTCCGCGAATCAACAATATCGGATCACGTGACCATTGGCAGCACTGTTACTTTTCCGTCTGGGCCGGCGGTGGAATCCAGCCGGGACGTGTCATTGGTGAAAGCGACCCCCGTGGCGAACATCCCCTGATCGATCCCATCTCACCTGAGATGGTCGGCACAACCATGCTCGAACTGGCTGGCGTGAATCAGGCAGCCAGAGCGGAATGGGGAGTCCTGGAAAACGGTCAGCTGATTGAAGCGCTGTTGTAAAGCGAGATGACGATGGTAAACACAAGCGAGCCGCTGAGGTGGTTGCCCACAACGCCCCTGGCCGTACTCTTACTGACCGGTAACCTGTTGGCCGCGGAGATTGGCCAACAACTCACCCACGATGGCAAACAGAAATTCGCGCCAGTCTTCGTAGACGAGGGGCAGGCGGTCGTCTATTCCGTCCTGCAACGCGCCCAACGCGTGGTGCTCCAGCGGCTGCAGCTGGCCGATGGGTCCCAGCAACTGGTCTTGCCGGAAGGCAATGCCTCCCAGTTCGACGTAGACTATTCTCACGATGGCCGGTTGCTGTGTTACGCCAAATCCGATTTCGACCGTCAACTCAAACTGGTAATCCTCAATATCCAGGACCAGCGCGAGTTCATTTTTTCGCCATCCGGGACCCAACGCAGCACCGTGCGGACACCACGTTTCCTGCCCGGAACCGGTGGAGTTATTTTTACGGTCAACGGAACCCGCGGTCAGCAAATTGTGGCCGTCGACCTGGAAGCCAGGAACCCTAAAGAATTGACGACTTCCAATGGCGCCAACGGCTGGCCGGCGATCTCTCCTGATGGGGAACAGATCGTTTTCAGCTCCAGCCGAAAAGGCGCCTTTAACTTGTACGTGATGCAACGGGATGGCACTCGTGTGCGACGCTTGACGGAGAGCCCTACCAGCGACTTGCACGCTTCCTGGTCACCAGATGGAAAGCGTATTGCTTTTACCAGTACCCGCGACGGCAANTACGANATCTACCTGNTCAACNNCGATGGAACGCAGNTGCGACGCNTCACCAACCATCCTGAACGTGACGACTTTGCCATCTGGCATCCCGATGGCCAGCGACTGCTGACCGTCGNCGAGCGCAAAGGACGGTTCGACCTCTACTTGACAGAGATCAACGCTCCTTAACGGCAGNCATCAATCCCATCGCGCGCCTATCCACGCGGAGTTGACTCCNGACTCAAGCCTGACTCGCGCGGTATAGATTGAGCGTAATGTGGGCCTGTCCCTGGTGATGACCCTCGTGCCACCCGACAATCTGGAGCGTCGTGCGCAAGCTGAGCTCCTTCTGCATCCGCGGATGCATCCAGGTCAAGGTCTCCAACTGGTCATCAGACAAGGATGCAAGCGTTTCGCTCATCAACTCACGTCCATCGGACAACACCTGACGGATCTCATCGACCGAGGGAATCGTGTCGTCAGGGGTGCTGCCACCACGAAAACGTTCCCAGATGTCCGCGTGCCGCGCCGCTTCAGGACGACTGGCCAACCGTTCGACTCCAAACAGCTCTTCTGTCACACCAATATGCATCAGTTGCCAGGCAATGTGGGCACGTCCTTCACCTGGCCGCCAGCCGAGCACCTCAGCAGGCGATTCCATCTCAGCGATCGAATCCAACAGCGCCAGGGTGCGCGAACGGTTGAAGGCAAATGACTCCTGGTACGTCTCTAATGTCGACATCATGGCTCCTGCAATACGTTGGGATACTGGCACAGCTCAGCTGTACGGACGTTGTTGCGCGTCGCAGACTCTCGTTATACGGTTTTCCCAACCACTGAAAAGAGAGCGCAGCAGCCCATCCAACGGTTCGCGGCGAGGCGGACAGCGCCACCAATCACCAACTTCCCATCTGCCAGCGATGTCGAGGTCCACCGACAACGTCTGTTTCGGTTGCCTCTTTGCTCTATATTGAAGCGTTCCCGGCATTCACGGTTCTGATCCGGGCAAGTCATGGCACGTGGGAGCAGCCAACGATGGCAGATACGAAACCAGTTCGATTGGGTATGATCGGCAGCGGATTCATGGGGCTCACCTACAGTGAAGCCATTGTCAGCCAGGTCGCTGGCGCCGAACTGGTGGCGGTTGCCGGCGGGAGGCGAGCCCCTGCTCTGGCGGCCGATTACGACCTTCCCAGTGAACCCACTGTCGAGGCACTGCTGGCGCGCACTGATGTTGACGGAGTGGTACTGGCAACCCCTGACCAGGATCGCCGCGAAATTACCGAAAAAGCGGCGGCGGCGGGCAAACATGTCCTGGCAGAAAAACCGATGGCGCCCACGATCGCCGATTGCGACGCCATGATCGCCGCCTGTGATTCGGCTGGAGTCAATCTGGCCGTGGTCAAGACGGAACGGTTCCGCAAAATCACCATGAAAGCCAAAGCACTCATCGACGAGGGAGTGATCGGACCGATCCGTATGATGCGTACGGTTTCCGCCTTCCCACTCGCGACAACGCGCGAGCTCTTCGATGACCGCCAGTGGATGTTCGACCAGGCCGGGGGTGGCCTGTTCATGGGCATGGCCTCGCACAATACAGATTTTTTGCGCTGGCTCACCGGCCGTGAAGCCACCCGCGTATTTGCCCAGGCGAGTACCTTCAGCGATCTGAAAGCACCTAATCTGTCAGTGATGGCCCAGATTGAGTTTGCCGAAGGGATTCAAGCACATATGTGGATTACCGCAGAGTTGCCCTCTCCCAGCCTGCCCAGCAGCGAGGTCCGATTTCAGGTTTTTGGACGTGATGCCATGTTCGATCTGGAGAATTTTGAGTTCCTGGAACTGGGCCGGGGAGACTCGTGGGAGCGCATCTACGAACCGGAACGGTTCGACTATCTGAAAGAACCGAAATCGCCAATTCGGCTGTTTCCGCACACAGGTGTGGTGCAAGAATTCGTCGACAGCATTCGCGAGCAGCGGCCACCCGCTGTGGGTGGTGTCGAAGGCCGCAAGGCTGTGGAAATCTGTGAAGCCTGCCTGCGTTCCGCGCAAACCGGAACCGCCGTCGATCTGCCCCTCAGTGCGAGCCCCTAAGCGATGTCCGGTGAGCCGAATCCTGCCGCGTCCACCGCTGCACCCGCTCTGCCACCGTTACGGCAACAGCAGCGCAATTTGATCGTATTTGCCAGTTGTGTCGCCCTGCAGTACCTGTCGGCACCCGTTATTTACGTAGGAATTACACAGGGCTCGCTGCTTGACAAACTGGGCGCAAACCCGGTGATTGCCAACATACCGGGCGCCTCGTTCTTTGTGATGGCCACCCTCGTCGCACTCATCTCCTGGGGCTTTCCCAAAGTCCGACACCTCAAACCCATCCTGGTCATCTGTTACACGGTGGCGGGCGTCACCGCCGGTTTGACGGCCCTCGTGTTAGCAAGAGACCAGTTCTCCACGAACACCAAGATCATGATGGTGATTCTGCAAAGCGGCATGACTGGGGCCACCGTGCCAACAGCGATCGCTTTTATCTGGGAAGTACTGGGCAGAACCACCGAGTCATCGCGCCGAGGGGTCGCGCTGGGCATGGCCTATGGACTCGGCCCGTTGCTGGCGGCTGTCGGATCACTCGGCTCCCAGTTGATTCTCGCCGGCCACTTTGAAATGGGCCCCTTGGTCTTATCCACTTCGGTCCTGTCGTCACCCTTGAATTACGCATTGTTGTTTGCGCTGGTTTCTCCGGTGATGCTGGCGGCCGCTGTGTTGGCCTCGCAGTTCACCATTCCTCTGCCCGCGACGGAGGTAGCCAGAAAGCCGGCAACCCAGATTATCGATATCAGCGCCGGAATCCTGGTCAGCATTCTGGCCATGACCGCCAGCTTGTTCTCGAACTTACTGAGCCAACAATCCGAGGCACTGACCAGTGCGCCCGAATCGGTCGATAGTCTGGTAGGGGCGGCCTACCATTTGCTTGGGAACCTTCTGGACACCCGTGAAGTCGAGCCGCTGGCAGCCTGGCTGATGGGGTCTTCCAGCCTGCTGATGATTTTGGCGACGCTGTGCTTTGCCTGGCACTTTCGCGATCTACTGTCCGTCAAAATCCTGCGTTTGATCACTCTGGCAACGTTGTTGTTCTATGTCGGAAATGTGATTCCAACGAACATGAACCTCTATTCCAAAAGCGTGCTCGGCGTGGACCCCGCTCAATACGCGGGCTATCAAAACCTGATGCGTTTCTCGTTCAAGGCGCTGGCCGGATTGGGACTGGGCTGGTTGCTGGTGAAAACCAATCCCCGCTCAGGGATTCTGGTCACAGCAACGCTCTACCTGGCAGCATTGGGCTGGGCGATGGTGGCCACCGGAAAATCCTATTTGATCGCGTTCGGGATTTTTGGAGCGGGTGAACTGATCGGTGTCTACGCACCGAACTACATGCTCTCGGCGTGTCGACAAGATCAGATGAAACGAGGCCAGGTGCTGATGAATCTGCTGATGGGACCGGTCGGTCAAATGGGAATTGTCTTTGGCTGGGTGGCAACCACGGTCGATCAGCGCCAGTGGTCCCTGCTGGGTCAAACCAGCCAAGCATTCGGGTTTCAGGTCAGTTTCGCCTTGTGCGGACTGTTCCTGATCGCAGGCATACTCCTCGTCCTGTGCCGGTTTCCGTCCGACCCGGGAACTTCTCTGGCAACCAGCCTGGATAAAAATCCAGTTGACTGATTCCCGCCGGCCGGCAGAAACCAGCCGCTGCATCCGCCCAGTGGCGATCTATCCCGGAACTACTGGCTATCCCTGAACTACTGGCCTGGCTCGGAAGACCTGTGCCGCAGGGGGCGCCCCGCCAGGCGATCGGTCGGTTTTCCAGCGCGGATCGCCGGCTGCCCGTTGACCCACACCCACGGTACACCGAGCGAATCCAGGAAGGGTTCATCGTAAGTCGCGAGATCGGCAATCGTGGCAGGATCAAATACGGTCACATCGGCAAAATAACCGACACGCAGATATCCTCGCTCTGCAATTCCCAAGATGTCTGCAGGCAACCCACTGCAGCTGCGGACGGCCCGCTCCAGGGAAAGGACTTGCTCAGTACGGCGATAGTATCCCAACTTGCGGGAAAACGTGCCGTAACTACGGGGATGGGGTCGCTGCAAACTGGGCCGTTTCACGCTCCCGTCGGAGGCAGTGGCAACCCAGGGAAGCTGCATCACAAATCGCACATCCTCTGGGCTCATGCCAAAATTCACGGCTCCAGCACCACCCGTCTGGAGAATTTTCCAGGCCACATCCACGGCAGTGCAGTTCTCGTGCCGGGCGATTTCAGCAAGACGTTTGCCCACCCAGTCGGAGCGCGGCGGATAGGAAACAATCTGGATGGGACCACGCATCTGCAAATGGTCCGCTACCTGTTTACGCCATTGCGTTTGTTGCTGCGGATCTCGCAGACGGGCCAGCATCGCCTCGCGACCACCGGCACGCACTGCCGGTTCCAAGAGCATCGCCTCGAGCGACGTGGAAGAAGCCAGGTAGGGATACTGGTCAGCCGTCACCGATTGGCCCCCTTCCCGCGCCTTGGTAATCCGCTGCGCCGCCAGACGCACCGTCCCCCAGTTCGGCTTTCCCACAACTTTGAAGTGTGAGATATGAACCGGCAGCTGGGCCTGCTGACCAATGCGCAGTGCCTCTTCAATCGACTCGATCAGACGCTCACGTTCATTACGAATATGGCTGGCGTACAGTCCGCCATGCGCCGCCACCACACGTGCCAGCTCAACAATCTCTTTCGTCGTTGCGTAGGCGCCCGGAACGTACATCAGCCCCGTCGACATTCCCCAAGCACCCTCGCGCATGCCACGTGCCACCAGTCGCTTCATCTGTTCCAGTTCTTTTGGTGTCGGTGGACGTTTACCGGGCCCCACAACCCGACGTCGCAAACTGCCTTGCGGAATCAAGTGCACCACATTCACACCCGCACCGTGCTGTTCCACCTGGCCCAGATAGTCCGCCACGTCGAGTTTCCCACCACCGCAATTCCCCGTCACGATCGTCGTACAACCTTGCGTCAGATAATTGCGGGCCAACCGCGTCTGGGGTTCAACAATGCGGCTGTCACTATGGTTATGCAGATCGATGAAACCAGGAGCCACGACCTTGCCGTGACAATCGATGACCAGCTTCGCGCGACCCTCAAACCGCCCCACGGCCACGATCCGGTCTCCCTTGATCGCCAGATCCCCGGCGACCGGCGGATCAGCAGTACCATCAGCGAGGATTCCACCGCGCAAGAGAAGATCCACCTCGCGTGGAATCGAGTCCGCCCCCCGGCAGGCCGTCGCGGCCGCCAGCAGAACGCAGACGACACAAACCGCGGCAATGGACTTGACGCGCACCGAGGGACACCGTGCCGTAACATTCCCACAGGCAATCTCTGAACAGGTAATCACGGTGTGGCCTCCAGATCAATCTCGATCCGTGATACCGCGTCGCGCGGCAACGGCCGCAAGCCCGACAGCGAGCGGCCACGCGGGTGATCGCGTCCCACGTTCAATCGGTACGTCCCCGGCTGATAGACCGGTGCGCGCCAACGTTTCCCCTGTACGCGGATGGTGTACAACACCTCTGAGGTCATTTCCTCGACGACTTGCACAACAGGTTTCTGGACTCCTTTGACCACAATCTCCGGCAGCCAGCCAACCGGTTTGCGACCGTCATTGTCACGCATTTTGAACTGGATGGGCCAACCCGGGAATTGCGCCGCATCGCCGTCTCGCACATCGGCAAATCGCGGCCAACATTCGATCGTGACGGTCTGTTTCGGTTTGTGGAAACGGACAATTCCATAACCGTCAGCTCGTTGTTGCGGATCGCGACGGTCGACGGGATTGGCATAGGCCATCATGGTCAGGCGATTACCTAGACCGTCTCGATAATCACCTGTCCAGGGAAGCCGACTGCCCTCCAAGGGACGGTTCCCCGGGCGGTCGTTGAGCGGCCGCCACCAGCGACCGTAGATCGTGTTCACCATCGCCGGACACGTAAAGCCGACCGGCCCATCACGAAACTGGTCGATCCCGTGTTGCACAACAACGGCGAGATGCTGGTCACCGCAAAGGTGCGGAGCCCAAGCACGCCGAATCGCACGGAGCGCATGATTGCGGGGCGTTTGCGGCCAACCATTACAGTCGAGATCGGCTAACAGTCGATTCTCTGGACGTCCGTGCAAATGAACGGCTCCGCAAAACGCTGTCTGAGACAGGACACATTTCATCGTCGTGCCCGACCAGTCTTCGCCCCAGGACTGCAGGAACTGGAGCTGACGGTCACCCAACAGTTTGAGACCAGGTACGTCGACAGACGAACGATCGTAGTCCGGATCGGTAATGTGGTCCGGCCGTGGCCCCTGCCGGGGAATTTTCCCCGCCGGTCCTGTCTTAAATTTCCGATCTTCCAGAATCGCAAAGTCGATTCCTCCGACCCGTAATCTGGTGTAATAGACACCAATGCCACGCTGGATCGGCGTCGCATCATACGCATCGGGCAAGTGCCACGTCTGACAACGCTGGACCATGTTGACGTACTCGACGGGGAAAAAATACCCGCCAGAATTTCCGGCTGGAGATTGGGCGACCTTGCCACTTTCGCCCCAGATATTGGCCTGCCCGACATCGTGGTCATCGGGAATGGTAATCACCGGACGATTCCGCAGGACTTCACGAAACTGGGCGCCAAACTCGAGCCAGCCAAACGTATGTTGGCGATGGTGATATGATTGATCACCGGCAAAAAACAGCAAGTCAGGATCCTGCTGCAAAAGATTCTCAACGATGCGCGGCCGCGGACCGGGGGTGCGACTGGAATTGCAAGACAAAACTCCCACCACAATCGTCGGCTTGTCAATCGGATCACGACGAATCAAACCTGTAAAATGCGCCTTTGCACCATGGCGTAATCGATAAGACACCGCGACATTAGCGTTCCAGTCTGAAACGCGAAAATGTGCNCTAAATCCCGGCTCTAACACCGATTCCNTAGCCACCNCTTGCCAGCGGCCACCCCGCTTCAACTCCAAGCTGACCTCGCGCGGTTCATCCGGCAGCAGCGGATACAGCTGGGCCGTTAACTTGAGCACTCCATGGTCATGGGTGTACAGCGCAAAAGCCAATACCTGGTCACGGGGTACCATCAACCGTGGACNCTGCTTGCCTCCCGTCTTCCACCATTCGCCGGTGGCATGGGAATCGAGCTTTGGAAAGCGGGAACCAAACGGGCTTTCTCCTGCAGATCGCCCCACCGTCGCAACGATCAACTGCAAGCCGAACACGACAATCCATCCGATCCGCATCACGAGCACCACTCCCTGTTGAAAAGGCATGACGGTGGGCCGGACNGGTCGACTAGCGATTACTATCGATGGGTTCGACCTGGTCGCCGCCATCGGTTAGCCACTCCAGATTGACACGGATCAGTGAGATTTGCGCGTAACCATCTTTTTCGAATGCCAGCAAAATCTCTCCATCCTGATTGCGGCCCAGGTCTGAATACGCAGAGCTACCGGCGTACACCACCTTGGCTACCGGCCAGCTGCGACACTCGTCATAGCTAAGCCGCACCGTCATCTGTGTGCGACTTCCTGGATTGGAGGGGTGCGCCAAGACGACTCGATTTTTCTGACCTGATCCCTGCTGGCTTAAACGGAGAATACTACCCTGGCAAGAAGGCTCGGGAAGCCGGTCATCGTATTGAGCAGGTAACCAGCTGTGACCGCCGTCGTGGCTCACTGCGTAAGCTCGACGTTTTTTCTGGTGGCGACTGCGGGCCGTCATATAAAGCGACCCGTCGACACGCTGGACGACCTCACATTCATCCGATCGATCGACACCAGCTGCGGCACCAGCGTGCCAGGTCTGGCCACCGTCATCACTAAAAAACACATACGACAATTGCGTGGCGCCAAAGGGCACATTCGCCTCGACACCAGCCCAACAGGGCATCACCAGGCGACCTTTTTGAAGCTGGATTCCATGTCCAGGTCCAGGTCCCACCCAGTGCCATTGCGCGGGCAGCACCTGGCGTGTGATATCACGTGGTTTAGACCAACTGAGTCCGTCATCAGAACTGCGCATCAACAACACTTGTTTGTTGTCGCGTGAAAAAGACAACCAGATCACACCACTCGATCGATCCTGCAGCAAACAAGGATTGCCCATCGTATGCTCACCATCATCGGCGATAACAGTTTGAGGCGACCAGGTTTGACCCCCGTTCTCACTACGGCGCAGGAGCAGATCGATGTCGCCGTGGTCCGAGCCGCTGTTCTTGCGCCCCTCGCAGACAAACAGAATGGTTCCTTTCCCGGTCATCAGCAGTGAGGGAATACGATAAGTGTGATACCCCTGATCCCCGCGCTGACAGAGCGTCTGTTCGACAAACAGGGGATCGGCGGCCGTGGCCAGACCGCCTTTCGCACCCCACCCGCACGCTGCCGACAGCACCACCACATACCAGAGCTTGTCTCTCATCAATTCCCCCTTGACGCATCACAACGCGTCGCTGAATGGCCCCACTCACGNCCGCCGCCCGGTCCGCAGGCTACATCTTGCCAGAAGCCCCTCTCGGCGTCGAGTTGGCCCGCTCTGGCGACGGGTCGGTACCAGTAGATCCCCACCGGCGGCAGGCCAGCGGCAGAACGGTTCGCAGATTGCGGATCCGCAACGTATAACCTTCGGTCGGTGGGAAACCAACGATGGCTGGCAACGTGGCTACGAAACACACCACATTCCCCACATCAATAATCGCCTCGAATCCAGGAGCCAACGGATGTACCGACGCAACTTCATCAAGGCAATCGCTGCCGGGACCGTCTCCGGCAACGCGGCGTCGACATTCGCCGGTCTCCCCGCTGCGGATGGAAGCTCCCGACTTACCGACCGTCTCAACCCGCAAATCCAACAAGCCCGTGATGCAGCACTCGACATTCTGCAACCCTCGCCCCGCGATCTGGAACACGGCCTGCAACTCCATCACGACGCGCTCGTGTTTGACGCCTATGGCTTCTCGCCCCGAGCCGCGGTCGACGGCGACGCGCTGGCGCGGGCTTTCGCAGCAGGTGCTTCACCGGCGGAACTAGGTGATCTCCGCGAAGAGATGTCAATGACCCGCTACGCCTTGGACCCGATCGAACAACAGGAATATCGGGATGCATGGCGGGCATCCGGGGTCACTTGCATTTTCCAGAATGCCGGTCAGGAAGGCCAGGATCCGCTGCGGCTATTGAAGCGGCTGGCGCGGTTTACTTTTGCCACCGACATGTTGCGCGGTTTTGTTTCCAAAGCAGCCATCCCGGCTGACATTCTGGAGGTCAAAAAGCAAGGTCACCACTGTCTCTATCTGACTGGAAACGGAGTCCCCCTGCGACAGCAGTGGATCTCGATCCCCGACGAGCTGCAGTATGTACGGATTTTCTTTCAGCTGGGAATCCGGATGATGCACCTGACCTATCAACGGCGCAACATGATCGGGGACGGCTGTGCCGAAACGGCCAATGCCGGCCTGAGTGATTTCGGGCGGCACGCGATCGCAGAAATGAATCGCATTGGAGTCATTCCGGACTGTGCCCATTCAGGATGGCAAACCAGTCTGGAAGCAGCTCAGGTTTCCGATAAACCGGTGGTCGCCAGTCATACAACCTGCGCCCACCTGCACCCCCACATCCGTAGTAAACCCGATCCCGTAATGCGCGCCATCGCCGACTCAGACGGTTATCTGGGAATCTGCTGCATTTCCCGATTCTTACGTGGTACGGGTGATATCCGGGCCTTACTCGACCACATCGACTATGCGGTCAAGAAGGTCGGGCCCGATCACGTTGCGATTGGAACCGACGTCGCTTACACCTCGCAAAATGCAGCGCGCGAACAGAAAAAAGTGCCGCGCGGCGCACAGCAACGAACCGCTTTTCGTTCCCTCTGGCCGCGCGACGATTTCCCGGTCACAGAGCGCGCCCGCACCAGTATCGCCTGGACAAACTGGCCACTCTTTACCGTGGGACTCGTGCAACGCGGTTATCCCGACAACGTGATCCGCAAGATCATCGGCGGAAATGTATTGCGGGTAACCCGCGCATCGTTGCCTCTGAGCTCCTGAATCAGGCGATGAATCTGTGCTGCAAATCGAACCGCTGCACTCTGGCTCCGCGAGCCGGCTGGTGACCAAACGGCGTGCACGAGCTGACGTGGTTTCAGGGATGGGGCAAGAACAACGACTCCTTGCAACCGCTGGACGTTGTGCAGTCGCGCAAACCCCGCGCGTCGGTCAGGTTGTGGGGGGAAAAATCGGCTGATAGAATCGCTCCCTGGGTGATTCTTGCCATGTCACGTAACCCCGCGCCCACCAGCTGGTGAGGAACCACTGGCTGGTGAGAGAACCGGGGAGATCATCCCGTGTCACCAGGCAGACAGGGCTCACCCCCTGGAGGATCATCTGCGAGAACCCACCCCCCAGGGGCAGAAGCTGTTTCCGCCTCTCCATTGACGTTTTCTTCAGCCCCCAGATGAGACCACTGTGAGCACTCCTGATTCCACAAAAATCGCCGTCATCGGCGGCGACGGCACGGGTCCCGAAGTCACAGCCGAGGCACTCAAAGTACTCCAGGCAGCGAGCCAGATAGAGAATTTTGACTACCAGCTGACCGATTTTGATTTCGGCGGCGAACGCTATTTGAAAACGGGCGAAATTCTGCCGGACGGAACCGTCGACGCATTACGGGAGCAGGACGCGATTTTTCTGGGAGCCATCGGACACCCTGATGTGAAACCGGGTGTCCTGGAAAAAGGTTTACTGCTGGAGTTACGTTTCCAACTCGACCAATACATTAATCTCAGACCAGTCAAACTGTACCCAGGTGTAGAAACCCCACTGGCCGACAAGACCCCCGCGGACGTCGACTTTGTCGTGGTTCGAGAAAACACCGAAGACTTGTACTGCGGTACGGGCGGGTTTCTGAAGAAAGGCACGGCCCAGGAAGTAGCCACACAAACGGCCATCTATACCCGTAAGGGTTGTGAACGCTGTATTCGCTGGGCATTTGAATACACGCAGCAACGCAACAACCCCAAAGGCAAACGACTCACATTGGTGGCCAAGACCAACGTGCTGACGTACGGTCACGACTTGTGGGACCGTACTTTCCAGGAAGTGGCCCAGGACTACCCCGATGTCGAAGCCGAC
>PBOG01000011.1 GCA_002724245.1 Planctomycetaceae bacterium
CTGCTTCCCCTTTCGCATGACCGAAGCCAACATGAAACGCCACGCCCAATCCAAATGGATCGAAGAATGGTACAACCTCAAGCAGGGCTATGATTGGTTTGAAAAAACCAAGCGTCCGCCCAACGTGACGGTGAGGGGCAAATTATATTCCTTTAGCAAATCCCTTTAATGGCGGATTTGGATTTCACAGATTTTAATGGAGAAGTAATCCCTGAAATCCGCATCTACCCACGCATCGCCCGTCGGGCGGCGAGCCAACCCCAAGCCGCGCCGGAGGCCAGGCCGAGAGTGTGGGCAGTATTGGCAATGTTGCCGACGAGCCCGGTGAAGCAGAGGCCGAACCAAATTAATAAAATGGTGATTGTGCCTTGGTCGAGCTGGATGCCGAAGCTGGGATCCTTGTTGCCGCGGATCCAGAGGTATCCGAAAAGGGCATAGTTCACGCCGGACATGCCGCCGAAGAAGGGGCTGCCAGTGACGAGGAATTGGCCGAGATTGCTGAGGGCGGCAGTGAGGAGGATGAAAAAAGCAAAGCGCACCGTGCCGAGTTTGCCCTCCAGCCCTCCTCCAAGGTAATATAGCCAATACATATTAAAAAGGATGTGCAGGAAGCTGAAGTGGATGAAGATGGGGGTGATGATGCGCCAAAGCTGGCCGGTGCCGACGGTTTGGTAACGAGAGCCGACGAGGACCTTTTGGCCGGTGATCTCGGGCAGGAAGGACGGGCGAGTTTCGGTGCGTATTTTCTCGCCGGTGGCGCGGTTGGAGATTTCGATTTGCTGGACGGCGCGGTAGTTGGAGATGAGCAGATTGCTCGGGCGGGCTTTATGCAGGCTGAGCAGAAAGCTGAGGGTACACACGCCGATCATGAAAAAGGAGAGCACGGGCAGAGCGGCGTTGGATTGACCGAATAACTGCGTGCGCACGTCGATCTGGCGGTGGGAGGCGCGTTCATTCTCCAGCGCTTCCTTGGCGCGCATCTTCGTGGCTTCGGCGGCGGCTTCGTCGTAACGATTATCGGCAGCCTTGGACTGAAACTTTTTCAGCTCGGCTTCGGATTGCTCGAGGAGATCGTCATCATGGATCCAAATGGTCCATGTGCCGTCATCCTCCTCCACGTCATTGGCGATGCCGTTGGCGTACAAATAATCACTAAACCGGATGGCTTCGGATTTGTCGGTGATTTCTCCAATGGCGCGCATGCGACTCGGGCGGGATGAAACCCCAAGTGCGGGGCAAAGTCAGGCAATTAATCAGGCGCGGCTATTTGCCCAGCGGCACGGGTGACAGCTCCGGCTCATCGACGGCTGCAGGCTGGGGCTGCGGATGCTCGCGCAGAATGGCCGCCATACGGTCGAGGGCGGCGGGGGACATGTTGCCGTGAACGGGGAGGTAAACAGTGCCATCCATGAAACGGGCGCAGGCGGGTGCGGGATCAACCGTGCCGTTGAGGGCGCACAGCTGCGTTGAGGAAGCGGTGGCGTCAAAGCCGGCATCGCGCAGTTCGGCGACGAGCGCTTCGGGTTGCTCGACAGAAACGGGGAAGAGCCACCATGTGTGGTGCGGATTGCGAAAGCCAGCCGACCGTAGTGGGGTGGGGAGTTGTCCGTTCAGATGGTTGCCGGCTTGGCAGCGGCGGTCCAAGTGCTTGCGCCGATAATGCGACAGCCGGCGGAGCAACAGTGCCAGTTGGGGCAGGGCGGGTTGATAACGGAGCAGCGGAATCAACTCTTCGCCCTTGAAGCCCCGCACCACGGAGACGGTGAGTTGGTCAAAATCGATCCCGAAGATTTTACACGCCCGCACAAAGCCGCCATAAACAAACCGCTGGCAAAGCATCTTCAGGAAAGCATACTTGATCACGCGCTTGGCGAAGCGTCCTTTCGACTGCGCCGGATACCCCCCCAGCCGGGCCGTGACAGCGGCTCGGGTTTGGGGGTCGCGGATCCGGCACATGGCTCCGCCGAGGGCGGTGGCGGTCTTGATAGAGCCAAAGCTAAAGAGGCTGATGTCGCTGGCGTCGTGCCCGTGAAAATCATCGCTGCCGGTGAAGGCTTGGGCGCAGTCTTCGGCGACGAGGATTTGCGGATGTTCGTCGGTGATCTCAAACACGGGCCGCATGTCCAATCGCGCGCCAAAGAGATGAGCGATGAGCACGAGACGTGTCTTGGGCGTGATGGCGCGGCGCAGTTCGTCGGCGTTGATCTCCAGCGTCTCGAGGTCGAGATCGATCGGCACAATGCGCAGTCCGTGATACTGGAGGATGCGCGCCATGTCGGGGATGTTGATGCCGCTGGCGATCACCTCGCTGCCGCGCGGGAGGTTCAGCTCGCAGAGCCACGCATCGAACGCGGTGCGCACGGAGAGCGCCGGGAGCGCGTCGCCATCATCCGACCACAATCGCGCGAGGCGTTCATTGGCCTGCTCGCGGTTCGGGGCAGGGCGCAGGCACTGGCGCAGCGCTGCCCACAGGTCACGATAGCTCAGGTCGAATTGCTTGCGTGCGTACATGCAATCAAATCACACCGGCACGAAGCCGTTATCGGGTTCTATCAAAATCGCCGCTAAAATGCGACCTCTTAATTATCATTCGGCCAGATTAACTCAAAAAATCGCAATCGGGGGTTATCGAAAAAAACGACGTGTCCATTGATCAAATCAATGAACTTTGCTGATGCTAATCCGTGTTTCCCACAGGTCGTTCGTTCGAATCCCCTCGTTCGTGGCTTTAAACGAACAACTGTGACGTCGGCTTGATCGTCAACTCGGGGATGTGCGCCCGTGGGGGGAGTTTGGCGACGGCGACGGTAATTTGGCCGATATCTTCCGCTTTCAAAATGGTTGCGCGGTGCTCAGGGCCCGGCGGTTCGGGGCGGTCGTCTAGAATGGGGGTGTCCACTTCGCCGGGGCAAATGGTGGTGATGCGGATATTGTTGGGCAGTTCATCACCGGCTGCTGAGGTGCCAAGCGCGTTCATGGCAAACTTGCTCGCGTTGTAAGCCACGCCGCCGAGATGGCTGGCGCGCAGGCCGGCGATGGAGGAGATGTTGATGACCAGCCCTTCCTTGTGCGGGCGCATGAGCGGCAATCCATAGTGGAGGCAGTTGTAGGCGCCGGTGGCGTTGATGCGCATGAGCTTGTCCCAATCTTCCGGCGCCAACTCGCTCATCGAACGCTTGGGGATGTTCACACCGGCGCTGTTCACCAGCACGTGCAGGCGGTCGTGCTCACCGGCAAACCACTCGAACAACTCGCGCACACTCTCGCGATCGCCCACGTCGGCGGTCTTCGTGAGCATCGGCTTGGCTGACTGCGCGGCGACGGCATCCAACTTCTCCTGTCGCCGGCTGGCGATAGCCACGTTCATGCCTTCGGCGGCGAAAGCCAGCGCGATCGCCTCGCCCATGCCCGTGCCGCCACCAACGACCAATGCGTTTTGTCCGCTTAAATTCATGGCCGGCGAACATAGCCGCCGCCTGCATGTCATTCAACATTTGTTGGCCCTCGCCGGGCAACCGTGGCAGACTCGCCAAGTATCCATCGGTAACGAAAGTGATTTTATAAAGACGCTCAATCCATCCAGTTTACAAACCGCCCTCATGGGCAGCCTGTTGCTGGGCCTGCTGTTTGCGTCAATGGCCAAGGCAAGCAGGTGTGCCAACACCCGCACGGCGGGCCACGAGGTGGATGGCGCGCGCGGAGTTGCGTGATCTCATCAAGTATCTCTCCGCCTTGAAAACTCCCATCCAACCGAAGTGACGGACTTGAACTTTTTAAAATGAACTTCATGAAAGTGAACAATTTTAGANCGGCCTTGATTTGCATTGTNCTGGCTTGTGCGCGNGCNGGNTTGGNGGGGGCNTCGGCCGATGGACGATTCATTACCGCCAATGGTTTGGCGATTAAGCCGTTTGCCACACAGGGCCAATTGTCGAATCCGGCCAGCATCGATGTGGACGACCGCGGNCGCGTGTGGGTGGCGGAGGCGCTGAATTATCGCAAGAATGTGCGGGCGACCGGGGATCGCATTTTGATTCTCGAGGACACCAATGGAGATGGCCGGGCCGATCATTCGAAAGTGTTCTACCAACACCCCGACATCAACGGCGTCCATGGCGTGTGCGTGCTGGGCAATAAGGCAATCGTCTCCGCGCCGGACAGAATTCTGATTCTCACCGACACCAATGGCGATGATCGCGCGGACAAGAAGCAACTGCTCTTCAAGGGCAAGGTGATGACGGGCCCGCTCGGTCAACACGATCACGCTGTGCACGCGGTGATGTTTGGGCCGGATGGGCGGTTGTATTTTAACTTTGGCAATTACAACGCCGGCTTGTGGCGCGCGGATGGGTCGCCGGTGAAGGATGTCTTCGGCATCCCGGTGGATAANCGCCGCCGCCCTTACCAGGAAGGGATGGTCATCCGTTGTGAACTNGACGGNAGTCGCGTGGAGGTGTTGGGCCATAATTTCCGGAACAACTGGGAGGTGACCGTCGATTCCTTCGGCACGATGTGGCAATCAGACAACGACAACGGATCGAGTTCCTGCCGCGTGAATTTCGTGATGGANTACGGCAACTACGGTTATCGCGATGAAAAAACCGGCGCGGACTANCACACNCGCCGCACNAATTTGGAGGCNACGATGCAGCGGCGTATGTGGCATCAGAACGACCCCGGAGTGGTGCCCGACCTGCTCATCACCGGCGCTGGCGCACCCACCGGCATTCTCGTTTACGAAGGAACGCTGTTGCCCAAACCGTTTCGCGGCCAGCTCATCCACGCCGAACCGGGCCGCAACGTGGTGTGGGCGTTTCCCGTCCAGTCCAGCGGCGCGGGGTACAAGGCCCGGATCGTGGATGTCGCCCGCAGCCAAGTCGATCGAAACTATCGCCCGTGCGACGTGTCCGTGGCACCGGATGGGTCGCTGATTATCGCCGATTGGTTTGACCCGGTGGACTGCTGCCATCGCACTCTCAATGACGCGGGCCGGATCTTTCGCGTGGCGCCGCCGAATCATTCATACACGGTTCCAGCTTTTAATTACAAAACCGCGGAAGGCGCGGCCGCGGCACTGCGGAGCCCGAACCTGTCCGCGCGTTACCGGGCGTGGACGGCGCTGCTTGGGATGCAGGACCGTGCAACCGCTGCATTGAAGGCGTTGGCCACACACGAGAATCCACGCTTCCGGGCCCGGGCATTGTGGGCGTTGGCCGCGCAAAAGAACGGGNCCCCGGGAGCCATTGAACAAGCGATGGCCGATGGCTCGGCTGACATCCGGGGCTTGGCTCTGCGNCTGGCGCGGCGTCACCAATTGCCGGTGGAGCCGATTGCACAAAAATTGGCGCGCGATGCGTCTGCGAGCGTTCGCCGGGAATGCGCGGTGTCACTGCACCGGCTCACCTCGGCGGAAGCAGTTGCGATTTGGGTGACCCTCGCCGAACAACACGATGGAAACGATCGGTGGTACTTGGAGGCTTTAGGNATCGGTGAGCGCGGCAAGGAAAGNGCCTGNCTCGCCGCTTGGTTGAAACAAACCGGCGCCCAATGGAAGACGCGTGCGGGGCGGGATATCGTCTGGCGATCGCGCGCCCCCGAAGCGGCGGCGCTGCTCGCTGAATTATTGTTGGATNCGAAGGTTGCTGGCGCGGAACATCCACGCTTGTTGCGGGCACTGGATTTTCATCCTGCCAAAGTCCGGGAGGCCGCCGTGCTCGCTGTGTTGAACGGTGATGCCAAACCTCACCCGGCCACTTACCTTGAGGCATTCCGCCGCGCCACGCCGGCAATGCTCAAGGCGCACCCGGCGATTCAGCAACAGGCCGANGCNGTCCTGCTGGCCAGCAAAGGCACCGTNACCTTTGTGGACTTGGTGGCCCGCTTCAACCGGCGTGATCTCTCCAGCCATCTAATTGAAATGGCCATCGCCCACCCCGGTCAGGTGCCGGGCATTCGAGCCCTGCACCAAATCTATGCCTTCAAAGAAAGTGCCCGCATCGTGGCGGCCTTGAAGGAACCCCGGAACACATTGCCATTAATCAATTCGCTTGGTTCGATTGGCAATCCTCAATCTGTGGCGTTGCTGCGAACGGTGGCCACGGATAACGCGCAGCCCGCGCCCGTGCGCCTGCAAGCGATCGCCAGTCTGAGCCAAAGCATCGCGGGCGCCAATACGCTGGTGCAATTGGTGCAGCAGAAAAAAATGCCGAATGAGTTTCACGAACCGGCACTGCGAAGCCTCACCCTGTCTCCCAACCCCAACACGCGCATGTTTGCCGATGAACAACTGCGATTGCTCGCGCCCGGCGCCAAGCGTTGGCCTTTGGATAAACTGCTGGCCGCCAAGCCGGATGCCTCCCGCGGCAAGGCGGCGTTTCAGAAGGCCGCCTGCATCACCTGCCACAAGGTGAATGGCGAAGGGCTTGATTTCGGGCCGGACCTTTCCGCCATCGGCGCCAAGCTCGATGCCAAGCAGTTGTTTAATGCCATCCAGCAGCCAAGCCAAACCATCACGCTCGGCTACGAGGGGGTGAGTTTGAAATTGAAAGATGACACCGAGTTGGTTGGGTTTGTGGCCAATCAAAACCAAGAGTCGCTCACTCTGCGCATCCCTGGAAACCTGCGCCGAGTCGTTCCGCTGGCCAACATCCAAACACGGCGCGCATTGAAATTCTCGCTGATGCCCGCAGGCCTTGATGCGGCCTTGACCCCGCGGGAACTGGTCGATTTGGTCGGTTGGCTTCAAACGCTTCGGCCCGGGAAAAAATGATGTTTGTCATTAATGCACCCCGCCTGTAACTCTCGACAAAATCACCTGCATACGGTTGGCACAACCGATTACCGAAAATGAATCGCATGAATACTCAGAAACAAACTCAAACGTGGCCGGCGGCCCTGATGATCGCCGCCCTGGGCCTGTTGTGCTTCGGCACCCCCCCGGCCAAAGCCGCCGCCCAGAATAAAGACGCCAAGGTGGTCCACCACCTCACTTTGCGCGGCGCGTACTCGGAGCGGCCGGGGACATCGCTGGACCTTGCCTCGCTGGTGATGGGCGGCGGACTTAACTCCAAGTCGTACTTCAAGCTCGTTGAGCACATTGAGACGCTTGCTGAGGATGACGCGATTGATTG
>PBOG01000012.1 GCA_002724245.1 Planctomycetaceae bacterium
GGACCTCTCGGGCATGTATCTCAGCGACGATCCCACCAACCCATTCAAATGGGAAATTCCTGAAAACACGGTCATTGCCGCCGGAAGCTACCTGGTCATGTGGGCCGATGAAGATGGTGCGGATGAGGGCCTGCACGCCAATTTCAAATTATCGCGAAGCGGAGAGGTAATTACGCTCACCGCTGGCCGGATGCTAGTCGACCGCGTCGAGTTTGGAGAACAGTTCCCCGACGTTTCACAGGGCCGGTTTCCGGAACGCACGAGTCCCCTCAGGCCACTCAATCCAACCCCTGGCGAACCCAATCGATCTCTCGACGAACGAGGCCAGCGGGACGACTGAACGAACAGGCAATAGAATGTCCTCCACAACCGAGCTCGGCACGTGCCCGGTGCGGACAGCAGAAAATGCGCCAGCAAAACACCATGTCCTGCAAAGCGACGAAACTCTACGGTGGGCCCCAGGCGTGGACCGCCGAGACAATGCGTGGCCGTGCAGACTGGATTACCTGGCTCGATGCGCGTGATGTGGACGAGTTGGAAACAGCCGTGACGTCGACACAGCATGTACCGCTTGTAGAATTAACCCAACAGGACATCCAGCTGCCAACACTCGGCGCCAAGTTGCAGACACTGCAACATGAAGTCACCCTCGGCCGAGGCTTTACGCTGCTGCGCGGATTACCGGTCAACCAATTCGATCGCGAGATCATTGCCCGGATGTATTTTGGTATCGGTACCTGGCTGGGAGACGCAGTACCACAAAACGCAGCCGGTCACCTGTTGGGACACGTCAAAGATATCGGCCACGATCCACACAATCCGCTGCACCGTGTCTACGCAACCAACTACCGACATCTTTTTCACACCGACAGCGCAGACATCGTCGGTTTACTTTGCCTGCACCCGGCAAAACGGGGAGGACAAAGCGCGATCGCCAGTTCACCCAGCCTGTACAATCACATGGTGCAAACTCGACCTGAACTGGCAGCGGTACTGGCAGAGCCTTTCCACATCGATCGCAAAGGCGAAATACCTCCAGGGAAAGACCCTACCTACCAGCTGGCGATCTTTCATCACCATGCTGGGCTGCTGACCACGGCCTACGCCCGTGACTTCATCACTGCAGCCCAGCGTTTCGATCAGGTTCCCAGGTTGACCGACCGGCAACTCGAAGCCATGGATCTGCTCGATCAACTGGCTGCCAGTGATACCTTCCGTCTGGATATGGATTTTCAACCAGGAGATATCCAATTTTTGCACAACCACCAGATTCTCCATGCCCGCACCGCGTATCAAGACTACCCGGAACCTGCCCGTAAACGCCATTTGTTAAGGCTCTGGCTGTCAGCGCGCAAGGGACGACCGCTGCCCGCCGCGTTCGCCGAGCGTTACGGTGAAATCGAAGTGGGCAGGATTCGCGGCGGGATCCGTGTGGCTGGGCAAACGTTGCAGGCTCCCCTGGAACCCGAGTAAGGACCGGAACAACAGCGGCAGGAGGTCCGTCAGTTCAGGTCTCCACCAGCAAGCCCTTGATTGACGACCGCTTTCACTACACCTCATACTCGCAGTTTGCGCCGGCCGGCAATTGCGGCCCGACTCTGCTGGGCGTTTCCATTTCTTGATACTGAGGCAATTTTCAAGTGACATTGATGCTCCGCCCTGGTCGCTGCTCGCTGACCACCGTTGTCATGATGCTGGCCATCCCGCTGATGTCGTCACAGGTTCCTGGACAAGCGGCAAACAACAAGCAAGCCGCCACCACACTCTGGGCAACCGGGGATTCCCTGATGCCCGCCTGGGGGTTTTTCCCCTTGCGTCAAGCCTACGGCGGAACCAAGCCACTCGGTCGCTGGGCCGCCTGGTGTGCGGCCGGCAATCAAGGCGAATTGACCTGGGTTGCTGACTTTCCTGTGGCAGGAACGTATCAGGTTTGGATACGGCATTATGGTGGCTACGGAAACGTGCAGATTCTGGTGGACGAGCAATTGGTCATGGGTGGACGAGGTGGTCCGAGTGGCGGACGCTATGTTTGGCGGCACGCGGGTCAGATCAAAACCACCGCGGGAACCCATCACGTCGATCTGTTGGTTTCCCTGGGTATGTTTGACGCGGTCCTGCTAACCACCAACCGCATGTTAGATCCCTCCCAGCAGACACTTCCCCCAGCCGTTCATAAACCGGTCTTGCGCGCGCTGCGTACCTACCGCAACGACGCACATCTGGAACCCGCGGCCGGAAAGCACGGATTTGTCGTGGGACACCTCGATCCGTACCAGGAAGCACTTTACGATTGGCTCCCCGACAAAACCAAACCACCCCAGCTGGACCAGCTTTCCCTCTGGGGAGCAGCCGGCCAATACATCAACGGCAGCCTGGCGATCCGCGCCGTAGCGCATCTCGATGCGCTCAACGTTTCCCTGCCACAACTGATTGGCCCGGACAATACCATGATCGGATCGTCTGCGATCGATGTGCGCGTCGTTCACGTACGGCCGCGAAAAAACACTCTGTTTGAGAGTGGCCATTCCCAGGTACTCATCCCTGAACTGCTGCTACGCGACGACCGGACTGGCTGGCCTCCCAAAGGTGACCAAGGGGGGTACGGCGGCGGTCAGTGTGTGACCAGAATTCCAGCCCACCAGAGCCGGCAGCTGTGGTTCACCATCCACGTGCCCAGCGGCGCACCCGCTGGTATCTACCGCGGAACCCTGGCGCTTGCCGCCAATACCACCCAACAACTGCCCGTCGTATTGGAAGTGCTGCCTGTCGCGCTACAACCGGCGAAAGGATACTACGGCATCTACCACCGCAGCCAACCGGTTGATCCCGACAAGCCTTTTTACGTTTCCCCCAAACGTTATCTGGCCGAACTGAAAGACCAGGTCCGCCACGGATTGAATGCGGCCACACTCTATGGTGGTTTTTCAACACTCACACTGGCCCGTCAGGCCGGGCTGTCCAGAGCTCCCTGCCTGATGCACTGGCCCGACGGAAACGCGGCGCAACAAGTCCAAGCGGCCAGGCAAATGGGATTTGATGACCTCTACTATTACGGTGTCGACGAGCCCACGCAGCCGGCACAAATTGAACGTTGTCGCCAGGAGGCCGAGCGCCGCCAGCGGGCGGGATTACATATGTTTACCGCCATTAACAGCCAGGCAGCACAGGTTGCCACGCGGGATTTCATCGACCGTCCGGTCTACAACATCTACGTCTTTGGCGGCAAGCAGAATCGTGCAGTCACCTATGTCCGCCAACGCGGTTTTCGCCCCATCTCCTACTGGGTGAGTGCCACCGCCTACCCACTTCCCTACCGCGCGCTGACCGGACTGTACAACAAAGCCTGCGGCTATCAGGGATCCAGTCCCTGGGCCTACCAGGACTACCCCGACCAGCGGCTCTACGACCCCGACCAACCCGCCCACAAAGTCACCTATCCGGACGAATCGGGCCTCCCGATTCCGACGCTGGCCTGGGAAGCGCACCGGGCAGGCATTGACGATGTGCGCTACCTGGAAGCGCTCGATCGCGCACTTGACGCGACCAGACAAATTGCAGCGGGGAACCGGGCACCAGCGCTGGCCACTGCACTGGCTGCGGCGGAACAGACACGGAAACAACATTTCGAGTCGATCGACGGGCGCTGGTTCGAATACTTGTGCCGAATCGCACCTGGTGACTTGCAGCAAAGTCGCCGCGCTCTGGCCGAAGCCACCGTACAGCTGCAACGGGCACTGCCCAGGTCACCGCGCCGCAGTAATTCGGCCGTCCGCGATTGCAGTGCCGCAGACCCAAGCACACCACCGGGCACCCAGGTTCCAGACCTACCATGAGCACGTCATGGCAGAGAGCCAGTTCGCTGTCCGTACCACAGCGCCAGCAACGCAAACCCGAGCACCCCCCAGACCAAACTGAACAGCCCGCCACAGCCAATACCAATCGCCGCGTGTACGCTACCCTTGATCACGGGATTCTGTTTCCGCGCTTTAAGCCCTTTCAGACCGAGAATGAACGCCGCGATTCCGAAAGGCAAGCCGATCAACGGCAATCCGCTGACAATACCGAGATAGTAGGCGATCAACGCGTGTGGGTTCTTGTACGGAATCAACCCGCCGGTCGCGTCGGCTTCGGCAGATGGTGTGGGGGTCACGGAAGCCGTAGCGGCCGGAGGCGCGGCAAACGGGTTGGATTCGGAATCCACCAGACTGGTAGCTACCACTTGAGGTGGTACCCGGTGACTGGCATCTGTTGGACCTTGTTGATCGAGTGCGTTCTGCCGACCACAGAAGTCACCGACCGGCTCCCAGGGACCCAACTGGGAATCCGCAATCGTATCGGTCGCTGCCAGCCGGTTCGCTCGAAAATCGGCCATCACCTGTGCCAGGGTCCCTGGACCGAGCACTTTTTCCCCACGTCGAATGAAATAGGCATCCATACTGCTATCCAGGATGAAAACGATCCGAACTCGCACACACTATCACCAGGCAATCACGTTAAGAACATGCGCACCACCCGGCGAGTGCCATGCTGATTGTCGCTCATTCCCCGCACAAATCAATGTAATGCCGCACCGCATCCGTCCAGGAACGAAGGGACAATCGACCGGCTGGACAACCCTGATGAACAATCGCGCCGCAGCGGGTATCGCCTGCTGGAGTTCGCAGGATGCTCGGTACTTGCGCGTCACTCGCTGGCCGCTGGGACGAGAACAGTGCCCAGGATCTGTGCTTGCCCAGCAGACCGCTCAATGTTTTCCGTAGGTCCCGTCGTCCTTGTCCTGTGCCATCGGTGGAAAACAGGCGTAATCTGCAGATGTGGTGTGATACTGAATTTCCAGAACCTCGAACAGCTTTTCGAGAAGCCCGGACTGGTCGTGGCTGATCTGCCGGGGATTGGTTTCTCGAAAGTAGTTGCTGATTTTCTCAATCGCATGATCAATTTCCTCGCCGCTGCGGGGAAAGAAGTCAGGTTGCCTGACGACCTCTAGCGCGGCCGGCACAGCGGCGGCCTCCGCACGGCTCGTGGGAAGCTGGAGCTTCCCAGTCCACGGCTGGCCACTGAGCAGGAAATGCTGATCGTCGGGGACACCCTGAATTCTGGCGTCATAGAGCAGGTAAATACGCTTGATCGGTTGTCGCGCGCGGATGGGCGGCATGTTGCGCTGCCAAACCGGATGTGGGGAACCAAAAATCAGATGATCGAACCGCCGCAGCCGGGCTGGTAACCAGCCGTTAAAACCGACGACCTCCGTGTCCGCACCTCCCACATTGCCGCGTGGTTTCCAGAACACGTTGTGGTGACAGGAGTGATTAGGGCCCTGCAATACGATGCTCCAGTAATTTCCCGAACAAAAATTACCAGCAATCGTCGCACTGACAGGTGAATGCCAGCAGTGGAATGCATAGCCCTCACCGGCAATGATCGTGTTGCCCAGTACACGCAGGTTGCGACTGTTCCAAGGCAGGTCATGGCGTATGCCACCTGCCATGTACATGCTATGTCCGTGTGTTCCCTTCCCCTGATGCACCATCCTGTTGTTCTGGAACAACCAGTTGTACGCCGGCCCGCCGGCAAATCCGCCCGAGTTAAAGAACGTACAGCCAACGATTTCGCTGTGGCGCGAACTGTAGCTGCCCCCACCTTGCCGGTGCGCATTCGCGTAGTCACCCCCGATCCACAATCCTTGAATGCTCACATTATCAGCCAACGACCAGGTGGGACTGGTAAATTTCTCATCCGCCGAAATCACCACGCGGCCACTGCGAAACGAGATGTCCGCTGCTCGAAAGACGGTCTTTTTGTCCGGATTGGGACCTGCAGGTCCAAACCGACCGTCGAACACATAAAACCCAGGCAAGATCGTCACGACATCACCACCTTGAATCGTCTGGGCAGCATGCGTCAGCGTCTTCCACGGCCGTTCTGCGGTCCCTGCACTGGTATCATCACCCGTGGCCGCCACCCAGTACTGCTGGCCGGGCGGCTGAAAGGGGTGTTCCGATGGCTGAAAACCGGCATAGGAAAATCCACGCGTGGCAACCTCTTCTGCGTCAGCTGGCAGCCGCCCGGCCACAGCGGACCCGACCAAGACCAATAAGGTCACGATGACGTTTCGCATAGGATCATCCTTTCCTCACAGTGAGCGTTTCGCCACGACGACGCGGCCCTCGATCTGTTCTCCCAGACAGCCCCAGGAGAAGTCCTCCTTGTACTGTATCGCGGTTTGAATCACCAACGAAAAAGTTGACCAGCTCCCAGACAGCGGAGACATCAAGGTATCCGACGAGCGGTACCAGGACGGGCCAATCTCAATGCGTATCCGGCCAGGGTTGTTTACGCAATGATCTCGGTAATGGGATGGCCGTGGTCAATCTCTAACCGCTTGCGACCGGGAATCTCCAGCCGACGGGAGTCGAGACCCAATTGGCGGAGAATGGTGGCGTGGATATCGGTCACGTAGTGGCGCTGCTCCACGGCATGAAAGCCGATTTCATCGGTCGCACCGTGCACGACACCCCGCTTGAGCCCACCACCAGCCAACCACACCGTAAAGCCAAAGATATGATGGTCTCGTCCGTCGGCGCCCTGCGAACCAGGTGTGCGCCCAAACTCAGTGGCAAACAACACCAGTGTTTCGTCCAGCATGCCGCGCCGATCGAGATCATGCAGCAAGCCGGCAATAGGCTGATCGACGGCCAAAGCGTTGTTCGTGTGATTCTTCCGCAATCCCCCGTGGGCGTCCCAGCGACCGGCCCCACCTGCGCCATGCTGGATTTGAATAAACCGCACTCCGCGCTCCACCAGACGCCGCGCCGCCAATAACTGCATGCCAAAGTCTTTGCAGTGCGATTGGTCGATCCCGTACAGGCTTTGAGTTTCCGCAGTCTCGGTGGAAAAATCAACAACTTCAGGCACCGAACGCTGCATACGGAACGCCAGTTCGTACGCCGCAATGCGTGCCGTCAAGGCAGCGTCACCCGGATACTCAACAGCGCGCAAAGCATTGAGCTGTTGAATCAACTGTTTACCGATCTTTTGTTCATCTGCCGAAAATGGGCGTTCGGGCCGACTAAAATCGAGCGGGTTCTGCGGGTCAATGCGCAGCGGAACGGCATCGTGAGCCGGCCCCAGATAGTGGCCGTCACGTTTGTTCCAGTATTCACGCGGTCCGATCGACACAAACTGCGGTAGATTGTCATTCAGCGATCCTAACCCGTAGTGGATCCACGCGCCGAGCGTCGGAAAGTCTCCGTCGTTCTGGTGGCGGCCAGAGTGAAATTGTGTCTGCGCGCCGTGATTGCTGTCTGTCGTCCACATCGATCTCACAATGGCTAATTTGTCCACATGGTGCGCAATGTGCGGAAACCAATCGCTGACTTCGATACCACTTTGGCCGTGCTTCTTGAAACCAACCTGCAATGGATAGAGCTTGTTTCTTTGGTTGCCATTCCCATCGGGTACCACCAGTCGCTCAATGGCCAGCTTGCCCGGGTCTTGGACCGCGGCAAACGGGGTCTCTGAGATCGTCTTGCCACTGTATTTCGTGAGCATCGGCTTCGGATCAAAGCTTTCCATGTGGCTCACACCACCGTTCATGAACAGCCAAATCACACTCTTCGCCTGGGCCCCAAAATGCGGCGAACCGTCGGGTGGTACCCAGGCGTTATCGTTACTCAAGCCATCGCGCCGGAGCATCTCGGCAAGCGCCAACCCCGCGCACCCCAGACCCATGTCAGCAAGAAAATGACGGCGATTGTGCATCACGATCCCCAAGCGGTCTAACGCAAAGTAATAAAGTCATTGTGATTGATCAGTGCCCAAACGAAGTGAGCCCGCGCCCGCGCGGAAGAGCCACCAGCCAGTCGGCTCCATTCGTCCAGTGCGCGGCGACTCGCAGTGATTTCGGATTCTTGCACCGTCACTCCCAAGAGGGTCGCGAAAGCGTTGCGAATGAATTCCACTTCATCCTTCCCATCCTCGGAAAGTTGCTGCGCGATTAACTGTGCTGCGTCCAGCACAAGCCCACTATTGGTCAAGGCTAGTGCCTGCTGTGGAACAACACTTTCTTCCCTGCGGTAACACTCCTTGACCGACGCTTCGTCGAACGTCGTGAGAAACGTGTTGCGTTCGTTATTCGAGTGGAAGAAGTACAGACTACGTCGCAGCGATTTAGCTTGCTGGGCACGCGCTACCGGCGGTCCACCGATCGCGAAATCCAGGGTGCCTGCCATTGCCAGAATGGAGTCACGCACCGTTTGTGATTCGAGCCGCCTGGGGATCCGTCGCCACCAGAAGCGGTTATCACGATCCCGCGTAGTATTCGCCTGCGCTCCAGCCGCAGAGGAGCTCATCCGGTAGGCAGCCGAGGTCACGATCAGCTGGTGCAAGTGTTTCATGCTCCAGTGATGGTCGATCAGCTCCGCAGCCAGCCAATCCAACAATTGGGGATGCGTCGGAGGGGTCCCTTTACGACCAAAATCAAACACCGTTGCCACCAGCGGTCGCCCCATATGTCGCGTCCAGATGTGATTGACCGCAACCCGCGCCGCCAGTGGGTTGCGACGGTCGGTAATCCAACCGGCCAGCGCCGAGCGGCGACCCGTGCTCTGCGACGGAAAGTCGACAGCAGGATCATCGCGGGTCGAATGGAAAAACCGAGTCGGTGTCCACACCGCACCTACAAAAGGTGTCAACGGGTCTGTTGGTTGAATCTGCTCGCCAACGGTGGACTCTGCCTTCGCCAACGCCTTCTGCGCCGCCTGCAACGCCTTTTCAGCAACCTTCTTTTTGTCGCCAGTCGCGCTCAGTACTGCGCCTCTGGCAACGAGCACAGTATGTCGAGCTGTGGCCACAGTGGCCACTCTTTCAGCTTCAACTGCCGCGGCATGCGTGGCCTGCCGTTCCTGTGGATCCGCTTGCAGCGCCGCCGCCCGCCGTTCGGTGCTGGCCAAATGGGCGCGGGCCTGCACCACTTTCGCCTGGGCAAGCTGCTGCAAGGAAGTCGCCGCGGCAACATCTGTGGTGGCCAACACTGGCTGCGGACCAGCAGCAGTTGGGGGCCGCAGTCGTTGCTCCGGAGGAAGTGGTACAACACGGACTTCATGAAAAACAGTAACCGCATCAAACGTCGTCAACTGCAGCATGCCGTCTCGGCGGGCCAGCGGCGTGCGGCAGGCAATCACAGATTGACCATTGAGGGCGACATTAATCAACGTTCCACGCACTCGGACACGTAACGTATGTGCACGATTCAAGGGAATCGGTAGCTCGCGCACTGCCGGCGCAGATGGATAATGCCACTGACCTCCATCGTTGTAAGCAGCGTGTATTTTCGGACGCGTCTGGTGCCCGCTGACATAGACATTTTGTTCATGGTAGTCAGGATCGGTATCACGAGTCGGATCCCCCGGGGCCGCATCAAACCCAACGCCCACACTCCGCCACCGACGGCCACCGCGAATCGTAAAACGCAATGTCACTTCAAAGTCACGGGGTGGTCGGGCAATCAACCGTAATACGGATCGCTTTGCGCCATCCCGCTGTTGCTCAAGCTGCCCTGCCTGATGTACCCACTGGCCACCAAAAAGCCGCCAACGTTTCTTGTTGAGCGCAGTGAACGTCTCCTCCACGACCGACTCGACCTGCCCGGACGACGGGGAAGCGGCTTTCCGTCTGGTCGCGGCCACCGCCAGCTTCTTTGCCTGAGCCAACTGCTGGTTGGCAGTTTTCAAATCTGCTTCGGCAGCTGCCAGAGAAGTTCGAGCCGCCTCGGTGTAAGCCGCGGCCACCCAAGGTCGTCTGCCCGGCTGCCAGGCCTCCGCTGGGAGGGCAACCGGTTTGATTTTCGACATCTCCAAATCGAACATCCGGGGCACACCTGGCGGAACCACCCGTGATTTATCAGGGTTCTTTTCATCGCCACGAATGTAGACATAGGTCGGATCGTCCGGTAGGCCGTCAAACACACGTGGAATCCCGTCTTTGGCCACGTTCAGTTCCCCAGGAACCACATCGAGCCGGACATGATACGGTTCAAAAAATGCCCGCATGCGATAGAAATCTGTTTGCGCAATCGGATCGTATTTGTGGTCGTGGCACTTGGCACAATTGATCGTTAATCCCAGCAAGCCCTTACTGACATGCTCGACCGTCTCTTCCATCCACTGAGGCCGATTAAATAGAAAATAATTGCGGGCCAGGAATCCGGTCGCTCGCAGTTTGCCCAGGTCGTTCGGATGCGATTCGTCCGCTGCCAGCATCAGTCGCACCATCTCGTCATACGGCGTGTCATCGTTCAGTGACTCGATAATCCAGTCGCGCCAGTGCCAAATATGCTTCTGGCTATTGCGGAGCTGAGAACCGAGTCCCCACCAATCACTGTACCTCCAGATGTCCATCCAGTGCCGAGCCCATCGTTCGCCGTGGCGCGGGTCATTGAGAAGTCTTGCTACGGCCCGCTCGTACCAATCCACCGACACGTCGGTCGCCAATGCAGCGCTTTCCTGGGCAGAAGGCGGAATCCCAATCAAGTCGATGTAGAGACGGCGGAACAGGAGTAGGCGCGCCGCGGCTGGCTGCGGAGTGAGCTTCTGATCCTGGTGGCGGCGCGCGAGAAAAGAATCGATGGGATTCCGGGACCATCCCACACCTGTATGTGTGGGGACTGACGGGCGGATAATCGGCTGAAATGCCCAATGCTCTCGGGGGTCAGACGGGATCGGCTCGTCGGGTGCCAGCGCTCCCTGGTCAATCCACTCGCGAATCAGTGCCACTTCATCTTTGGTTAACGGCAAGCCATCCGACGCAGGTGGCATGCGTCCCTCACCCGTTGCTGTAATCCGTCCCAGCAACTCGCTGTCGACGGCTCTCCCGGGTACGACCACACGACCACTATCGCCACCCCGCAGCATCAATGCGCGGGTTTCCAGACGCAACCCTGAACGCTGCTTTAGCGCGCCGTGGCAGGCATAACATTTGCTTGCCAGCAGTGGCTTGATCTGCGTCAGGTAATCAACGGCGCGGCGTGGCGTGCGCGCCGCGACTTCGGCAGCGCCCAGCAACACAATGAACGGCAACAATGCCGCAAGCAGGCTACTGCGTGTTAGATGAAATCCGTACATGTCACCATTCTACGAGGAAACGCGTTCGAAAGTATGGACAAACTGCCAGACAACGATGTGCCACGCAACGATCGGTTCATTCGACACGATCCCAGCGGCTGGGATTGATCCCCGGGGCAACGCTGGCCAGATTCGGGGGCACATTCGGCGCATCGTACATCCAAGTCCGAGTGTTGCGATCGCGGAGGATTTCGCGGACCGGCGGTGGAACCGCCGCGAGCTGTTCTGCTGGCCAGGGGTCAACCGTTTCGCAAGGTCCCGCCCAGGTAGGCCGATAAGCCAGCCCCAGCAGCTCCCGGGGGTAGTCACCATGATTGGCGTAATTACCGTGTACTACGTTGTGTGAAATCAACACCGCATCACCCGCGCGGCAGGTAACCATCGCTTGCTCGGGATGCTCCTTATAGCGCAAGTAGGGGTTGGCATCGTTGTGAAAACTGAGATGCGAACGAGGTACCACGCGGAACGGAGCGCCAGTCGGTGTCAGATCCTGCAGGTAGTAAAGGACCCGGATCAGTTTAGGGCAGCTTTGTTCCGCGCCAAAGATCGCAGTACCCCAAGGCTGTCCATCACAATGTAGATTGATGGCCGGACAGCCCGCCTCGCTGCGTGAATAATCGTACGTCATCAAAATAGGCAAATCGCCAAATAGCTGGCTCAAGAACTCGATCGCAGGTGGGTGGGCGATCAAGTCGGTAATTGCACCACCAGCCCATTGAATGTCGTTGTGAACTTGTTTCTTGTCGGTGTAATCCGCGCCGCAGGTCGGTATCCCTGAAAGCGCGCCCCGTAGTTCCGCAACAAGTTCCGCGGACAACAGTCCGGGTAGCACAACATACCCCTCCACTTCCAAGTGACGGATTCGTTCCCCGAGTCCCAGGTCTCCCCAGGAGGTCTCCACAATGCGGTCTTTGAGCGTCACGCAGCACTCCCATCCGTCTATTGATCAGGCAACCGTGGTGGCGCTGTGATCTGCCGAATATGGAATCCGACAGAACCAGGCAACGATCTAATCCGTCCACGCAGTTAATGGCGACCCGCAACAGAATAGATAGAATGGAAACGCCACACAACGACCGGGCCTGGCGTGCTCCCGAAAGATTTATTCCAACATGCGACGCGGACATTGCATCACCCGCTGGATGAATCCAGCCTGTTGCCGTCAGCCCCTCTGGCGGCAGGCTAGTGGAGTCGCTCAAATTCTCGTCCCGCCGATCGTGATTTCCTTTTCGTCTCCTCAAGCCTGCCTGCCAACCCGTACCTTTTTCCAGAGCGCAATTCGTTATCAAAAATCGGCGGTTCATCAAGCACACTGCCATCCGTGAATTTCATGGTCCGGATTGCATTCAGTTGGCCAACGGCAACATCCTGATGAACGCATCGTGGGGCCGGCCAGGTGGCGACTTCAAACCATTCGCTGCAAAATACCCCTGTGTCTGTTTCACGAGGGAAGGCATACCCATGATCTGGTCCACCGAATTCGCGCATCGGAACGGTGGATTTGGTCCCGGTAATCCCCGTATCGGCGGTGGCAAATGCGCAATCTTTGCCCACCCACTGCACAACAGGAACTGACTTTGTGATCCACGACTTGAAACGCGGCCCCACGTTAACACTGGTTGTTTGTCTCCACTCCTGGCTCCTGGTATCTGCCGGTGTGAGCGCGGCTGAACAGCCAAATATTCTGATCCTGTTTACCGATGATCAGGGCTACGCGGATCTGGCCTGTTACGGCAATTCCCAGAATAAAACACCGCGACTTGACCAGCTGGCCGCAGCGGGCACACGCTTTACCTCCTTCTATGCGCAAACCGTCTGCGGCCCCTCGCGCTCAGCATTGCTAACGGGCCGATATCCGTTGCGCAGCAAGGGCTGGAGTATGCCGGCAACAGAAGTCACGTTCGCCGAGTTGATGCGCCAAACAGGCTACCAGACCGCCTGTATCGGAAAATGGGACGTCTCCAATCGCAAACCGATCCTCAAGCGGATGCCGAATGCCCAGGGTTTTGATTATTACTTTGGTCCACTCGGAGCGAACGACGGCGGACAGGTCACGTTCCATGAGAATCAAGAACCGGCAGGTAGCAGCAGGCAAATGGGCGAGTTGATCACCCTCTATACGAACCGGGCAATTTCCTATCTGCAAGAGAAACGGGACCCGGACAAACCATTTCTGCTGTATCTCGCCCATACGATGATGCACACCATTATCAATGCCTCGGATCGCTTTCGCGGCAAGTCTGCTGGTGGCCTGTATGGAGATGTCGTCGAAGAGTTCGACTATGAGACCGGTCGTCTGCTCGACACGCTCGACGAACTGGGCTTGCGCGAGAACACCCTGGTGATCTACACCAGTGACAACGGGCCCTGGAACCAGCGGAAGTACACAACACGCAAACAGGGACATCCCAAGGGCTCCGTGTTCTGGGGACAAGCCGGACCCCTGCGCAACGGAAAAGGTTCTCCCTATGAAGGGGGTTATCGACTGCCGTGCATCGTGCGCTGGCCCGGTAAAGTACCTGCGGGACGAATCAGCGACGCGGTATTCGCCACCATTGACTTGCTGCCGACGTTTGCCACCCTCTGCGGTTTCAAGATCCCGTCAGATCGTCGCCTGGATGGCATTGATCAAACAGAACTGTTGTTGGGTCAACGTGAATCAGGCCGGGACACTTTTTATTTCGACCGGGCCGGCGTGCGGCAGGGAAAATGGAAATATCTCAAAGCCCAGCCTTTTTTCTACAATTACGCGATTGAAGATGACCGGCCACCGGTCGAAGAACTCTACGACTTGGAGTCCGACCTGGGTGAACAAACCAATCTTGCCACCAGGTTTCCTCAGAAAGTGGCGGCGCTCCGGGCGTTGATGCAATCGATTGAAGGCGTCCAGCAACAACCGCAGAAATAAGCCCGCTATCACTTCACATGGGCGGCGAGGTCGCAGTGATTCGCGGCCCGCTGGCGGCTGGGGTCGAGGCCCCATAAATATGGCGACCGCTGCGAGGATCTGCTAATCTGGTCTTGTTGGCTGAACCACTCAGATCCGGGAGAGTTCTATGGACCGTCAATCCGTTACATCCTGGCAGCACTCAGTCCTTTCACGGCGTACCGCCGTACAAGCCGGCGCGCTGGGCCTACTCGGCCTGGGAACCAACCATCTCCAAGGGCTGCGGGCCGCCGACACACAACAGCTGGCCGCTGGTGCTGGTAGCGCAAAAACCTGTATTTACATATTTCTGTCCGGTGGGCTATCGCAACACGAGAGTTTTGATTTGAAGCCACAAGCGCCGGATGGGGTCCGTGGCGAATTCACGCCAATCTCCACCGCCACACCAGGAATGCAAATCTGCGAGCACCTCCCGGAACTCGCCAAACGCAGTGACGACTGGGGCGTCGTGCGCTCACTGACACACCCGACCAACTCGCACACGACCGGCCATTTCTTCATGCTGACAGGGCGGTCGACAACTCCACCTGGATACAAAGGAGACCGTCAGCCGCGGGCAACGGATTGGCCTTCGATTATGTCAGTCGCCGGGGATGCCGTTGCCGTCCCCAGGAATAATCTCCCACCTGCGATCGTCCTGCCCGAGCGACTGGTTCACTGGTCTGGCGGTGTGATTCCGGGTGCCTATGGTGGCCAGATGGGATCGCGTCGCGATCCGTTCTTCATCGAAGCTTCACCCTACGGCGATCCGTTCTGGCGCGGGGCCTATCCTCAGTACACGTTTCCCAATGTCACCAAGAAACCACCCGAACAGGCAGATAACCGGATTTATCAAGCACCGAATCTGCAATTTGCGGCCGGGCTGACAAGAGACCGGTTCCAGAGCCGGTTGGGCCTGTTGGCAACGCTCGACGATCAACGGCGCCAGATGGAAGAAGCAGCCCGCGTACAGTCATATGACCGCGAGCGTCAGAATGCGATTTCGATGCTGGCCAATCCCCGCGTCCGTGACGCTTTCGACGTGACAAATGCCGCGCCGCGGATTCAGGAACGTTACGGAGCGAATAGTTTCGGTTGGTCCATGCTGATGGCGTATCGACTCGCAGCCGCCGGCGTCCCCCTGATCCAAGTCAACCTGGGCAACAACGAAACGTGGGACACCCATGGGAATTCGTTTTTCCGCTTCAAAGAACGGCTCTTCCCACCGACAGACCGAGCCTTGAGCGCCCTGTTAGACGATTTGAAATCGAGTGGCCTGTTCGAAAGCACAATGATCGTGATGGCTGGAGAATTCGGGCGTACACCCAAGCTGGAACACAGCGCCGAGTCGTTCCCGGCTCCGGGACGCGGACACTGGGGCGCTGTACAAAGTGTGTTCTTCGCCGGCGGCGGTATTCGTGGCGGAACGGTGGTAGGCGCATCAGACGCGATTGGCGGTTATCCAGCTGCCGATCCCAAGACGCCAGAAAACATGGCGGCCACGCTCTACCATGCCTTGGGCATCCCGCAGACCGCGGTCTGGAAGGACGACGTCGATCGTCCGCATCAGATCTACCACGCCGATCCGATCTACGAGCTGCTCGGGTAATCACGCACCACGGACGGGCGCAGGAATGAGCCCGCGGTACCCACAGGTGACAACGCCAATTTCCCAGGCAACTCACCGATGGAAGTGACAGGGTGTCGATCGCCGTACTCAATCTCGCCGTACTCAATCACTGTGCCATCTCAAGGCGACGGCTTGCGGTCTACCCGCCAGTCCGGATTCCGTCGCAGACCGTAGTAGGGATAGTAGTCCCAGGGCGCATCCTGGCCGAGGGCCCGCGGATCTCTGGTCTGGACGAGGTATTTCTGGAGTTGCGCCGCCAGCTGCTGGTGAACCCGCTCAAACTGACGATTCCCAGCCAAGTTCACTAGCTGGCCAGGGTCTTGCTCAAGAGCATAGAGTTCCTCGGCAGGACGCTTGGCAAACGCCAGGTCGTAAAACCGCCGAAAGTCACGCTGGTCCTTATTCTCCATCAACAATTGTTTGGTCGGTGAAGAGTCGACTTCGCCAAAAGGAATATCCCGAGCGCAAAACGCACGATCCGGGTGGCCC
Source organism: Planctomycetaceae bacterium (assembly GCA_002724245.1). Taxonomy (GTDB): domain Bacteria; phylum Planctomycetota; class Planctomycetia; order Pirellulales; family Pirellulaceae; genus UBA9264. Next base: position 16,166 of record PBOG01000012.1, read on the forward strand.
GCAGGCCAACGATCGGGTGCGTAATTCTTGATGTAGAGATAATCGCGTGTGCGCACCGCGCGACAGGGGTAACCTTTGCCCCCCTGGCGGCAACCGTCATGCCGTTCCATGGCAATATACGCACGACGGCGTTTTACGGTCGACTGGTTGGCGAAGACGTCCACCAGACTGCCAGCGGTCATCATTTCCGGTATCTCGACACCGGCGACGTCCAAAAAGGTCGGCGCCAGCGCGCTGAGGTTGACTAGTCCACCATAGACGCGTCCGGGAGCGGTAATCCCTGCAGGCCAACGAATCGCCAACGGCACATGTGTCCCCGCATCGTAGAGGCTGGCTTTGGCGCGCGGGAAAGGCATGCCGTGGTCACTGGTTACCACGACAATCGTGTGCTCCAGTTGCCCGGCTTTTTCCAGAGAGCGGATGGCGCGGGCAACCATCTTGTCGAAATGCTCGATTTCCACGAAATAATCGAGCATGTCATTTCTGACACGCTCATGGTCGGGAAAGATCGGCGGCACAGTGACCCTGGCAGGATCTTTTCCTGTCCGGCGCCCCGCACCCTGGTCGTATCCGCGATGCGGTTCATGCGTTCCCAGCCAAAAACAAAACGGGGCATCGGCTGGAACTTGCGCCAGGAAGTCATCAAAGTTACCCGCGTAGTCCTTGTTCGCCATGCTCCGGAATTCTGGCTGCAATCTTCTACGATTAAATTCTTTGCCGGCCGGATTCCGTGTGCGCCCGCCCGGCTGAAGTCGTCCTGGACTCCAGCCCTTGCCGGTAAAACCGACGTTGTAACCCGCAGCCTGCAGGCACTCGGTATAGGTCGCAAACCTGGCAGGCAAGGTACTGTGAATATTTCCCGCTTCCTCCAATCGCCAGATCGGCTGGCCGGTCAAGATGGCACTCCGGGAAGGTCCACAGGTGGGCGCATCGCAAAACGCCCTACTAAAACGAATTCCCTCGCGAGCGATGCGATCAAACGCGGGCGTCTTGACCTGCATTTCACCGTTGGCACCGGCGTGCGCGTAACTCTGATCATCGGAGATACAAAACAAGATGTTGGGCCGCCGCGACACGGGACCAGCAGGTGTCGCCGCAGCGTCACGGCTTGCACCTCGGCGTTGCGGGTCTGTTGCAGTTCGTTTTCCGGCAGCAGTCGTACCGGATACCACCGTCACCAGGAGCAGCAGGCAGAAGAGTAATTGTTGCATGGCCCTACCTGGGGAAATGTCGACGTGCCCGTGGCAACGTAACACAATTCAGTCCACAGCGGGAGCGCTCGTCGCTCCGCCACATCATTCCATTGACATCATTTCAGTTCACGTCAACAACAGGGACTGGAGTAAGCCCGGCCGACGGTGCAGGGAAGCTGCAAGGTACGAGAACCCTGAGTAATGCCGCTTGCGCCAGTTGCAGCCGGTGACCAGCACCTCGGCACTTGCCAGTGCCACCAGATCGGTCAGTGAATCAATGTTGCTTTCCCGACTGGTGAATCCAGGGCGATCATGCAAGGGTAAATTTCCTGGATCCAGTTGTGCTAAACAAAACACACGCGTGTTCGGAAAATAACTCTCCGCGTATTCGAGTACTTCCAGGGAATCAGTACACACCACCAGATCTTGACCCTCTACCAGCGCCCGCATTGCAGTGAACATGGCACGGTAATCTAACCGCATATCCGTGTGTCTAACATGGACAGCGACGTAGCTATCTGGCAGTGCTGCCAGGCGTGTCTGGATGGCATGCGTGATGCGCGGCTGGAACCGCAAATAGGGCAAAGCACGGAGCGATGCCCGGCCGCCACCACTTTGCTCGTAAACGAGCAGCCGACTGTCGTATTTGGACCTGAAGTTAAAAGCAAGCGGCAAGTCAGTACTTTCCAACACAACGCGCTGTTTGGACTGCAAAAACGTTGCTTCATAATCCAGGCCACGTTTTTCCAGGCACGGAGGATAAACTGTCTCCATCCCGGCCAGGGTCTGACGCATCTGCTGGTCCAGCTGCAACACAATCGCAGAACTGGGTTCAGCCAGACAAAAATACTCTGAAAAACAAGCTCTCAGTCCCGATCTTTCGGTGTCAATGATCAGCTTGCGCTGGTGCTGCGTTGCATAACGGATACATTTTGCAATTCGACAAAGTGTATCGTTAAGGCCTCCTCGCGGCCGACACAGCAGATACGTGCCTGAGGTTGGGCGGCGTGTGAGAACGCACTTGGCCCGTGTGAGGTTGCGTCGCACACCGGCATGTGTCCAGGCGGAGACCAGGTGCTCGAACTTTGATTCGGGTTTCTTTTGTACGAGGAGTCCATGGCCCGTCATATCGTATCCGCACCAACTCCGTCGGTTCTGTTGCTACTACTGGCTCTGTGAAATCAGAGGGTAGTTATCCCACGCGATTCCATCAACCGCGATCCAACAAACGCAGGTATCCAGCGCCAGATGCGACTCGCCGCCTGCATCACCATAGGAGAATCAGCGCACGCACGCACGCCGCCAGGGTNGGCGAAAGGGTCTGCCGCTTATGCTGAGCAACTCAGCGACGCGCCGCAAATCGCAGTGAAAAGAGATCCGCGTCCTTGAGTTCAAAACGCAAGCGAATCGGCTTGCCAGCGATCGCACTGAGGTCCGCACCCTGCTTCCAGATCACCGCACGTTTCAAGGAATTNCCAAACAGTTCAGCGCAATCGTCCAGGGAAAAACCGGGAATCGGTTTTCCGGTCGTTTCCTGCACCTCGACGCGGATCGCGCCGACTGCCGATGTGGAGTAATTCAACAGCAGGTGGTCCCCGGAAAATCGTAGGGGCCTGGTGGTAAAGGAACCGCCAGNAAGCGAGGCCGATGCCGAAACAAAACCATCCTGGCGCAGGGTGTAGCGTTGGTAGGTGACGCCCTGCCCAAACCAGGCGCCGTGATCCTGCACGTAGAACGACCATTCCATCCCACCACCTGGCAGGTGCGAGCGTGACTCGAAAAGGTTGAGCGCCGTACTACCAAATCCGTAGAACCACTGTTCACTTGTCGCTCCTGGCCGCAGCAGTGCCTCCGGCCAGATGTGGAATCGGTGGCCATCGCGACTGCTGGTGAAACCGGTATCCGTATAGACCGACGCGTAATACGTTGAGGACGCTGCAATGCGTTCATTCAGCTGGGAAAAGCGGCCGCGACCGGGAACGTAGCGAAGNGGAAACCCAATCCGCAGATGCTCCGCGCCTGGATACAACTGTGTTTGCGTTGTGTAGAGTTGTGTCACCCGATCGGGACGCCAGTCAACCCATTCCCCTTTCGTCCAATTGACAAAATCGGTGGAAGTCGCCACACGTACATCGCGGTCACGCAGGGANAACTCGTGTTTCGCGTATTTACGTGTGTCGCCCTTCTTGTTCTTGAAGTCCCGGTAATACGCAAAGTACTTTTNTTGAATGGGATCCCAGAAAGCGAGATTCTGCGAGTCCATCATCCCGTCCACAATCACGGGATCCGGTTGCATCAACGTCCAGTGCAAACCATCTGGAGAGGTAAACGCGTAGAGCGTGCGATAATCGTGCCCACCCAAGGCTTTGAATTTCTCCTGCGGCTTGCACTGGGGATTCGTGTCAATCAGCGGGGTGAAGTTGTGCGAGGCCCCCGTAAAGGGAACTCTTTTCCCGCTGAGGAGATCGTACCCGTCCTTGAGTGTCTGGCCTTGTGAGAAATCAATTTTGCAGTCCGGGTCAAATGTCAGAATGATATTGTTCTTTTCCCAGCCATCGCGCTGCACGAAGCCGAGATCCGGGCGTTTCCATTGCACTCCGTCACGACTCGTCATCACGCAGGTCGTGGCCAGATGTTCGTGCCGCACTTTGCCATCCAGGACCAGCGCGGTGCCACGGTAATAGAAAAAGAACTGGTCCTGGTGTTTCAACACCGTCGCGTAGGCACTGTTGTTTCCCTCCCAGGGCTTGTCCAGGGTAATCCCGTCTGCTTGTCGAACTGGACGGTGAAGCCGCAGTCTCAAAGCCCCGGTTTTCCTGGCAAGCAGATGCGCATCGATCAATGGNTCAAGCCGCGAGCCGATGTCGATCACATCCTCGGCCAGCGCTGCGCTCAGGAACGCAAACATGCTCGCGGTCACGACTATCCAGTGCATGGTTCTGACCCACATCGTAACAGGACCTCATCTTTTACCTGTTCCATGACAAATCACCGTCACCTGCCAACCCGCTGGTANCCATGCCACCGATCAGGGACTGCGACTGGCACCTCTGGTAACCAACGAGAGGCGGCACTTTCCGGTGGCCGTCCGCTGGTTGGTTTCCAATCCCAGCAGTATACCGCAGCCCACAAGTTACCAAGTGACCACTTTACGCCACTCGATCACTTCGACACCGCCCCTGGGCAGGAGTCTCGGCAGATGGCCGTCAGGCAAGAATGCCATGCAGGACACGACCGTGTACATCAGTCAGCCGGAAATCCCGGCCGCCAGAGCGATACGTGAGGGCTTCATGATCCACGCCCAGTTGATGCAGGACAGTAGCCCAAAGGTCATAGACGGTCGATCTATTTTCCACAGCATGCAAACCGATCTCATCGGTAGCCCCATATGTCGTCCCACCTTTGATACCGCCACCCGCCAGCCACACACTAAAGCCGTAGGGATTGTGGTCACGACCATCGGGACCTTCTGCGTACGGTGTCCGGCCGAACTCGCCAGCCCAGACAATGAGCGTTTCATCGAACAGGCCACGTTGCTTGAGGTCACGGATCAGTCCGGCAATCGGTTGATCGACTTGCTGAGCCATATCGGTATGACCACGTTTCAGCTTGCGGTGCTGGTCCCAGGGGTTGCCACTCTGGCCGAGCTCACCTGGACGGGGCAAACAGGTCAGCTCAATGAAACGCACACCCCGCTCTGCCAGCCGGCGAGCCAACAGACACTGGCGTCCGTACTCGGCCGTTTCCTTAACCGGGGAATCAAGCCCGTAGAGCGAACGAGTTGCCTTGGATTCGTCGCTGATATCCAAGAACTCGGGTACCGCGGATTGCATCCGGTAGGCGATCTCATAATTTCGAATCGCCGACTCGATTTGTTCTTCACCGCGCATTGTCCGCAGCTGTTGACGATCAAGTTGCTCTACAAAGCGCATCCGGAGGCGTTGCCGGCGACTGGTTTCGCGCGGCACAACATTCGCTAGTGGTTCCGCCTGGGAGGGATCAATCAACGACGCCTGATAACGGCCTGGAAGATACCCACTGCCGTAAATGTTCACACCTCCCAGTGGCGGTCCACCACTGGCGAGCACCACAAAACCGGGCATGTCCTGACACTCACTGCCGAGCCCATACGTGGTCCACGCGCCCGCACTTGGATGTCCCGCCAACGAAAATCCCGTATGCACAAAATAATTCGCCTGTGCATGCTCGCTGGCCGTGCTCGTCATCGAGCGAATGACACCCAGATCGTCAGCGCACGAACCAATGTGCGGGAACAGATCGCTGACCGGCAGCCCACTCGCACCGCGCCGGCGAAACTTCCACGGGCTGGCCATTAGTTTCCCCTGCGCAGAAAATACGCCGGGCCTTCCCAATGCGGGTGTCGACTTGCCGTGATCCAGCGTCACACGCGGCTTGGGATCAAACGTATCGATCGCCGACACTCCACCCGACATAAAACAGAAGATGACACGCTTCGCACGCTGGGGCTGCGTGCGGCTCGGATGAATCGGATTAGCTTTCTCAGCCGCAATCAGGCCAGCACGATGCGTTGACAAGAATCCCGTCAGTGCCGTCAGACCGAATCCGACAGAGCTATGCGCGAGCATATTGCGGCGCGTCGCCATAGCGATGTCGTCTGACTTCTTAGCGGACATAGATAAATTCCTTGAGACAAAAGAGCGACTGCGCCAAATCCTGCCAGACAAGAGTATTGCCTGGAATGTCGTTGGTAGCGACACCGTGTTCCGTGGCCAGTTCGGTCAGGTATTCAAGTGCCAGCGACAATTCAACGGTGGTTGGTTCGCGACTGAGAGCGGCCTGGAACATGTGTCGGACGCGCTGTTCGGTCGCGGCGCCGTCCGCGATCAAGGCGACGGCCCATTTCTTGGCCTGCTCAATCACGAAAGGATCGTTAAGCATCGTCAGCGCTTGCGCCGGCACATTTGTGACATCGCGTGTGCCGCGCGTCGTGGCAGGCTTGGGCGCGTCGAATGTCTCGAGAAAACGGCTATGTGTATTGCGTCGGACCCGCAGATAAACACTCCGACGCCCGTTTCCATCGAGCGGTCCCTTCGGCCCGCCACCGTCTGTCTTGTCCGTGTAGTAGACATGGACCCCCGGACCAAACATCTTCAGATCAAGCTGTCCTGTCGTCGCCAGTAAACCATCACGGATCGCATCGGCATCGAGTCTTCGCACAGATACATGTGACAGAAACGTATTGGTCGGATCGGTGCGCATGGCCAGTTCGCTGGGTAGCGCTGATTGCTGAAACGCGCGCGAAGTCACCAGGTATTTCAGCATCTCTTTCACGGACCAACCCTGTTCGACAAAACGGGCCGCGAGGTAATCCAATAACTCCGGATGCGTCGGCAGTTCACCCAGATGACCAAAGTTGTCAACCGTGCCAACAATTCCTCGACCAAACACGTACTGCCACAGACGATTCACCATCACGCGCGCCGTGAGCGGGTTCGTGGCCGACGCCGTTTGCTCCGCCAACTCCAACCGTCCACTCGCACTCGTCTGCAACGGATCGCTCCCAAACACGGACAATCCTCGACGAGGCACCTTTCCTTGAGGACGCCTGTGGTGCCCACGCTCGAACAGTGGCTGATCGAACCCTCTTGTCTCCAGGACACCGGGCACCTGCCGGGGCACAGGAATTTCGTGCTCGAGTTGCCGATACCGCTCGACCGTCTCGCGCAACTGCGGCAAATCAGTAACCCTGGTCGGTAACAAATCACGGCGCAAGAAGAAATCAAGCAAAGCGGTTTCTTCTTCACTGCCGGCCTCCGTTCGCCAGGCCTCAATGGCCAACCGCAAACGGGCTGTATAGTGGGCTGCTAACGCATCTGGCGATGTGGGCGCCTCTGCCTGGAGCAAATCCGCAATCGGCACGACCGTCTCACGCGGCATTTGGCCGTGATTACTGGTGAGAAACTGCTCCCCACCGAAAAACGCTCGCCCGCGCGCATTATTGGTGAACTCAAGATAGGCATGTGCCCCTTTGCGAAACGTCGTGTCGAAACGAAACCACTCGAATTCATCGGTTTTCAGTCGTGTTCCAGGAACGATCGTGCCACCGCCTCCGAAGGGATCCGGGTAATTTTCGATCATGACCCGCACCTGGCTGTTCTGCCCCAGCGCTCGTGCATAGATAGCATTGCTCTCAATAACAAACCGCGGGGAAGTGAGCACACTGGTGTGGCGACTGCTGATGTCATGCGAAAATATTCCTGCCTGCTGTATGCCTTGCAGGATGTCATCGCCCTCCGGCTCAAGGCTGAATGCACCGTTCCGCGGTTCGAGTACTTCTGCATCAGCCAACCCCGGTCCAAAACGAAACCATTCGCGATTCTGTGCCGATCGCAAATCCCACAAGGGTTTGAATTGCGATCGGTTAAAAGCACGCCGCGCTTCCAGTTCCTCGCTCCAGAACCGTGACAACTTGTTCCATTGCATGCGCCAGTCGGCGACCGATTCAGGAGGACCCTCGCTCAGCAACACCGACCAGAGATGCAAAGGGCTCGCTGTGTTGGTGCGCGCGTCACTAAATGCCACGGCCCAGGGATCCTCGGTCGGCGGTCCGAGGGCCTTTAGCTGTTCGCGCAAATGATTTTCTTCAGCGCGCAACGTCAAGAAGACTGCGCGCTGTTTGGCATCAAGCACTGCGGCAATTTCTGCGGCCGAAATCCGGTCTGGACCGCCTCGGTACGAAGCAACCACCTGATCCGGCGTAAGTGCTCGCGTATAGACGCGGGCCTCCTCCACCTCGCCGGCAAGCGGCGGCTTGGCGCCCGTTAAGCGATAGCCAAACAGGAACCGCGCTTGGCCTTTCAAGAACGGACGCAACGCTCCCTTCTGGTAGGTCGTACCGTAACGTTCGCCGTTACGGTACACGGTAATCGAGTTGTCCTTGGCGTACACAATAACCACATGAATCAACTCATCGGGCTGCGCCGTCTCTTCTGGACCACCCGGATCCTGTGTACGACGGTAGCCCTCACTACCTGCCATCCAATGCCGGGGATTGATTTCCCCGTAGACAATCGAATCAAAAAATTGGCCGTTGGGCGTATCGATCCCCACGACACCGACGCCGCCCTGATTGAGTTGTGAAAGCGCGACCCAGGCTTCCAAGGTCTTCTCCTTGAGGTCACGGTCCAGTGGGCCCGTCCGCATACTGGCAGCGATGCCGTCAAGAATCAATCGTCCGTTACGAACCACAGCACCATCCAGTAATTGGCCGTGGTGCGTACCGACGCTGTCGCGCCCGTCGCGATCGAAACTCCATCTGGCATAGGGAACCGGTAGTGATCCACTACCGATGTCGCGTCCCGCACCGTCTCGCCGTTGCAGAGCTACGGCGCGGGCCGGTGATTCGATGGCGGTCAGTCTGTTCTGGTTATGCGCGAAGCGAGACTCTAAATTCTCAACCTCTGCCGCACGCCGCATCTCCTCGACGGCATATCGCATCCCCTCTGACAAATGAGACCCAATGGTTGCCGTCGACTCCAGCCAGGCTTTCGCCAGTCCTTCGCGAATCGTCTGTTTGAGTCTCGTCATTTCCGCCCGGTTCTTGGCGCGTAAATCCGGAGTATCGATCACGATCTGCCCCGGACGACAACTCACAAAGATTCCATACAGTGCGTAAAAGTCTTCCTGACTGATCGGGTCAAACTTGTGGTTGTGACAACGTGCACACGAAACGGTCAGACCCAGAAACGCTTTCGCATAGACGTCAATCTGGTTATCCACCACTTTGACCTGATCTTCGAGTGCATCCTTCGGTAAATAACCCAACTCGACCATCCGTAAATGGGCGGGCCCGATGGCGGATTCACAAAACTGCTCCTCGATATTCCAGCGGGGTGTCGCCAATAGATCGCCAGCCAGATGTTCACGTACCAGTTGGTCGTACGGCAAATCGGCGTTAAATGCGCGAATCAAATAGTCACGATATCGATACGCGTTGTGCAGCACGGGATCGCCTTGGCTCCCATGTGACTCGCAATAACGCACCAGATCCATCCAGTGCCGTGCAAAGCGTTCACCAAACCTGGGGGAATCCAACAACCGACCGACGACCGTCAGATAGGCGGCGGATGATTTGTCCGCCAAGAACGCATCAACCGCAGCGGGGCTCGGAGGCAGTCCGGTCAACACGTAAGTGAGGCGACGCAACACCGCACGGCGATCCGCCGGTGCTGCTGGAGTCAAGCCGCGCTGCTCCATGGCCGCCAGCAGAAACCGATCGACCGGATGCGGTGACCAGGTTGGATTTTGCACTTCCGGGATGGCCGGCTTTACGACGGGTTGAAAACTCCACCATTGCTTCCGCTTCTGAAATATCGTGTCCCAGGCAGTCGCAGCCGCCAGTTCGGACGCCGAAGGCGCATGATCGCGCGGATCCGGAGCCCCCATGACAATCCATTGTTCGAAATCGGCGACCACTTTCCGATCGAGCTTGCCGGCTTCCAGGGGCATCTTCAGGCCGTCAATCTCATGCCGCAGGATGGCCAATAAGCGACTCGTAGCCGGCTGGCCCGGAATGACAATCACACCACCATCCCCGCCCTGCAGTAACGCGTCACGCCGATCAACGGCCAACCCACCTTCCGCGCGCCCCGAGGAGTTGTGGCAACGATAACACTGCTCAACCAGCACCGGTCGAATACGCGCCTCGAAAAATTCCAGCTGTACCGGCGTCGGGCGTTCGGCAGACACGCTGTCGGCGATTGCGAAAGTCACCCAGATGATCAGCAGCATGTCACTGGAAATGCGTCGAGTCAGCACCAGAAACTCCATCGCGATCAGGTGCCTTACCGGCACCGTGGTTTCCCAAAACGAGACGATTCAACCCGCCGCTGCCATATCATGGTCTGGTGGATAGCCCTGACAGCGATCTCTCTAAAGTGCACCTGCAGACGTTGATCGTTTTCATTGATTGACGGTTTTCGTGGTGGCGACTAGCGCCTCGGCAAACGCCTTACCGATCTGGGCCATCATCTTGGCAGAACCCAGGTAATGGTAGGCGGCGTTGGATGTCCCTGCGCGGTAGATCTCGAGTTCGCGGGGCGTCATTGTTTCCGCGGTAAACTGGTCCAGAGCCACTTTCCGCTGCGCTTTGGTCAGATTTTTGTCCCGGTTCAATTTTCGGCTCTGCGCCCGAATCTCCTCCCATTTCGCCGCCAGCTCCTTGAGTTCAGGATCCCAGTAGTTCTCGGTCAGCACGGCAGTCACGTTACCTTTGAATTCCGGCATGCTGGCCGGTGCGGCCATCGCCTGGCGAAATCCCCCATGGATCCCCCGGTAGCGTTGCTCAGCGGGGCCGTATTGCTCAATAGGACCACCGACACCCATAACGCCGATGACAAAGGGCATACTGGATGCCGCCAGGTCCTTGCGCACATCACGAATGAAATGCGCCAGTACTTCGGTGTATTGGGCGTAGCCACCCGGCCGACCACGGTTGGGGTAGGTGCCGCGGTCGACCATATCGTTCCACCCCTGGAACCAGACCATGCCCGCTAGTTCGTAACCTTGCGCTCCATCGTAACCCGGGTAGACCTGTTCGATAGCCTTCAGCACCGCACGGATATGCTCAATCATCAGGCGGTAATAGTGCCCGGTCTGCCTGGCCCGTTGCTCCTTGACCTGGGCCAGATCCTGGCCCCGCTCCTGGAACCGTTTCAACTGCTGCGCGTTGAACTGGTAGGGGCCGGCACTGGGCGGACGAAAATCGGTATGCAACGACTTGCCACCCCAAGCCGTCTTGATAATCAGGATCGGTTGATCGACACGCTTTTGCATGTAGATCCCAAAGGTCAACTCAGGTCCGATCTTGAGTCCACGGCCCGCCGCGCCATAGCCGGCGGTCAACTTCCCCTGCCTGACTTCGGCGGCGCTGCCGAGCGAGGAAATCCAGACGTTGTCACAAACGCGCGGTCTGCCATTTTCGTCGCGCATCGCCCGAAGCAGTGGCGCCGTTCGAGGATCCATTCCAATGTGGTCGAACGTCCGGATGTGAGCATGTCCCTGCATATTGGACTGGCCAGCCAGAATATACACCTTGAGAGGTTCCGCACGGGAACCAGCAGGGCACCTACAGAGTCCCATCAGGGCGGTCAACAGTATCACGGTTGATCGTGGCATCGCGTGCTCGTTCCTGGCAGGTGTGATCGATGTATACGTCAGTCAACCAACTTCCGTGATTCCACCCAGCTGGTCAACACTGTGTGCCTGGTCCGCCCAGAGCGTTACCCACCAGCCAGCCAGTTTTCGGATGCTGGATATCGCGGGCATTCTGGCAGGAACACCAGCCCATGCCAGTGGCCCGATCAGCGCGGCAGTGCAAAACACCGTGGTCATCACTCAATGTCGCGCGGCAGAAACCGCCTGCCTATAGTGTAACCTGCCCGCGTTGCCCGCCTCGAGGGTTTCTGGTCCACCGAATTCTGGGCCACTTCGTGTCCCGACTCACGAGGGAAGGCCTCCACCCGGTCACCGGGGCTGACCTTGTTTGGCTCGCGTGGGCATCGCAACCGGCCGAGTGCCCCCTCAGCAGTTCAACAAACCCACATCAACGACGTCCCCTGGCTTCTGCAAGATCGCCAGCGGTTTCTGACCGTAAAACGCAGCCCACCCAGAGTAGGTGCTGGGAGGTCCAACCACGAGATCCGTTTCCGCAAGTCCATAAAGATCTTCAACGATGTGACCGGAACCCCAGTGCACCTGCAAATCACTGAATTCCGTTGGTTCCGGGTGCGAGTCACTGCAGACCAGAAATGACACGCGCCGACCGGGCAACTGCTCCACAATGTTCCGCATCGTCTGGTAATAATCGTGTGTCGAATAGTAGTAACGGCCGGCTTCCCATTCCGCGTAATCGCCCTGTCGAATATGAACGCCCACAACCACATCCGAACTCTCTCGACTGGTTGTCAGCAAACGATGAATCGCAGCGCGGCGGCAGGAATCAATCTGCAAGTGCGTCCTGACCTGATCCGCATGCTTCTGCAGCAGCAAGTCACTGCGAAACTCCCAGCCGGAAACCAGCAGTGGGGGCTTGGCGCGCGCCAAGCGGGCAAACGTCGCGTCCATCAGATCACACTGCTCCGGATACCTGATTCGCAGCACGCCACAAGGATAGCGTTTCAAGCCCACAGCCCAGAGCAACTTGGTGATCCGGCTGATCGTCTGGGTAAGACAGACACGGGTCAATAGTGGGGGACGTTTCAGCACTGCACCTGCCGGTGGATAACGACACCACACATCATCTGCAATCGCCGGAAAGAGATGCGCGTACTCACACATTGCGGGATTCAGCAGCGTGACACCATACTCGCGCGCCGCGGCGATGAGGTGCGCGTAAACCAGCAACCGATTTCCCAGTTGGCCGTATCGCAGTGCGTTGATAATCATGTCTCTCATCTGCCCATTCAGGCAGGGACCGATAATACGAGACCAACCACCCGGAACCCATAAAATTGCCAATGCGGGCGGCACTCAACTCCAGAAAGTGGTTGCCAAAGGACGCTATTGAAAACACGCTCGCCACGACCGGCAGGAGGACGCTATTGCGAATCGGTGTGATTTGCAATAGCGCTGCGCGGCGTACAGCCCAGGAGCGTCGGACTAGCGCACCGGTCGCTCCACCATCAGCTCCCCACGTTGCGGATCGAAAAGGTAGTTGTGACCTTCGGGAAGCACTGGCAGTTTAATCTTGTTGAAGGCGACGATCTGCGTCATGAACGCATCATGCGATTGGGGAAGCCTGCCGTGGGTCGCCCGATAAAGATCCATGGCGTGCTTCAACTGCACGTCAAAAGCCAGCCGTTCTTTGGTCGCAACCAGGGATTTGAGCGGTTCGACGACCGGGCCCGAGCGGTTGTCCAGCGAACGGCTCCGCTGGCCCACACCGACCCCAGCAACCACGCGCTCGGTGTTGCCCGAGCGCTCGGCAGCAGGCGCAGTAACGGAATCGGCGCCAGTCGCAACGGTACCGCCAGCCCTCGTGGCAGACGCCGGGGCAGAGGGGCGGCAGCCAGTGCAGATCAGCAGGCAACAGAGCCCCACTTGTACCGCCTCGCGCATCGCACATCTCCCGTTGCTGAGCCCACCTGAACTGCCACCAACCTCAAAACCCAACCAACCAGCTTCCCATCCTAACACGACTCGCTGGCCTGACTGAAATGACGTTACCTGGCGATCCGATATCAACCATCGCCTGACCCTGCGCAAGCAGCAGCAGCCAACGTCGACAGGTCAATACCCGTCTTGCGCAACATCGTGAACTGTCACGCACTTGCTACCTGTCGGGAACATGGAACGCGTCGGCGACCAGGCCGGCCGCTTTCTGAATCCGCACAATGGCTGCTGCCACGCGCCGTCGTTCGGTGCCAATGTTGGCCAGGGACGGCTGGGCCGGCTACGAGCCCGTCAATACGAGCAAGCCAGCCAAGGTCACGACTGTACCAGTCACTTTCGTGGGAAACGAGTTGTGCATTTCGGCAACTGTCTCTCCCAGCGGATCGATCCGAGTCGCTATTGTCGATCCTGACAAATGGCAAATTGCTCTGAGTAGCGCGATCACTTGAACTGTTTCGGACAGCACCTTAACGTGGCACAAGGCGTTCTCCCTAAACACCCTCCGCGAACAGCATCTCCAGTTGAGATTTGAAACCACAAAAGGCCGGCTCAACGCATTCAGCTTCGCGACCAATACAGATTGAAACTCTCCCGGTCACACGCCCGCTGCCCCTGACATGCTTGCTGATGTCTGCATACGCTGCAGGTTCTGACCACATGCATTTTGCACACACGCACCCCTTGAATTGGTGTTACGGCCTTGTAGGCTGGCTGGAATTTACAATTCCGATCCGTCACGCCCTGCGTCGTTTGCCTGCGGGCGGCGGGCGGTTTTTGTCTGCTTGGTCTTCCCCAAGACCATCAACGTTGCTCTCGAACAACGGCTGCAACAACAGGGATTTGACTGATCAGCCGCGGCGTCAAATGGAGGTATCTTGAAATCTTGTTGGCTCCACCGATGATCGACACCCACAGACCGCGTCGGCTGCGATCCGACGCCTCTTCCTTGCGTCTCTCCTGGCTACTGCTGGGCCTCGTGCTGCTCGCGGGACTTCACCCCGCCAGCGCCGATTCCCGTCCCAACATCATTCTCGTCCTCACCGACGATCAGGGGTACGGCGATCTGGGTGTTCACGGCAACGCACAAATCTCGACGCCACACCTCGACGCGTTCGCACGCGAATCGCTCGAGATGACTCGCTTCTACGTCGAGCCGGTATGCTCGCCAACCCGGGCCAGTATCCTGACAGGACGCTATCATATGCGCACCGGTGTGCTCGCCACATCGCGCGGCGGTGCGCGCATGTTCGGTGATGAAGAGACAATCGCGGAGGTTCTCGCCCAGAGCGGATACCGCACGGCCATCGCGGGCAAGTGGCATGTCGGGGACAATGCCCCGTCGCGCCCTCAGGACCAGGGATTTCAACAGGTCCTTGTTCATCGTTCTGGTGGTATCGGACAGATACCCGATCGCGATGCGACATACTTCAGACCCGTGCTCTGGCGCAACGGCCGACGCGAGGTTGTCGACGGCTATTGCACGGATCTCTTCTTCGATGCTGCTATCGACTTCATCAAGCAGAACCGCGCTCACCCGTTCTTCCTCTACCTGCCTACAAACGTACCGCACACACCGATCTCAATCGCGCAAAAGTACTGGAAACCGTTCGCCGACGCAGGAGTTCCCGAGCAGACCGCGAAACTCTACGGCATGATGAAGAACCTCGATGAGAATTTCGGGCGTCTGACGAAAACCCTGGAGGAAACTGGCCTGGCGCGCAACAGCGTCGTGATTTTCATGTCAGATAACGGGCCGACCTCGGGCCGATTCAACTCGAACCTGCGTGGCGCGAAGGGCAGCGTTTACGAAGGGGGCATTCGCGTCCCCTTCCTGGTGCGCTGGCCGCAGCGAATCGCACCGGGTTCGCGCGTCGACCGCCTCGCTGCACACATCGACCTGCTGCCGACGCTTGCCAGTGTGGCAGGAGCGCGGCTCAGCACACCTGGGCGACTCGACGGCGTCAATCTGCTGAAACTCTGGACCGGTGAGATCCGAACCGAGGCCTGGCCAGCGCGAAATATCTACATACAGACCGTCAAGCGGATTGTCCAGAACCGCTACCTCAACGCTGCCGTCATCACCCAGCGCTACAAGTGGGTATCGTATGCGGGAGTCGGCCAGGTCGACGATTTTGATCGCTCGAAAATCGAGCTCTACGACGTCATCAGTGACCCCGCCGAGTCACGGAACCTGGCAGCGCGTTTTCCAGACGTTCTGCACAGGCTCTCGGGGCGATACGAGTCATGGTTCGATGAGATGAACCGCGATCGCGACTTTGCGATTGGTCCGATCGACCTCGGTAACCCCCTGGAGAATCCGTGCTATCTCTGTCGCTACCAGGACGGTCAGAATTTGACAGGTCAATCGCAGACCGATGGCTGGCAAGTCCGCGTGCGGCGAGCCGGCCACTATCGCCTGACCCTTCAGTGGCCCGACCACGATGGCGGAGCTCTGGTCGTGGCCTGGCGTGGAAAACAGTCGCGTCATACGCTGGGCAAGAACGAGCGCAGCGCCATCGTCGAGCTTGACGCTGGCAAAGGCTTGCTTGACATCGGCTTTCAAACGCAGGCAGGTCAGCGCATTCGCCAGCCGTGGAACGACAAGACGGAGCAGGGTGACGTGTCGGTCGAACGCGTCGACTAACCCGGACAAATACCGCTTGCTTTCCCCAGTGGGCTGGGTGCCGCCGGTCCGGCCGACGCACCATCCGCTATAGTAGTGGTGCCTGGATACGTTCATCGAAACAACTGCACAGAAAACGTCTGCTGGGGTTGTCAGGCGTTTGCCACGGAAAAGCAAGGACCAATCCAGAGACTACTCGTTATGGCAAAAACACCGTATCTGAAATTCTGTTCCTCCGCGACCAGGACTTGCTTTCTGGTGACGACCCCCACGTCCCACAAACCACGGCTTCAGCGGGGAAATACCCCGCCAGGATCAAGTCAATTCCCCTCCACCTGAGCGCCCCATGCCACATTCATCCACACTACTGTTTTTACTCTGGCTCGCGCTACCCGGTCTGGTCAGCGCGGACGTTCCCTGGTCGCGCTTTCGCGGGCTCAATGGAAATGGGATCAGCAACGCCGAGACCGTACCCATCTCCTGGAAACCATCCGATTTCAAGTGGAAAACCAGGCTCCCCGGATCCGGCCATTCGTCACCGGTGATTTGGAACGCGCGGCTGTTTGTCACTTGTTCTGAAAAGAAGACCGGCGACCGGACGTTGGTCTGCCTCAACCCGCACGACGGCAAGCTGCTCTGGAAACGCGACTTCGCCGCCAAAACGCACTCGCAACACCAGTACAACAACTACGCGTCGTGTTCGCCGGTAGTGGACGCCGAACGCGTGTACGTGCTGTGGGCCACGCCCGAGCAAGTTACATTACTGGCCGTCACTCATCAGGGCCACGAGATCTGGCGACGTGATCTGGGACCCTTCAAGAGCATGCACGGCATCGGGACGTCACCAATTGTGGTGGGCGAGATGGTCGTGTTGTCCAACGACCAGGCCGGCGAGGCATCGCTGATCGCCCTCGACCGGCGCACCGGAAAAACGCGCTGGAAGATCAACCGCAAAAGCGGCCTCACACCGGCCTCGACGCCGTGTCTGCACGACGACGGCCGCGGCCCGCGGCTGATCTTCACCAGCACCTCCCACGGCATCACGGCCGTCGATCCGACCGATGGCCGGGTCGATTGGCAGTTAGAAAAGGTGTTTCTCGACCGCTGCGTCGGCTCGCCGATCTCAGCGGCCGGACTGGTGGTCGCGTCGTTTGGTTTCGGTACCAAAGGGACGCGCATGGTCGGCGTGCGTGCGCACCCCAACAAGCCTGAGCCGGACATCGTAATCGATCTCAAGCAGACGGTACCGTTGACCTGTACGCCACTCGCCTATCAAGGCCGGCTGTATTGCCTGACGGACGACGGACGCATCACCTGCCTGCGACTGACGAATGGCGAGTTGCTTTGGCGAGACAAACTGCCGAGCCGATTTTTCGGATCACCGATTTGCGTGAACGGACGGATTTATGTGATGTCGATGGACGGTGAGGTGTTCGTGCTGGCAACCGGCGACAAATTCGAACTGCTGGCGCGCAATCCACTCGGCGAGTTGAGTTACGCTACACCTGCCGTCGGATTCGGCCGGTTGTACCTGCGCACCCAGGAACATGTAATTTGTGTTGGTGGCAAATAAGATGCGCTGACTTCACCACAGAGCCATGCCACTTTCAAACCAACAGCGTGAAAGCATTTCCCCGCACGGGTACGGGCACCGCTGAGTGTGAAAACAACAGCCAGATTTTACGCGAGCTCTGCGGCCAAGCTTCGAGACACCTGGTGGTCCTGAACAGTCACGAAATTCCCCGCCTTTAAATACTGGTAAAAGCCGAATGTCATTATGAAGACCGCAAGGGCGGACAAAAGGTGAAGCGCACCACGGCTGTTTTTGGTGCATAGCACGACGACGGCAACTACGAGTTGTAGCAGACCAACCACAGGCAGGACCCAAGCGCAGATGACGAAACAAGGCAAGAAACCAAGTATGCCTAATCCCATGTCACCATGAAAAAAACTCCGGACAACAAAGGTATAGAGAAAAAACACCATCATGTATAAGAGAGCTGGCCAGAAGATGAAGATGGCCGCGCCCCACCCTGGCGGATCCTCCGACATCTGTTGTTTCGCTTTGGCCGACGCTTCCTGTGGAGGTCGATAGGGGTCAAGCATCCGACCAGCTCCCAGAGGCTTCAAGAACACACATCTACATGCCGGACTAATCTCGGCTGGCAGGAAAAAGGCATGGCCCGTGGCTGCTTCCAGTCTGTCCTGTAGGTGACGCACAACCAACGTCCCAGTACCTGGAGCCCATCAGGCTTGCCTGCATGCGCAGTAATATCTGTGACAACGTGGAATTCTGTGACAAAGTCGACCAGGCTTGCGCCGCACCCATTCAGGATTTGAAACAGCGCAGCCTGCTGGACGAAACACTTGTGATCTGGGGCGGCGAATTCGGTCGTACACCGATGGTTCAAGAACATAGCGCCGGAACCGGCGAGAAAACTGCTCCCGGTCGAGACCATCACAAAGAATGTTTCAGTATCTGGATGGCAGGCGGCGGCCTGAAAGGTGGCTTCACCTACGGGTCCACTGATGAGTTCGGTTTCGGGATTACCGAAAACGAAGTCCACGTTCATGACTTTCATGCAACATGTCTTCATCTCCTTGGCATCGACCACGAACCCCTGACGTTCGGTCATCAGTGACGAGATTTCCGTTTGACGGACGTCCACGGACACGTAGTACACGACATCATCTCATGACAGCTGAGTTGTTCGGGTCACTGGGTCGAACCATCTCAGAATGCATGCCGTACTGGGTCGCCGCAACCCGGCCAGGCAAGCCATGTCGTGTGTCGATCGAGCGCGTCCAACAGCGGACAATCTGACGTGCGCAAGCCCCCGTGGCAGTGGCAGGCACACGGCGATTGTCGGTTCTACTACGTATGACTCACTTGCAGACACAGTCACTGATGAGCGCTGTCGTACTGATGACGCTGTCGGCGGGCTGATATTGCTGGCGAACAGTACGCGGTTTGGAGTCATTCGCTGATCATGCCCGGCAGCCGTTCTATCCAGTCCGGCTGACCAGAATCCGCACCATTTCACTTTGGCGCACCGTCAGACGGGAACGCTCTCTGGAATCAGATGAGCAGGAAAGTCAGGTGCTTTTGCACAACCAACCTGCTCCATAACCTGCTGCAATTGTTTCTTCAGCATTTCAAATGTGTGATGCCCTCCGTATCTGCCCAGCGCACATACGCCGAACATCGGAGCACGCCCCATGAATGCAAAGTGGGCTCCGCAGGCCAGGCAAGCGGCGATGTCCGCTCCCGAATACATTCCCCCGTCGATCATCACTCTTAGCTTGTTACCGAATTCCGGTACGAGCTTGTACATCGGAACGATCGTTGATTGGCCTCGATCAAGCTGGCGACCACCATGATTCGAAACGATCAAACCATCTAAACCATGCTTGACAGCGATCTCCGCGTCTTCCGGATTGACGATTCCCTTGACAACCAGATTTCCCTGCCACTTTTCACGAATCGGGGCAATCTTTGTTTCGGTTAAACGTCCCGAAAAAGTCTTGTTCATGAATAAACCGAGATGCTTCATGTTCAATCCTTTGGGAATGTAGGGTTTCATCGTCTTGAACTCGGGCTTGCCGGCAACGAGTTGCCCCGCCGCCCAGGTTGGGCTCAACAGCATCTGCACAATGTTACGTGGCGTCATTCTTGGTGGAATCGATAACCCATTGCGGATTTCCTTGGGTCGATAGGCGAACGTTGGCGTGTCCGCCAAAATCACCAGTGTTCGACAGCCCGCGTCCCACGCCCTTTCCAGCAGCTTGTCGCGCAGTTCGACTTCGGCTGGGTGATAGAGCTGAAACCAGAACTTGCCTCCGGTGATCTTTCCAATGTCTTCGATGCTGGCCGTGCTAACCGTGGAAAGAGTGAAAGGAAGGTTATGGTCGACCGCAGCCTGGGCCAGCAGCTCACACGCCTTGGGCCACATCAGCCCCTGCAAACCAACGGGCGCGACCCCGAAGGGCGCATCATATGTTTCGCCAAACAGCTCGGTGGCCTGGTCTGCTCCCGCGAACTCTCGTAAGTACCAGGGTTTTAGTTGGACCTTGCGAATGTCGCCGTTGTTCCGCGCCAGGTTGACTTCCGTAAAGCAACCGGCGGCGAGATAGTCGTACGCGAAGCCCGGCATCCGCGCCCTGGCCTTTACACGCAGGTGTTCGACAGACGGATATTCAGAATTGAAGTGGGTTTGCATGAGCCTGGTATAACGCCTAGACAAGGAAGCCGCGCAGCGCGGCACAACAAAGAAAACGGAATGGTAGCGACGATCATTTCCAATCCGGGAGCATCACTTCTTATACACTTCTTTTGGATCGAAGACGCGCTCGCCCACAATCTCGACATCACCGTTTTGCGGATCTAGCTTCCGAAACAGGCAGCTCCGATAGCCTTCGTGACAGGCCGCACCCCCGATCTGGTTAACCTTAATCAGGACCGCGTCGGCATCACAGTCAAAATAGATCGACTTGACTTCCTGAACATGCCCACTCTCTTCGCCTTTACGCCAGAGCCTCTGGCGACTGCGGCTGAAGTAAACGACGCGACCGGAGCTGATCGTCTCATCCCATGCTTCCTGATTCATGTAAGCGAGCATGAGTACATCGCCCGTTTCTTCGTCCTGCGCGATGGCAGGAATCAAATCACATTTCGAAAAATCTGGGCCGTTCACGGAATCCTCCAGGTTGTCCAGGTTCATTTTACTCTTCGGCCAGCTGCCCAATGTGACAATCAATTGACGCACCAATCACACCGCCGGCAACGGCACCGATCGTTTGCGCGACGCTAAATATCCCCACCCTCCGTCATCGGCAAGAGTTATTTCCCCGTGATCATTCCGCCAGGCATTCCGCCCGTGACGCCAACAGCGCCCAAACGTACCGCGAGGCATTATTCCGGCATTTTCTTATCGTTACGCATTGCGTCTGTCTTCTTCAAGTGGGTGCTGACCATCTCCTATCCATGCAATTATCTTGCATGTACGATTAAAATGCTTTTGCAGTTCGTTTTCCAGAGGAACCTCCTTGAAATGCACTCCATGTTGATCACGTTCAAGCGAACGTTTCAAGTGTGAGGGATCGCTTGCTAGCCGCTAACTGTCGGAATTTGCGGTATTGCCCCTGAGGATATTGATCGTATGAACTGCCGATTGCCGGTAGCCGTTTCGCTTGCCTTGGCGGCAGTCTTGCTGGTCACAGTTTCACCCAACGTATTCGACATCGAGGTCTGCTCGATGTCATCGGCTGCAAACGAGATACTGGTGAAACAGATGCCGGAACCGCAACAAAAAGAGCTGAGGCAAAGGATACGCGAAGCAGGATTGCGCGCGACACCCGCTCGCGCGGCAACACTGGATTTGCTACATCGGTCCGAAGCGCCTCTGACCCACGCCGACGTGGCAGAGCACCTGGCCGAAAGAGGCATCGACAAAGCGACAGCCTATCGCAACTTGAATGACATGACGGATGCCGGACTGCT
>PBOG01000013.1 GCA_002724245.1 Planctomycetaceae bacterium
GTTTGCAACCATCGCGCAGGTAGTTCTCGGCGCCCTGTTGCTCGCCTGTCTGGCCACCTGGTTCCAGCTATTTCGGCGGCGCAAGCCGAACCAGCCCTTATTGCCTATGGCGCCGCGTCCGGCGGTGCCCTGGGGACTTTGCCACCTGCTGGCTGCGCTGGTCTTACTGACGCTGTTTGAGACGGTCGCCGTGCGTCTTGTCAATCCAGACCGCCTGCCGGAAAACGAACCCCCTGCGGCCAATGCGATGCAAACGCCACCGCGGGATATATCGGCCACACTGGCACCCGCGGATTTATGGGCCACGGCTGGCGCGCGGCTGGGGATGCTGGCAACTTCAATCCTGTTGATTGTCGTCTCGGTCCGCCCCACGCTTGCCGATTTGGGTATACGCGGTTCCCAGCTACTGGCTGATCTGCGTCTGGGATGCCACGGCTTCCTGATGTTTGGGCCACCGGCATACGCGATTCAGATGTTCTTGACCGTCTGGAGTCCTGAATCACATCCCATCATCGAGTCACTACGCGCCGCGCCAGACACGCGGTTAATGATTGCCAGTCTGGCCAGCGCTGTGGTGGCGGCACCTCTGCAGGAAGAATTCCTCTGGCGTTTACTGTTTCAAGGATGGCTGGAAAAACTTGCTCGCGCCACCTCAGAACCGATGGAATTGATGTTCGGTCGCAGCCGGACATCAAGTGCAGACTCGGCCGATCAAGCGGTTGTCACCTGGCCAATCCTGGTCAGCAGTTTCCTGTTTGCACTGCTGCACCTCAACCATGGACCAGCTGCCGTGGCCCTGTTCTTTTTCGCCGTTGGACTGGGCTGGGTCTACCACCGTACCCATCGGATTGTGCCCTGCATTACAGCCCACCTGCTCTTGAACGGCTGTTCCCTGGCCCTGCTGTTTCTGGAAATCCGCTTCGATCAAACTCTGTGATCGAAATCCCGACAGGCCACCATCGCGCCACTGTCGTTGACCACACGCCCTTCTATAATGCACCCTGCAGGGATTGCGCGGGAGCAATCCTGCTATCGCCTGGATTGGAGAAAAGGTATGGCCATCGGAGTCGGAATCGTCGGGTGCGGGATGATCTCTAATTTTCACGCCCGGGCATTTGAAGAAATTCGCGGCGCGCGCGTGGTCGCATGTTTTGACATGGTGGCACCCGCAGCCGATGCCTTTGCCGAGCGAGCTGGTTGCACCGCGTATCACAAACTGAATGACCTGCTGGCCGATCCGGCTGTCGACGTAGTCACGATTTGCACCCCCAGCGGCGCACACGCCGACCCCGCCGTGGCCGCCGCCAAAGCGGGTAAACACGTGATTGTCGAAAAGCCGCTGGAAGTAACACTCAAACGGTGCGATCGCATCATCCAGGCCTGTGAAGCTGCCGGGGTCACCCTTTCGACCATTTTTCCATCACGTTTTCATGAATCCTCACAGTTAATCAAAAAGGCTATCGACAAGGGGCGTTTTGGACGGCTGACGATGGGTGACGCTTACGTCAAGTGGTTCCGCACGCAGGAGTACTATGACAGCGGCGCCTGGCGTGGTACGTGGAAACTCGATGGGGGTGGCGCGCTAATGAACCAGGCGATCCACAGCGTTGACTTGCTGACCTGGCTGATGGGTCCGGTCGAACAGGTATCGGCCTACGCAGCGACACTGACACACCAGCGCATCGAAGTGGAGGATGTGGCCACCGCCACACTCCGATTTGCCAACGGGGCGCTGGGTGTGATCGAAGCCACCACTGCCGCCTATCCAGGTGCACTCAAGAAGATTGAAATCCACGGGTCCGAGGGATCCGCAGCACTCGAGGAAGAAGATATCAAGACGTGGGAGTTTGCCCGCGCCACACGTGGTGATCAGGCGCTGCGCGAGCGGATGACGGGTCAAACGGCCAGTGGTGGTGGCGCCACCGATCCGGCCGCGATCGGGCACCACGGGCATACGAAACAATTCAAGGATGTGTTGCAGGCCATCAAGAAAGGAAGAACGCCGCTGATCGATGGCTACGAGGGCCGCCGATCGGTGGAGATTATCCTGGCGATTTATGCCTCCGCCCAGCGTGGGCGCCCTGTCGATTTACCCCTGCGCCGCGACCCGGTCTTGAAGTAGAACCTGCGTCAGCTGGTCGGCAACCTCATCCGTAACTCTGGACACGAGCAACGATGTGAACTCCATCGGTGCTGATAACACAATCCCGATCCTGTTGGCGTCACCAAGATCAGCTCACTGGGTATCGAATAACAACGCCTCAAGGAGGGGGGAGCGTGTCGTATTGAATCCCGAGAACAACCTGACCACTGGAGTACGGGTCGTTCCCGAGTCTGGTGGAACATCGGTCAACCAACCGCGCTCCAGGGCGTCCGGGTAGAGCATCTGATCAACTATGGGAAATACCAAAGCGCACGATCCGGTTCTGCTTGTGATGGCTGTTTTCAGCCGCTATGGGCAGAGTATTGACTGGGCCCGTCAGCAAGCGGAGCGCGCCTGGGGACCCCTTGCCCTGGAGAGCCCTCGCTGGGAGTTCACCCAGACTGATTTCTACGAAGCCGAAATGGGCACGGGGCTCGTCAAGATGCTGCTGGCCTTCGAACGTTTGATCGACCCGCAGCAACTGGCGGATATCAAGTTACAGTCGAATCAATGGGAAACCACCTACCAGCAAACCTGCCAGTTGCCGGAAATCCGTCCGCTCAATCTGGATCCCGGTTACGTCAGCGAAGCCAAGCTGGTCCTGGCAACCACCAAGGACCGCGACCATCGACTCTACTTGCAGCGCGGTATCTACGCAGAAGTGACGCTGCATTACTACCGCCGCAAATGGACGCCGCGGGAATGGACCTATCCTGACTATCGGTCTGAAGAGTACCACTTGTTTCTCGACAATTGCCGGGACTATTTGCGACAGCGGCTGCGAAACTCACGGACGAATCAAGATACACAAGCTTGAGCAAAACCCTCCCAGTACTGACTGTTGTTAGCAACCGGCGTGGTATGGGTTACCGGCGAGGATGGATCCGACCCTATTCTGCATCGCCCCGGAAACTCCCTCCAGTCGTGGGCCATGCCCGGTCGATGGAACAACCGAGGCCCCCATTTCTGCACATTCGCTGAACGTTGCGCTGAACGTTGCCGGACCTCCAAACGTACTCAAGTCATGACGCTACAACAGACAATCTGGTTTCTCCTGACCACACTGATCCCCAGTTGCCTGATTGCCTGGGGAAGCGCGTTTATCATTCGCCGCCGGGCGGCCAGCTGGGGACTGCTCGATCATCCGGCGGAACGCAAAGTGCACTCGAAAGTAACGCCGCTGGGCGGCGGTCTGGCGGTGTGGCTTGGCGTTCTTTCGCCATTTGTAATCGGGTCCGTATTGCTTTGGGTGGCTTCCGAGGAGAGTGGCTGGATTCCCTCATTCGCGCAGCCCCATTTGGCTGGGCTGAAAGATCAGTTAACGGGTCTTTGGATGCTGCTTGGCGCCGGCACCATCTTAATGGTGCTGGGATTAGTCGATGACTTGCGCAACATCAGCTGGCAATCGCGGATCGTGGTTCAGCTCCTGGTCGCGAGCACCTGCGTGATTTGGCAAGATTGGCGTCTCACGCTGTTTCTGGAATGGCAACCGATTACCTGGTTTCTTTCGGTGCTTTGGATTGTCGGTCTGGTCAACTCGTTCAACATGCTCGACAACATGGACGGGCTGTCTGGTGGCGTCGCAGCCATCGCCGGATCCACGCTGGCCGCCGTCTTGTTGTTAAACCCAGACCCGGCAACCCAACAACCACAGATGTTTGTCGCGGGGGTGCTGTTGGTACTGGTGGGAGGCTTGCTTGGGTTCCTCTGGCACAACCGCCCGCCCGCCCGTATTTTCCTGGGGGATGCAGGTAGTTATTTCGTGGGATTCTGTATCGCATCCTGCACATTATTGGCGACCTTTACGAGTTATCGTGGTCCCCAGCCTCACGCCGTATTGGCTCCCCTGTGTGTGCTGGCGGTACCGATCTACGACACCGTTACCGTGATTTGGATTCGCCTGCGGCAGGGCAACAGTCCCTTCCAGGCCGACAAGAATCATTTTTCACACCGCCTGGTTGAACTCGGCTTTTCTCGCTCACAGGCGGTGCTGACCATTTATCTGACAACCCTCTGTTGCGGGTTCGCCGCGCTTCTACTCCACCGGGTCGATGCAATCGGAGCTCTGTTGATTGTCTTACTTGTCGTCTGCGTGCTGGCACTGGTAGCGCTCATCGAATCCACGGCGCGGCGGCAATTGCGTCAATAACCCAGTCGCTTCAAGGGACTCGCGCTATAACCAGTTTGCGAAAAACTGGCTCCTGCCTGGCTACGGCTCGGCTGCCCACGTTTCTCCCGTTGTGGGGTGTTCGCCGCGGCCATTTCTGGTAGACAATCCAGACGCTGCTGTAGACCGTAACGACAACGCGGTTCGATCCTTCCCGTTCTTCTCAGCGAGAGGTGCTCCTCCATGCGGATCTTTGCTTTCAGCTTGCTGGCAGTCGCAATCGGTTGCGGCACTGTGGAAGACAACGCCGTTTCAGACCAGACCCCGCCCTCGGAGGCCACCGGCCCCTCCAGCGCGCCTGCACCACCGTCGCCCAAAGATGAACCACAGGCCCTCGATCTGCTGAAACAACATGCGTTGAAACTCAAATCCGACAAACAGGGACTGGTAATCGAAGTCGACTTTCGAGACCAGCCCTTCGATGCGGCAACCCTGGACGCGCTCACTGGATTGCCAAAGCTGCGCAGCCTGCGATTGGCTGGTATTGAACTCTCAGATGATGATCTGGCCAAGATTGGCGCGCTGGATACACTGCGTGACCTCGATCTGCGCAATTGCCCAATTGGCAATGCGGGGTTAAGCCATCTCGAGGCACTCAGCAACTTGCGCGCCCTGCGGTTATCGGGGAAAAGTGGGGCCACGCTGGTGGATGACGAGGGAATGGCATCGATTGGCAAACTCGCAGGACTGAAGGCGCTGTTGCTCGATTTCCTGTTTGTCAGCGAAGACGGTTTGAAACAGCTCGCGGGACTGACGAATCTGGAGGAAATCTATTTGGCCGGAACACTTGTCGGCGATGACGCCATCCCGGTTCTCAATCAATTCACCAAACTCAAGAAGCTGCGGCTCTCGCAGACCCAGGTTTCCAGCCAAGGGATGGCGGGACTGCAGGAAATGGTTCACCTGCAAGAACTGGATCTGAGCGAGAACAGCCTGATCTTCGATGCGGGACTGTCTCATCTGTCCGCAATGAAACAGCTCACCAAATTGAATCTCTGGAGGGTACAAGTGACGGACGCCGGAGTCCAGGAACTCGCCGGTCTGACCAACCTCCGCTGGCTGAATCTCGACAACACGCAACTTAGCGACGGGGGTCTGCCGGCGCTGCAGGGACTTGTCCAGCTCGAATTCCTGCACTTGGGTTCAACTGCGATTACCGACGCCGGCCTGGGCAATTTGGAATCGCTCCAGGCGCTCAAAGAACTCAAGGTGACCCGCACCAACGTCACCGACAACGGCGTCGCCGCTCTGCAGCAGAAACTGCCGCAGAGCGCGATCCAGTTGAAATACATCGAGGGTCAATAACGAGCGCAGCAAGATTCAGGCCACTCAAATCAAGGCACGAATCAAATGGGAAGTCGATCGCTGATGCAAATCAGACGACTTCCCATCCCTTGCGGTACTCCTTGCGGATGTACTGGTCAGCCGCTTCGCAATCGATGGCACGCAAATTCTTGGCGTCCCAGGAAAGCGTCTTGCCGGTGCGATACGCCACATTCCCCAGCAAGACCGATTCCGTCAACGCGCCCGAATAGTCAAAATTGCACGTTGTCGGTGAGCCATCGCGACAGGCTTTGAGCCACTCGGCATGATGGCCGATCGAACGCGCGATCGACGGTTTGGGAGTCTGGTAACCCTTGAATTTGTCCTGGGGATAGAGCCGGTAGCGGCTGTAATCCGCGAACATCTGACCTTCGGTGCCCACGAACATAACACCACTTCCCGGCACGCGGTGCCCGGCCACGGTCTTTGGAATTTGACTTCCGTCATACCAGGTGAGCTTGACTGGGGGCATGCCTTCCCGCGCGGGAAATTGATAATGCACTGTCAAACCAAGCGGACATGTTTCTGGATGCACGCTCGGTCCCATTGCGCTGCATTCTGTCGGGTGGCGAAGTTTCAATGCCCAGAACGGCAAGTCCATATAATGGCAGGCCATATCACCGAGCGTACCCTGGCCAAAATCCCACCAGCGTCGCCACTGCGCGGGGTGGTAACGTCCGGCCGCGTAGGAACGCTCCGGTGCCGGCCCTAACCAGAGATCCCAACTCAGTGTCTGGGGGGGTTTTTGACCGTCTTTAGGGCGTTCTCCACCACCCCAGCCTTTGCCCACCCAAACATGTGCTTCGGTCACGTCGCCGATGGCTCCCGATTGGATAATCTCAACGACGCGCCGGTAGTTCTCACCGGCATGAATCTGAGTCCCAAGCTGAGTCGCTACTCCGTGTTTCTGGGCAGCTTCGGCAATGATTCGTGCTTCGTGAACAGAGTGCGTCAGCGGCTTTTCACAGTAAACGTGCTTGCCCGCCCGAATGGCGCGAATTGTGGCGGGTGCGTGATTGTGATCAGCAATCGCCACTGTCACTGCGTCAATCTTATCTCCCTCCGCTGCGATTAACTCTCGGTAATCTGAATAGGTTCGCGCATTGGGAAAATCTTTCTTGGCCCGTGCCAAATAGTTTGCATCGATATCACAGACCGCAACAATATTTTCACTTCCAATGTTGCCAATGCTGAACCGCGCCTGATTCGCAGTACCAATGCAGGCAATGTTCAGCTTTTCATTGGCCGATTTGGGGGCGGCGGTTGCGGACTGGCTCCAAACTCCACTCGACAAAACAGCGGCCCCTGTTGAGGTCGCTTTGACAAATTCGCGGCGCGTCGATTTTGATGGCCATTGATGGGACATGATCCACCCCTATTGGATTGAGAACAAAACGTCTACAGGCAGCGTTCCTGTGATCGATCGATCCGATTCAGATACCAGCCTTCGATCCTACACGAATCTGCCGGGGTTTTCACCACCCAATTCGGGCTGCTGGACGACTGCTCGGATTTACGACGATTTCTGCGGCGCAGAGAGATCATCTGCTGCGATCGTTGAATCCAGCGACCACAAAGCTATAGAATTGGCACACCGCGTTACCACTGCAGGCAAGTTAAACCGCCTATCCTCCGCAACCCCATTTGCCCCCAATAAAACCGCCATGAAATCGCAGTACCACATCGAAGATACCGCTCAAATCATCAGTCCCGCACTGGTGGTGTTTCGCGATCTCGTTGAAGAAAACTTACGCATGATGGTTGCGATCGCCGGCGACGCTCAGCGACTTCGGCCCCACTGCAAAACCCATAAGATGCGCGAAGTCGTGCAAATGCAGCTGTCGCAGGGCATTGTCAAACATAAATGTGCCACCTTCGCGGAAGCCGAAATGCTGGCCACCACGGGCGTGCAGGATGTTTTCTTGGCCTACAATCTGGTCGGCCCGAATATCGCTCGCGCCGTCGATTTCCGTCAACGCTTTCCCGGCGTAACTTTGTCAGTCACCGCAGATCATGCAGACCCTATTCAACAGCTGGGGCAAGCGATGGCCGCGGAGAAAATCACCATCGAGGTGCTGCTCGACATCGATACGGGTCAACATCGCACCGGTTTACCTGTCGGCGATATGGCCAGGCAGCTCTATCAGCAAATCGCCCAGACCGACGGACTGATCCCGGGAGGACTGCATGTTTACGATGGCCAGAATCATCAGGTCGACGTCGACGAGCGCCGCCAGGCAGTCCGCGTCTGTTGGGACAGCGTTGCCGCGTTTCGTGACGCATTGGTGGATTCGGGACACCCCGTTCCGCGCATCGTAGCAGGCGGCACAGGCTCCTTTCCACTCTTCGCAGAACTCTCTGACAATACGATCGAATTGAGTCCCGGAACCTGTGTGTTTCATGACACGGGGTATGAAGAAAACTTTCCCGATCTCGATTTTCAACAGGCGGCCGTCGTGCTCACCCGAGTAGTCAGTCGACCCACAGCAAATCGAGTGACCTTTGATCTCGGTTACAAGGCGGTGGCCTCCGATCCACCCGCGGGCGGCCGACTCTCTTTTCCAGAAATACCGGATGCGGTAGAGGTGCTGCAGAATGAAGAGCATCTGGTTATTGAGACTGCGGAAAGTGAGCGATTCACGCCAGGCTGCGTGCAGCTCACCATCCCGCGCCACATTTGTCCCACGTCAGCACTGCACAAACAGGCTTACGTGGTCTCAGGCGGCAAAATCGATGGCACCTGGACCGTGGCCGCGCGAGACCGCCAGTTGAACATCTAGTCCAAGGCCTACGAACCAGGACCGCGACGGCTCGATTCAAGCTTCGAGATCATCCAGGTCCTGGAGCGCGGCTTTTTGGATGAGCGTCCAGGCCCGTTCGACGTGTTCTTGCTGCGTCTGCAGCTGACCGACCGACAGTCGCAACACTAATTCGTCGTGCAAGCGAGTGTGGGTTAGATAGAGTGCGCCCGAACGTTCTGTTAGATCGAGAATCTGCTGGTTGATCCGTTCACCACCGCGGTGGCGAAAACAAACCAGGTTGAGCGCCCGCGGAGCGGCCAGCTCAAAATCCGGATTGGATCCGACCCAGTCAGCAAACGCTTCGGCTAATTGAATGTGTCGGCGAATCACGCGCTGGATTCCCTCGACGCCGAAACTGCGGATGACGAACCACAATTTCAGCGCCCGAAAGCGGCGGCCGAGAGGAATTTGCCAGTCACGGTAGTCAATGACCTCTCCTGATTCGCTGGCCGTATTTCGCAAATATTCAGGCAGAATCGAAAGTGCTTGCGTGAGCGCGTCTCGTCTTCTCACAAAGAAACAATCGCAATCGAAATTGACGAACATCCATTTGTGGGGATTGAAGCAATAGCTGTCCGCAAATTCCAGGCCCTGGTGGATCATCCGATATTCAGGACAGACTGCCGCAGTCCCGGCCATCGCCGCATCCACATGTAACCAGAGGTGCTCGCGCTGGGAAATTTCACCGATGGCGGAGAGCGGGTCGACAGCACCACTGGACGTCGTGCCCACTGTGGCCGCCACAAAAAAAGGCACATTTCCAGCCGCACGATCACGTGCGACCTGCTCTGCCAACTGGTCTGGACGCAATGCGAATTGCGCATCGGTTTCAATCCGGCGCAACTGCTGGCTGCCCAGTCCGGCAATCCGCATCGCCTTTTCAATAGAAGAGTGGGCCTGCTGTGAGGTATAAGCGACCAGCGGACAGTAGACGCCGCGACGGTTGGACTCTCCCTGAGTGGCCTGTTCGCGTGCTGCCAGCAACGCGCATAAACTCGCGCTGGACGCGCTGTCCTGAATGACACCGCCTCCCTGGGATGTGGACTGAAAGTGGTCTGGCAGTGCCAGCATCTGGGCCACCCAATCCAGCACATGGCTCTCCAGTTCAGTACAAGCCGGACTGGTGGCCCACAACATGCCCTGAACACCCAATCCGGCCGACAACAATTCACCGAGAATCGACGGTCCGGAATTGTTACACGGAAAAAAAGCAAAAAAGCTGGGACTTTGCCAATGGGTGATCCCAGGCAACACGATGTCCTCGACATCCCGCATCAAGTCCGCAAACGGTTCACTTTGCTGGGGAGGGTGTTGCGGCAACTGGGAACGGATTTCACCTGGCTGGACACGCGCCAGTACTGGAAATTGATCGACGCGACCCAGATAGTCGGCAATCCAATCCACCACCTGATGGCCATGCCGGCGAAACTCCTCGGGTGTCATCAACGGCTCTCCGTAGACCGGGTGCTGTGATTTACTGCACGTGTTCCCCACCCATGCGATCAGCCAATCGCTGCAAATGGCCTTGCAGCGCGCGGGGGGAAACCGCTTGCTGACTGCGTAACGCGCGAGACAAAGGACCCGCCGCGCCAGTGGTTCGCAACCGCGCCAAATAGTCGCAGAGAAGCGTGCGCCGCTGGGGCGTGGTTTCCAGCAGCCAATGTGTCCATGCCCAGGCTTCGGCATAATCGGTCAAGGACATCTCACTGACAGCCGTCAGTGATTCCAGTCGCTCCAAGTCCGGTTGCCATTGGCGCTGTCGCCGTTGCCGGTCCAATTCCTGCAGATGCGCAGCGTGGAACCCCTGTTGCCCACGCTTCACTTCGTAGTACTCGGCCAGTCCCTCATCGAGCCAGAGAGGCAAGTTGGGAACCACTGCATGCAGATATCCGTGCGCCACTTCGTGGCGTAGATCTTCAGCTACGTGCTCGCCCCAATGCGCAAATACCGTCAGCCGCGTGTCGCTTTCGATGAAGAACGCCCGCCGGTCGGGATAGAAGGGAAAACGGTCCGTAAAGTAATTCCGGTAATCTTCACGGGTGGCAAACAAATAGATGTAGATGCGTTCATCGGAAATCGGTAATTGCAGCTGGTTGGCAATTTCTTGACGACGTGCCACAAGTTCATCCAGTAGCCGGTGATGCCGCGCGAGTGCGAAATCGCTGTGGATGACCAACTGTTCCCGAATTAGCCGTTGATCATCGGGTAGCAAATCCTGATGGGAAGGGAGCGCGCAACCACAACAAACCAGCAGCGAACCAACGATGCACAGCCTGCGCCACATAAAAACATTTCTCAGGCAGGGATTCTGGGACAGCGGAAGTATCGAAAAGGCGGGGGATCCTAACAGATCCTGTTTTCGAGGCGAACGTCAAACCGGCACTTTCAGCGACCCAAACGAGGGCGGCGGGCAGGCCGAACGGTTCGCGATTGCAGGCGAGCGACAGACTGCCTACGATGAGGCCTGCTGTGAAAACGCCATTTTCCTCAATCGACAGGGATTTATCTGATGAAAAGTTTCACCACGGGAAACTGGCGCTGCTGCGATGTACTGCTGATCACACTGAACCTGCTGTTGGCCGCAACGACCCTCGCCACCATGTCCGGTTGTGGTGACAGTGCTACTACGCCCGACGCGACGGTGCAGCGATTTGAACCGGCTGACCCGGATGAACCGGTCGCTGACACAACAACAGCACAACGGCCAACCCCAGCGACCGAACCGGCCCGTCAAACTCCCGTACCGGATGCTGCGCCGCCGCCGCCCAGTGTGGCTGCCCCACAGATAGCCGACTCAGCTGACCCCCCACCTCGCGCGACAGATCCAGTTGCTGGTGATCCGATCGGTTCACAGCCAACCGTGCAGCGCCCAGCGCCTCCCCAACCCAACACAGACGAAGCCAGTGTCGCGCAGGCGGAAACACTCTTGAAGGCAGCTGGTGCGTTTTATGCAAAAGCCGAATCCCTCCAGGTTGACTCGGAACTGGCGCTGCAACAGGAGGTTGGAGGTAACGCACAGAAAATAGCGCAAGAGCGAAAATTCGCACTTCAGAAACCCAATAAATGGATTATTGCTACGGAGGGTGGACCCAGCTCAATCGACATGATCTCTGACGGCAAGACCTTGGTGCAGTTCAATCGGCAGCAAAACAGCTATCTGGAAATGGACGCGCCGGAAAATCTCAATGCACTACTGGGTGCATCATCGCAAGGTCCGCCGGCCTCACAACTGCTTTCGCAGGCCGGCATGTTCTTCGGAAAGCTGATTGGTGAAGACCCGTACCAGGCACTGCGAGAACACGCCACCCAGGTCGGCTACCTCGGCGAGGAAGACATCGCTGGGAAGAAAGCGCATCGCGTGGTTGTTTCTTCCAAGATTTTTCGTTCGGATTTCTGGATCAGTGCGGGACCAGAACCGCTTATCTTGAGAGTCGATTCTGACCTGTCACCGGCGATCAAAACACTGATTCCTCCGGGGGCCAATCAAGGCGATGTGCGGATGACCGTCTCGGAATCCTTCCACAACTGGCGGGGCAATCAAGAAATTCCCGCCGAGACTTTCGCATTTAACCCGCCACCGGGCGCCCAAAAAATCGATCCTGGGGCACTGGGAGGCGCCCCACCAGACGCAGGGCCCAAAGTTGGCCAGGACGCACCCGAGATTCAAGGTGCAGACCTCGATGGTGCTCCCTTCAAGTTGTCTGATTATCGAGGGAAGGTCGTGATGCTGGCCTTCTGGGGTGACTGGTGAGGCGCCTGCAAACGGATGATTCCACACGAGCGGTCGCTCGTGCAAAAGCTACAAGGCCGCCCTTTTGCGTTTATCGGGGTGAATAGCGATCCCAAAGAAACAGCGCTCGCGTCCGTCGAACGCAACAAAATCAACTGGCGTTCGTTCTGGGATGGTGGTTCGCCAACCGGACCGATCGCAACCGCCTACCAGGTTCAGTACTGGCCGGCCATCTATTTAATTGATGGTGACGGAGTCATCCAGCACAAGAATCTGCGCGGCGGCGAATTGGACCAGGCACTGGAAGATATGATTGCCGAACTGGAAACGGCAACTCCAAAGACAGAGACACCGCCCGCCACGGAAGAGCCCGACGAAAAACCAGCACCCTGAGTGCACCGCTGCGCTGCCGCGCCATCCGGGTCGTGGTCCGCGCGCTAGCGAAGTCGACTGCGGTTGCTTGGCGCTGAGGATGGAAAGCGCTGTCAACGCGAATCTAGTGGTATTCCCAAGCCCTGCAAGTAGGCCCTGCTGGACTCCAGGGCCGCCCAGACCTGCGCGCCGGGCGCAATCTCGAACAATCCAGGACAATCGAAACCCTGCTGGACAATAGACTCTCCCAGTGCCTGCCAATCCAGCTCGC
The DNA here is from genome assembly GCA_002724245.1 of Planctomycetaceae bacterium. GTDB lineage: Bacteria > Planctomycetota > Planctomycetia > Pirellulales > Pirellulaceae > UBA9264. The sequence continues at coordinate 12,808 of PBOG01000013.1, forward strand.
CCGATGCCATCCGATCGAGAACCTGGCCTCCCTGTCTTTGCTTGAAATGGATCATTGACACTGTTTGTGGATCGAGTGAGCCCGTCACCTCCAGTGGATCAATCAGGTCACCGGGAAATAGAAGATTGCAGGGATCAAAGCAGAGCTGCAGGCAATCTGCCGCGGTTCCCAACTGCGCGCGAGCCGCTGTAAAGACATCAAGAAATGGAACCCATGGCTGGAGCGAGTGCTCCACCGAGAGACGACCGCCTCGATCGCTCAATGCGCCTGCCAGGCGGACCAGATTTGCAGCCACTTGCGAGGTACTTGCGGCGGCAAAATCGGCCGCTGTCGTATGAAGATCCACCAACCGGAGGTGCGGACCCGCAGTGCCGGTGACAGCACCTGCCGCCTGGCAGGCGGCCAGAAACAGTGGATCATCTGGACATAAATCGGCGCTCAGAAAACCGATCGAGATCGCCACATTGAATCGAACTTCAGGAAAGCGGGCTGCGAGTCGTGCCAGCGGCGCTGAGTCCGGTATCTGCTGCGCATCTTCGCACGCCCCGAGACTCCCCTGCCTCAGCTCGACCGCCTCAAATCCACTCTCTACCGCCCGCGCAATCAGCGACTCGAGTGATTCGTTCCGGGTCAACTGTGTCGCCCAGCAATTACTTACCAATCCGCAAATCATAGAACCTGCCCCAATGCTGCGGCGATGACGATCATGGGATACCGTGCACTTATTGCTCGCGATCGAAAGTATCACCGGCCCTTAGGAAGACTTCGGCCACGTGTTCCGGCAACAGCGGTGCGCCACCTGATTGTGTACAAACATACGCTGCCAGTTGACACGCGTAGCGGTTGATCTCGTCTAGCGGGTCGCCACGCAGCAAGCCCATCACCAGAGCCGCCGTGTACATGTCGCCGGCACCGACCGTATCCTCAACCGGCACGGGGGCCGGACGGTAGTCGCTCAGTTCCTCTGCCGCTACCAGCACAGCCCCATCGGGACCGCGCGTCAATGCCACACAATGCAAAGAGAACAAATCTCGCAAGCGGTGTAACACTTCGATCATTTCACCCGACAACTGATACCGCCGTACCAGCGCTTTCAGTTCTTCCGTATTCAATTTAAGCACGTTCGCCCGGTTCAGTGATTCGCGCAGCGTTGCGTCATTGTAATAGGGTGGACGCAAATTGAGATCCAACACCCGCAGTGCGCGCTCGGCGGTGGCATCCAGGAAACGGTGAATCGTGCGCTGGGCAACGCTCTGACGCTGCCCAAGCGTCCCGAAACACACCGCTGCCACACGGGGTGCCATTTGCATTAATGCTTCCGTGCTCTCGAGATGGTCCCAGGCTTCTTCTTCTCCAAACGCATAGTGAGCGACACCCTCTTTATCCAGCGTTACCTGAACCTGCCCCGTGGCGAACCGATCGCTCTGCCCGACAAAACGAGTTGCTAGGCCCGGACGTTGAAGTACCTCGCAGGCCTGCTGGCCGAGCGGATCGTCACCGACGCGACTAACCAGGTAAACTTCCGCTCCCAGAGCCGCGGCATGACAGGCGAAGTTCGCCGGAGCACCACCAAAGCGCCGACCGCTGGGCAACAGATCCCAGAGTATCTCCCCGAGACTGGCGATAATCGGCCGCGCCGAACCGGTAATGAACGCCTGGCTGCTCAATCCCTTTACCTGTCGCCATCCCTCGTCGTCACCGAGGTACCTGACTTTTCCTGGGGTCCGTTATCCAACCCGTGTTAACCCGGGTATCGACCGACCATGGTAAATGTGATGGGGACGGTCGACTTCGTCATACCAGGCCGCTGTAGGTGGAATCCCCAGGCATTCATAAATGGTTGCTGCCATATTTTCGGGCTTTTGCGGACTGTCCGCCGGATAGGCCGCAATCTTGTCACTGGCACCAATCACGTTACCCCCCTGTACGCCACCCCCAGCAAAAAAGAGGGTCTGCACTGCGCCCCAATGGTCGCGCCCAGGCTGGTGGTACGAATCAGCCAGCAACGAAAGCTTGGGGGTTCTGCCGAATTCACCACCCATCACAATCAATGTTTCGTCGAGGAGCCCCTTGGAGTCCAGGTCGTCCAGGAGTGCTGACAGCGCGCGATCTGTTGGCGGCAGTAGTTTTTCACGCAACCTCCAGAACGCCTCTCCGTGCGTGTCCCACCCCTCATTATTTCCCAGGTTGACTTGAATCAGATTGACGCCTGATTCGACCAGTCGTGAGGCCATCAGCAAAGACCAGCCAAAACTGTTGCGCCCATAGCGATCCTGGGTTTGATCATCGACCTTTGTCACATCAATAGCCCGCCGCACGGCACCGCTACTGAGCAATGAAATCGCCGATTGCCGCTGACGATCGTAACCGCTGACCTGCGCCGAGTCTTCCAAAGCGCGTCGCTGCCCGTCGATCGTCTGCAACAGCTGAAGGCGCCCCTCAAACCGTCCCGCCGCCATACTTGCCGGCAACTTCAGATTCGGCGCCTGAAAGACCGTGGGTGTTACGCTCTTCGGCTTTTGTTTGGGCAGCTGGTAGAATGTGTACTCGGGATACGCGCCTCTCCAAAAGGGATCGCCGTACGCGGTCGCTTCGACGAAAAACGGATCACGGTGGCGACCCATCTGGCCACCATAGGCACCTGGTATGACACCTCCGCCCCAATGAATGAGCCGCTCCGGCAATACCACAGCAGGTGGCAGATTGTGGTTTCGTGCGGGCAATGCGTCACCTACGACCGAAGCGATCGAGGGCCAATCGCTGGGCCGCGGTTTTCGATCCCCTTGAAAGCCGGCTGAACGGACCGATCGACCCGTCAACATGAAATAGTGGCCCAGGGTGTGCCCGTTCGTGGGATGCGTTAGGGAACGAACTAGCGCCCAATGCTGGCTGCGCTGCGCCAGCATTGGCAGGTGCTCACAAATTTCGATTCCCGGAGTCTGAGTCGCGATCGGTTTGAATTCGCCCCGTACATCATCAGGAGCGTCTGGCTTCAAGTCGAAACTGTCCTGCTGAGCCAGCCCACCGGAAAGAAAGATGTAAATGCACGATCGAGCGGTGCCCCCGGTCGTTACGCCGCCCCCAGCCACGCGCGGTGCTGCCCGGAGGCCTTCCAGATGATTGAGCCCCATTCCCAGCATTCCCACAGCGCCAGCTTGGACCGCCGTGCGTCGAGAGAAACCGGGATGGTTCCAGCGCTGTCCGTTCATGCGTCACTCTCCGAAGAAGGGGCTACATACTGGCAGTATACCGTCCTTTCGACCAGAAAGCGGGGCCTCTTTACCCAAACAACGGCCTGCCTGCGACCCGCACCAGAATTCCCCAAATCCCTGCTGCGTCGGAAGTTAGACATCCAAGTTGCGTACATCCAGGGCATGTTTCTCGATAAACTCACGGCGCGGCTCGACTCGCTCACCCATCAACACTCGGAATAAATCGTCCGCGGCTGCCACATCTTCCATTTCCACCCGCAATAGCGTGCGGTTTTCCGGGTCCAGGGTTGTCTCGCGCAGTTCTTCGGCATTCATTTCCCCTAATCCCTTGAAACGGGTCAGCTGCAGTCCTTTCTCCCCCGCGGAACGCACCGCACTAAGAAGGCTGCGGAGCTCCTCCAGCGGAATCGTGCTGTCACCTCGTTGCAACTCATAGCGGGCCTCCTCGACGCCGGTTCGCTCCTGGGCAATCAAGGACTGAATGTCGAAGCCTAATGATCGCAAATCTGACAGCCCGGTGTTAATCGTTCGCATTTCATGCAGTTCAACAATCCGCAGTCGCGAGACCTGGTCGTTGGACTCTCCCTCTCCCTCGTCGTTCTCGTCCGTGGCCGACTCGTCTTCTGCAGGCTGGTGTTCCTGTTTGAATTCCTCCAGTTTGTCTCGGTCCGCGAGCCAATGCTCCTCGCCACGCAGAAACACACGATACACGGGAAGCCGTTCTGTTTCTGGATCAATCCGGTTTGCGTGCGCCTTCAAGTTAATGCCCCGGCGTTCCAGCGCGGTGAGCGCTTCTTCCATCGTTGCCAAAACATTGCAGAGCTGTGTCATCTCGTCGCCTTCCACCACCCGTCCATCACCGGAGTCGAGACAAGCTCCCTCCAGACCGCGGTTGAGCAGCTCGCGCTTCATCTCTTCTTCGGTCTGCATGTAGTAAGTCTTTTTTCGTTCTCGCACGCGGTACAACGGTGGTTGGGCTGCGTAAACGTGCCCCCCGGCGACCAGGTGGTACATCTGCCGATAAAAGAAGCAAAGCAGCAGGGTACGAATATGCGAGCCGTCGACATCCGCATCGGTCATGATGATCACTTTGTTGTACCGCCGCTTGCTGATATCCTGCTCCGCGCCAACGCCGATACCCATGGCCGAGATCATGCTCTGAACTTCTTCATTTGCGAGCACTTTGTCTTCGCGCGCTTTGTACGCGTTGATAATTTTACCCCGCAAGGGCAGAATCGCCTGAAAGTCACGCAACCTCCCGCCTTCGGCACTGCCGCCGGCTGAGTCACCTTCCACCAGGTAGAGCTCACAACGTTCCATTTCGTTGCTGATGCAATCACGGAGCTTGCCAGGCAAGCCGCCCCCTGAGAGCGCATTTTTTCGTTTCCGCAATACATCTTTGGCCTTGCGTGCCGCCTCGCGCGCTTCCGCTGCCAATACCCCTTTGCGGACAATTGTCTTTGCCGCTTTCGGGTTTTCTTCCAGGTGGTTTGAAAACGCCTCAAAGAATCCGGTAGAGACAATCCCCTCGACTTCGCTATTACCCAGCTTCGTCTTTGTTTGACCTTCAAACTGCGGATGGGGGACGCGGACCGAGATGACCGCTGTCAGGCCTTCACGAAAGTCATCGCCCTGGGGCGTTATTTCTTTGAACAGCTTTTCTTTCTTCCCGTAGTTGTTCAAAGCACGCGTCAACGCGGCACGAAAACCCGAAATATGCGTCCCACCTTCCTGGGTGTTGATATTGTTCACATAAGAATGCACGTTCTCGGTGAATTCCCCAGTGTATTGGAGAGCAATCTCAAACAAGATCTCGTCGACTTCTCCCGAAAACTCCATTACCTCGGAATGTAGTGCGTTGCTGGCTCGGTTCAGATATTCAACAAACTCCACAATACCCCGCTCGTAGTAAAATTCCTCCTGCTGGTCCGATCGTTCGTCCTGAAAGCGTATGCGAACGCCCCGATTCAAAAATGCCAATTCTTGCAATCGCTTTTGCAGCACCGCGCCCTGAAACTTGGTCGTCTGAAAAATCGATCCGTCGGGTTTAAACGTGGTCCTGGTACCCCGTTTCTGTGTTGTTCCTCGCTGAATCACGTCACCCGTGGGTACACCTCGCTCGTAGCCTTGCTGATAGATATTGCCCTGCCGAGCCACTTCTACTTCACACCACTGCGAGAGGAAATTGACGACCGTCACGCCTACCCCGTGCAACCCACCGGTCGCCTGGTAGGCACCCTCCTTGAATTTTCCGCCGAATTTAAGCTTTGTCATAACGCCTTCAAGCGTCGACACATCGCGGTCCATTTCTTCCGACAACTGTTCGTGTTTTTCCACTGGAATTCCACGACCATCATCTTCGACCGTAACGGAACCATCTGCATTGATAATGACATCAACCTGACTGGCAAAGCCTGCCATGGCTTCGTCGATTGAATTGTCGACGACCTCTTGCACGAGGTGATGCAAGCCGCGACTGGTTACATCGCCAATGTACATCGCCGGTCGTTCGCGGACATGTTCCAGATCCGAGAGGCGTTGTAAATCCGACTGATCATATTCAGGTGATGTACCGCCATTGGCTTCCGGATTTGCATCTCCGGGATTTTGCGTATCGTTCATAAAAATTGCACCATCGTCGAACCTGTCAACCAGAAACCGCCACCAGCGCTGCCAGTGGATCTACAGTTCCCAGCTACTATGTATCTACCTTCTCGATTTCGCCGACGCGAAACTTCAAATTCTTGAATTCCAGACCTTGTTCATTTTCCGCCAGTTGCTGCAAAAGTTGCCGCTTACGGAAGGTCAACTCCTGCAAAACAGTTGAATTCCTCACCAAGACTTCCAACACACCCCGACGCAATACCCCCGGACGACTATCCTCAGCCCACTGCGGCCCGACCACCGATCGCCAGAAACTCTGCAATTCTGCCACCGCCTGAATCTGGGCATAGCCACGCCGTGACAAATGCCGACTCAGGACCTCACGCACGTGCCGCGGCACGCGAAAACCCATTCGGCGAAGCTCGATTTCCTGACCAAGATTTTCCACATCTTGAGACTGTTGCGCTGTCAATTTTGCTCGCCGGGGCACTACTTGTGCTCCCGTGCCAGGGGCATCACGACATAACCATAGCCATCATCTGTCGTAAACAACGCGGCCGACTCACTGTCCTCAATTTCAACCGAAAATGTCTTCTCCACATCCAATACCCGCAAAAACTCTTCTACATACCGATGGTCTAACGTCACCGTCACCGGATTTCCCTCGTACGAGATCGGTAGATCGACTCGTGATTGTCCGACCTCCGCTGTTGTCGCCGACAACACCAGACCACCTTCCGCAAACGTGAAATCAATTCCCCGGCTCTCCAGATTCGCGACAACCGCTGCCTGCCGCAAAGACTGCAACATCGGGCCGACCGCAATTTCAATCGTCACAGCCTCCTTGCGTACCGGAAAAACCTCACGCCACTTGGGAAATCGGCCCTCCACGAGCCGTGAATAGACGATCACCTTTGCACTGCGAACCAACACGTGATTGGGATGAACAGCAATCTGAACCTCGGCGTCGCCGTCTGACAAGGTCCGCTCCATCAACTGCATGGCCCGCGTCGGCACGATAGTCATTGCTTCGCCCGGCTGATGCTCGTTGATCGATTTGGCTGGCCCTTCCATTTTGGCCAGACGACGGCCATCCGTGCCAACACCCACCAAAGTGTCGTCCGCAAATTCCAACAAGACGCCACCTAGCGCATAGCGACTACTTTCGGTATCTGTGGCAAACAGCGTGCGTCGAATCAGCTCCCGAAACAGCCTGGCTGGAAGTTCGTGAAATTGTTCCTCCTCAAAGGTCGGAACTTCGGGAAACTCCTCTGGATTGACTAGAGGCAGCTTGTATTCACTTCGCTCGCCCCGCACCGTTACACCCTGCAGATCAACTTCAATTTTCAGTGTTTCATCTGCAGATTCCCGCAGCAGCGAGCCAAACTCTTTGACAGGCAATACGACACTACCGGCAGCTTCGACCTGGATTTCTGGCACTTGGATACGAATCCCGATATCCATATCTGTCGCCATTAATATCGCAGTATCTTCCACTACAGTCAGTTTGAGGTGCTTGAGTATCTCTTTGGGACTGCGTGAAGGAACAACCGTTCCGGCAGATTGAACGGCGGCAAGCAGCTGTTCGCGGTTGCATTCGACTTTCATCGGCATTTGCCTTTCCGAAACACATGCCGGGAGCCACGCGAGTGACGCTCCCTGTATTTATGAATAGATTTAACAGCTATAACAGCAGTAATACTCTGACGGTGAAAGTGTTGACAGCGCGGCCAATACCGCCCAAAAACGCATATATATCCGATAGTTAGGACATTTCCTACTTTGTGGATAACCGGTTGGTGACTGGTATACTGCCAGTCAGAACAGAGTGTCTTTCAAGTGGTTTTTCAGATCGCTGGCGATGACTGTTCGCAACCGACCGAACTGGCTTCATCCAAGTGACATCTGCTAACGGGTTTTCCACAGCCGCAGCGTCCATGTCGAGCAGCCCTCGTTCGACTAGCTGGCGGTGCAGCAACGGTTCCTGAGCAAGCCGCAGTGAAGCTTGCTGGATCGCGTGTAGCACAGTTGAATGATCACGCTTGCCAAAATAGCTGCCGATCTTTTGCAGGCTCAGGCGGCTGTTTTGACGAACCAGGAACATGGCAATACCCCGAGCGTGTACGACGTGGCGTCGTCGACTGGACCCCCGCATCGCACGAACGCTGATATTCGACAGGCTGGCAACGGCTGATACGATGGAGCGGACGTCGGGGCAGGGCATCGTGGCAGCGACCGTATCCAGAACTTGTTCCACGCCAACCGTCTCTGAGTGGCCGCACGTCGCCACCAGCTGCCGAACATGGTGTTCTATTTGACGTCGCGTACGACACCGGCCGGCAAGTTCATTGACAGCCGCCGGAACCAGGTCAATTTCATGCTCGGCACACAGTTCCTGTATTAGTAACTGACGTAGCGACCGGTCAGGATGTACCAGTTGAATGGCCAGTCCGGCGGACAGCCGACCAGTCAATTGGGGAATCAGTGGCAGGTCTGGCAAAGAGGCATCAGCTGCCAACACAAACCAGCGGTCCGACGGTGTTTCCATCAGTCGCAAGAGTTCCCGCTGGGCTGTTTGTTTGCCAGCCAGCTCAGAGAGATCATCGATCAGCCAAAGAGCGCTGGACAGACGACGCCGGCGAAAGTCGCTCAACTCATCCGTTTCCACAGCGCTGGCATATGAGCGGGCGAAATCTGCGGCGGTACAATAATGGACCTGATCAGCTGGTGCGCGGGCCGTCCAGCGTTGGGAAAATTCTCGCAACAGCGAAGTTTTACCTGTGCCGCTGGGCCCAAAGAAAAAAAGCGGGTTGTATTCGGCGCGGGGTGCATCGGCAAATTCCAGCGCGGCCTGCGCAATGTGATTTGCCTGTGCGGAGTCAAGTGAAGGGGCGACGCAAGTAAAGTCGGCTGGCCTGAATTCGCCTGGTGGCGGGGTCGCCGGAGCTGCGGTTGGTGGCTCGAGAAGCGTGTTCACGCGCAGTCCGTAAAAGAAGCCAGGCGCCCCCGTAACGCGTGGAAAAACTAGCCGGGCGGGGAGACCCGAATTATAGCGTTTTCGTACCGCTGTGACGACCCGAACGGGCGCGGTTTTTGGCAGGGAGATCACGGCGCAAGTGATTGAAAACACTTACGATACGGTCAACTGCCAGATCGATCTGACGGTGGGTTGTGTGGACGCTGACGCTGAATCGCAAAGCGGTTTCCAGTAACGTCTGGGGAAGGTTCATCGCCCGCAGCACAGGTGATGGTTCTGTCGCGCCGCTGGAACAGGCAGAGCCCGTTGAGCAGGCCACGCCCGCCTGGTCCAGGGCCAGGAAAAGCAGCTGGCGATCGACTCCCGGAAAGGAGACATTGCTGGTGTGGGGCAATCGTGGGGCACCGCCGCCATTGATCACGACCTGAGGAATTTGACGACAGAGACTGGTCTCAAACCGATCGCGGGTTAACGACAGTTGCTGGTCCCGCGCATGAACCTGGTCCCGCCAGAGCGCGAGGGCGCGTTCCAGGCCGACTGCCAGGCATACGCTTTCCGTTCCTGGGCGCACTCCCTGTTGTTGGTGCCCACCCCGCAGCAGTGGATTGATCGTTGGGGTCGAACGTGCCAGCAGTGCTCCGATGCCCACCGGACCATGTAGCTTATGTCCCGAAAGCGACAGGGCACTGACCCCGAGTTCCTGGAAATTGACATCGATTTTTCCAACCGCCTGCACTGCATCGGTGTGCAGATAGACTCCCTGTGCTTTACACAGCTGGGCAATTTCCCGCATGGGTTGAAGTACGCCCGTCTCATTGTTGCCCAGCATGATGCTGACCAGCCGCGTTTCGGGTGTCACTAGCTCGGCCAGCTGCTGACAACAGACCACACCGGAGGTATTGACGCCCAGACGAATCACTTCGAAACCGCACGCCTGCAATGCGTCGGCCGGTGCCTGGATGCTGGGATGCTCAACAGCGGACACGATAACACGGCCAGGCGGTGAGCCCGCCAGCCCGTGTAGCGCCAGGTTGTTGGCTTCAGTGCCGCCGCTAGTGAAGATCAGCTGGTCGGCCGAGCCAGGGGTCCGCCGACCCCCCAGATGCCCGCAAATTTGGTCCCGTAGGTCCTCTAATTTCCGCCTTGCGCGCTGCCCTGCTGTGTGCTGGCTGGCGGGGTTTGCCAGTCCGAGCGCCTGGCAGGCCGCCATAGCCTCGTTCACCTGCGGGTCGACGGGCGTGGTCGCGTTGTTGTCCAGGTCGATGATGCTATCGTGGGTTTCCATGGCGGTCGGATTAGTGACGTACGTCGAGTGTGGAGGCTTTCGCGCCAGCTTCGTTCGGCAGATTGCGCTTTCGTTCCTGGAGCAGGGATTGATTTTCCGGATCGATCTTCAGGCCATCCTCGATCCATTGGAGCGCTTGTTGGTGTTGGTTTGTATTCCGGCTGGCGACCGCCAGGTTCAGGTATTCAGATGCCAGAGACGTTTTCAACAGATTCTGCAAGCGCGTTGCGTCGGGGGTAGTTGTCGCCAAACGGAATGCCACTGGTACTAAGGCGTACATCTGATTTTGCGCAAGTTGTCCTACGACAGGCCATAATACGGCAGCCAGTTCCGAGTGCTGTAGTGACCAGGTGTACCAGTGCAGCTGGTCTTTGGCGTCCCGTGCATCCAGATACATACAAAGAATCAGCCCATCGCCCTCATCCCAGTCCTGGCCGCTCCGTTTTACCCGCACAAGATCCCACTGCTTCTTTGTGGGGGACGAGACAACGCCCGGTAGCAAGCGAAGATGCTGCTCCAGTTCGTTGGTTATGTCTTGTCGATCAATGGGCCAAACTTGAATTCCCAGCAAGGGGATTTCTACGTATCGGAAACGGCGCCGCTGGAATGTCTGCGGCGAGAATTCTTCCCCCTCGACACGACCATATGTGACGGTACATACCGCTACGACAAACAGCAGGCCGAGACCGCCCAGCAAAGATACCCCGACGTGTTGCAGGGGCGAAGAATGACGCCAGCGTCGCATGAGGGTCGCCAATCGCTGCATGGGTAGCGTCTCGGCAAGAGGGGATCGTGAATTCAAAACCTATTAGAGGGACAGATTTTTCAGGCCCGTCCAGATTCGACAGCCGGGGAGATGGTGTCCTGTCGAGCGCTCGGGCGGTGGAGCGCAGAAGCACCACATTCGGCCGCGATTGAACAACGATTTACACAGTTATAAACTTGTTTTCTTCAAGCCGCGAGTCGGGTGAAATGCTGTGACCTGCACCATTGAAGCATATCATAGTCCAGCATCGTAGTCCGGTTGGGTCGCGATATGATACGGCCTGGGACTTTTTCACTAGCTCGCTTTGATGCGCAGGCCGAGTGGGTTGCCTGGGGGCCGACAACCCAGTTTCCGCAGCGTAAACTTCGACAATCGTCAAATACACAGAACAGGAATATTATCAATGATCGACAGCAAATGGGCACTTGCCGCCTTGTGGGGACTCGCCATGATCTTGCCAACAGAACAGGCACCGGGAGAAGAAGCTGACGCGGGGAAACTTCGCGTTTATGTGGGGACGTACACCGGTGGTGAAAGTAAGGGTATCTATGTTTCAGCAATTGATCTTAATAGTGGTGCGATGGAGCCCGCGCGGCTCGCGGCCGAGTCGGAAAACCCATCGTTTGTGGCGATCCATCCCAATGGTCGTTTCCTGTATGCGGTGAATGAGCTCGTCGAATTTGCCGGGCAAAAGAGCGGCGCGGTAACCGCTTTTGCGATTCAGCCTGATGGCAGCCTCCAACAAATCAACCAGCAGCCATCGCGGGGTGGCGCGCCCTGTCACCTGGTCGTTGATCGCGCCGGCCGTAATGTGCTGGTCGCTAATTACGTTGGCGGCAATGTCGCCTCCCTGCCGATTCAAAAAGACGGCGGCCTCAAGCCGGCGACCGGTTTTGTGCAGCACCGCGGATCGAGTGTCAATCCACAGCGCCAGGAGGGTCCGCATGCGCATTCGATTAACTTGGATGCGGCAAATCGTTTCGCGTTTGCGGCCGACCTGGGACTGGACAAGATTCTGGTTTACCAGTTTGACGGTGCGCGCGGGACGTTGACCCCGCACGACCCCCCTTCCGTATCTGTCAAAGCGGGCGCTGGGCCGCGCCACTTTGATTTCCATCCGTCCGGTAAATTTGCATATGTGATTAACGAAATCGACCTGACGGTAACCGCATTTTCGTACAGCCCGGTGGCGGGTGTGCTGAAACCCATCCAGACCATTCCCACCTTGGCGAAAGGTGTTCAGGGCCATGGCCTGTCGACCGCCGAAGTGCGCGTGCACCCAAACGGAAAATTTCTCTATGGCTCGAATCGCGGACACCATACGATTGTCGTGTACACGATCGATCCCGCCACTGGGAAGCTGACTTATGTTGAGCATCAATCGACTCAAGGCAGCACGCCCCGCAACTTTTTTGTCGAACCGACAGGTCGTTACTTGATGGCAGAAAACCAATCGACCGGGACGGTGGTGGTATTTCGGATTAATCCGCAGACGGGTGAATTGACTCCAAGCGGCCACCAGCTGTCGGTACCATCCCCAGTTTGCATTCGTACGTTACGACTGCCGTAAACGTCTGCTATCAAGCCGGTGCCGGGAGAGCTAGCGCGGCAGGCTGGCGACGAAATCTGCCGCGACACCTTGCCGGGGTCGCCGGGTAGCGGACAAAATGGGGAATTCTGATTCTGTATTTTCTTCCTAAGGAATGGCGATGCCTCGTTGTGTATTGGCTTATTCGGGTGGTCTCGACACGTCGGTGATTCTGGGCTGGTTGGTCGACCAGGGATACGAGCCTCACGCGGTTTATGTGGACCTCGGTCAACCTTGTGAAGATCGCGAAGCGATTGTCCAGAAAGCGCGCGATACAGGGGCCGCCAGCTCACGGCTGGTCGATGCCCAGGAACGGCTGTGCCGGGATTTTGCATTTCCTGTTCTCCAGTGGCAGGCGCGCTACGAGGGTGTTTACCTGCTCGGTACGTCGATTGCCCGACCGCTTATTTCGGAGGTTTGCCTCGAGGTAGCGCGAGAGGTGGGTGCACAGGCTTATGCGCATGGGGCGACTGGAAAGGGAAATGATCAGTGTCGATTTCAGCTTGCTGCCGAAGCACTGGACCCCGCCGTGGAAGTCATTGCTCCCTGGCGTGACGCGAGCTTTCGCGAACAGTTTCCAGGTCGATCGGAGATGATCGACTACTGCCAGCGCAAAGGAATTGCAGTCAAAGCGACAGCCGCGCAGCCTTATAGCAGTGATGAAAATTGTCTGCACATCAGCTATGAGGCTGGGCAACTCGAGGATCTCAGTGTCAACGGCGTGGAACTGGTGGAATTTGGAATGACGACCTCTCCCCAGGCCGCTCCCGATCAAATTGAAACGGTGACCATTGCGTTTGAAGCGGGTATACCTGTAGCGGTAAATGGCGATCCGCAAGCGCCCGATACACTTGTCCGTACCTTGAATGCAATCGGTGGACGTAATGGGATTGGTCGAATTGACATGGTGGAAAATCGTTTTGTTGGCATGAAGAGCCGCGGGGTTTATGAGGCACCCGGCATGACCGTGTTGTATGAAGCCCACCGCATTCTGGAGCAACTGACTCTGGATCGGGACCTGGCGCATCTACGTGATACATTGGCACCCCAGGTTGCCGAACAGGTCTATTACGGGTTTTGGTTTTCCGCGAAACTGGACGCGCTGCTGGCATTCATTCAAGATGCCCAGAAGCACGTGACCGGAGAGGTGACCCTCAACCTTTACAAGGGAAATATGATGGTTGCCAACCGTAGCAGCCCCTTTAGCCTCTACGACGAGGGGGTGGCCACGATGGAGGGTGGAGGGTCGTACAACCAGACAGACGCGGAAGGGTTCTTGCGCATCCAGGGACTTCCCGCACGCGTGCAAGGACGTGTCATGCCACGTCGTACGTGAGGCGAATGCGATCGCTTTGAAAACGGCTAGAGCGATACTCCGCGGGTGCCATCCCGAAAGTCGCGCTGCCCACCCGGCGGGTTACCACTTCAAACCAAACTGGTCGCCACCGGTGGGTCGGTTGGTGCCGCCCTTGAGCGGTCCTTCGTGTTTGGGCACGATCGAGTCGCGCAGTGGATCAAGATCGGCATTCTCTTCTGGTGTGGCTTCTGGTTCTTCGGGCTCGGGAAGGGCTCCCTTCAAAGAGAGACCGATGCGCTGGCTGTCCCGGTCGACAGAAAGAACCTTGACTTCGACTTGTTGCCCATCCTGGACAACGCTGTTGACGTTCGCGACACGCTGATGTGCCAATTCTGAAATGTGAATGAGACCTTCAATCCCAGGTGCCAGTCGGACGAAGGCCCCAAAGGCAGCTACCCGAGAAACCGTCCCGGTGACCACAGAATTTACGACAACATGCTGGTCCACGTCATCCCATGGATTCTGCAGCAATTCTCGATAGGCGAGTCCGATCTTTCCCGATTGAGGATCAATCTTGGCGATGCGAACTTGAATTTTCTGGCCTTCTGTCAATACATCACTGGGATGTTTCACGCGATCCCAGCTTAATTGGCTGATGTGAATCAGGCCGTCGATCCCGCCCAGGTCGACAAACGCGCCAAATTCACGCAGACTGCGCACGATCCCTTCGCGCTCCTGTCCGACTTCAAGTTCGGTCAGCAATTGCTCCCGCGCCGCCTCCCGCTCGCGTTCCAGAAAGGCGCGGTGGCTGAGCACCAGTTTTTTTCGACCAGGATTCGATTCGTTTACCACGCAGGTTAATTTTTGTCCGATGTACTCACTAAAATTTTCCACTCGGACCGTGCTAATTTGGCTGGCTGGAATAAATCCGCGGATGGTATTCACCATGCATTCCAAGCCACCTGTGTTGGATCCTGTCACGGTGGTATCCACCACCATACCTTCATCGATACTGGCCCAATCAGCCACATCAATGGCCGCGCCGGGAATACGTAACTCATAGAGGCCGTCTTCGACGTTGTAGCCGGTGACGATCACTTCTATGGGGGTTCCCGGTTCGGGGGGCTTCTTGAATTGCCGTACTGATGCAACACCTTCGTTCGGCCCTCCCAGGCTGAAGAAGACATGGTCGCCATGGATTTTGACCACGGTGGCGCGTCGGCGCGAGTCGACTTCGAGGACAGCTGATGCGCCGGAGGCACCTTGACTTTCCATTAAATCGCCCAGCTCGACTTCGCCGAGTGCGGATTCGAGTTCTTGTTCAAGGTCCGCGCTGAGTGGATCTCGAACCGAAGGTTTGGGCACGGATTCGGGTGGTTTGGTTTCTTGAGCGGGGGCCGGTTTGTTTGCTTTGGGGGAGGCGGTCTGACCAGGTTTCAGCAGCTTGGTCGGTTTGTCGGTGCCGGTCCTTTGCGGTTGACTTGTCGCAGGGGCCGTGTCTTTGTCGCGCCGGGAACCAATTTGGATCCCTTGACGACTGACATATGCCGCTTGATCGGAATTTCCGTCGGCTGCAGCGCTGGTTGGGTTGTCGCTGGTGGCTGCGGTTGGCGCGTCGGTTCCCGCCCCAGACTCTGCTGGTGGCGCGTCGTTCGGTGGAGCCGCCGCGGACGGCGTAGCGCTATTTGCACCTGGTTTTGAATCGTCAGAAACAGGGGTGGAATCATCAGCCATCGATCGAACCGTCTGCGCCAAAGTAATTTCTTCGAAACGCGGTTTAGTGTAACAGGGTTGTATCGCATCTGATAGGTAAAGGCTTGACAATACGGCCTGACGGAGGTGCATAATGGGAAGTCGATGTGAACCCGGCTCGCAGCAGTTCGGCGCGAATCGGGCTCGGCAGGTAGACGCGACGGCCTGGAAATCAGCGGTAACGCCCACAGAGACGCGTGTTCCGGCTCCAAAAGCGGTTGAGGCTGGGACATTTGCGGCACGCTCGCTGGGGAGCGGCATGGCTATGAACGGAAAATTTTCCACGACGCAATCGGACCCGACGACTCAGTACGGTACGTCGTGTGGGCGCTTGTTGACCGCTGGTGGCTTGTGCGAATTGGTGGGTGGTGAGCCCAACGCGGCAGTTTACTCAGAACTGTCGAACCTGAATGAGTCGTTGTTATTCGACGGCGGCCTGGTCTGCGATTCAATCATGGCCTCATGCTGTCATTCCGCGCTCTGGTTATTGCATGATTACCTCGATGAATCACACGAAATTTCGCAATCCGCCGACACGCCAACTGGTAGCTACTGGCATGGAATTATGCATCGGCGGGAGCCTGACTTCTCTAATGCTGCCTACTGGTTCAGGCGGGTTGGAACACACCCAGTATTTGCTGAACTTGTGATCGCTGCCCGCGATCTGGCGCGTGCAGCGCAAGCCGATGAACATGCGGACCAGGCGTTTCTGCTTCGTCAGGCGACTTGGGACCCGTTTCGTTTCATCGATCTTTGCAGTGCTGCTGTGGAGGGTCGATCCAACTGCGACTTGCTGTGCCGTCAAGTGGCGGAGGCGGAGTGGCGACTGTTGTTTGATTACTGTTATCGGGAAGCATGCTCGAAACACAGTTAGACGTGCTGTTCTCTGAATGGATTCTGCGCAAGCGGGTGTGGATTGGGTGAAAACGGGGTGGCGTACCAGGAAAGGACGGCAATGGGTGATGCGGAAACCAAGGCAGGTGAATTGCCCGTGGATATTCGACTACGTTCTTTTCAAGAGCTCATCCGCGGCATGTACCACGATCGAGATGTCGAGCGGGGAATCGATGGCACGTTTATGTGGTTGATGGAGGAAGTGGGTGAATTGGCCACAGCGCTGCGCGAAGGCAGCCATGCAGATCGCCTGGAAGAATTCGCCGATGTGCTGGCGTGGCTCACGACAATAGCCAATGTTGCCGAAGTCGATTTAAGTGAAGCCATCATGCAGAAATACGGGTCAGGTTGTCCTGGTTGTGGGGAGTGGGTTTGTGACTGTTCCAGGGACGGCAAGCCCTGACCCGGATCGTTCTGATCCGTATGCTCGTGGTTGGCATTCGCGGCGTTTTCACGATTGATCGAGCTGGTGTTTCCGAGCCAGGTTGCGAGGTCGTGTCATCGACCCAATCCGGCTGTCGTTGGCGAGATCATTTGCACAACCAAATCCGTTGTTTCCGCATCGGAACGTTGTAGCTATGCTGAAGTAAGTCGATGCGCTCAATCAACGCGGGTCCAAAGGCCGCGCGGTGTTTCTCTGGTGGGTAACTTCTCGATGTGGGTGAGGAAACTGTTGGCGCAGAAATCTTTTCATCTCCCTTGGCTATCGTACCGAAGCGGGGGCGGGAATCCGGTCGGATCAGCGCCCTTTGATGTACGTCCATCCGTGCCCTGCCCGCGTGGACAGGGTGGGGCAACGGTTGTAATCGCAGGCCTGGTTTGGCTCGCCAGCCTGGCGGGGGTTATTGCGTCTGACGGGATTTCGATTGAACTGATAGATCACCAGGATCTGAGTGCTACAGCAATTGGTTTTGGCGGTCAGTACAAAGTGGGTCACTGGACGCCCGTCCGGTTGCGGCTGAAAACCGGCGCGGCAGCTTGCCGGGGGCACATCGTCCTGAAGACCCATGACAGCGATGGGCAGTCGGTAGAATTTGTCCAGCAAGAAGAAGTAAGTCTGGCAGCCAATGAGGAGCGATCTGTCGTTGGCTACATTCGCTTTGGCTCACTCGAGTCTCAATTGTCCGTTGGATTTCAAACCGACCAGGATCGTGTAACGCGCGTCTATCAGCGCGTTTCAGACCTGGCCACGGCGCGACGGTCGACTGACCCTTTAGTGGTGGTGCTGGGGGGTGAATTGCCGCCGGTGACCACACCAATACAGGCAGGACCGACGAAACTCTCGTATGCCGCGGTGGCGGCGGCGGAAATGCCGGACCGTTGGCACGGCTACGAAGCCGTCGATACGCTGATTTTGCTTACGGGTCAATTAAGCGCCTTCGATGGTGTTACCCAACCGCAGTGGTCGGCGCTCGATCGATGGGTTCAGTTGGGAGGCAGGCTGGTGTTGTCCGTCGGTCGGAACGGTGCAGCTGTGTTCGATAGCCAGCACCCATTGGCGCGGTTCAACCCTGGTCAATTTGTCGGAGTCCGGCAGCAGGCTGAGACGGCTGAGCTGGAGTCGATTTTTGCGTCAAGCGAACAGTTGAGTGCTTTCGACATGACTGCGATTCGTAATCCGCAAGGGGTCGTGGAAGTCTCTATCGCCCGCGGAAACGAGCAGCAAGCTTTTTGGGTTCGCTTTGCGCGAGGCATGGGCCAGGTCGATTTGATCGCGGCTGATTTGGGCCTGTCCCCCTGGACCTCCTGGTCCGGAAGAATTTCGCTAATGCCCCGTTTGATCGATGGGTTGTCAGCCGGTCGACCCCGCAAGGGACTCGATATGCGCGTGGAAAAACTCGCACACGTGGGATACCGGGATATTGTGGGGCAGTTACGTGGGGCGATGGATCAATTCGAGAACGTGCGGATCTTTCCATTTGGTTTGGTGGCGGCGCTGATCACACTTTACGCTCTGCTCATCGGTCCAGGCGACTTCTTCATGCTGCGACGCTGGCTGGCTTTGCGCATGCAGTGGACCTGGCTGACATTTCCGTTGCTGGCAATTCTCTTTTGTCTGCTGGCGATCGGACTGAGTCGTTATCGCGATCAAGGTCAGGTCGTTGTCAATAAAGTAGAGATCATTGACGTAGACACTCAAAGTGGACGAGTTCGGGGTACCACCTGGGCGCAACTTTATAGTCCTCGTCAGGCTCAGTATGACCTTTCGCTGACACCCTCAGGACGGCTGACGACAGACGAAAATGCAGAAGTGCTGATGTGTTGGCAAGGTTTACCGGGGGATGGTCTGGGTGGCCTGGGGAGTCCATCGACGAACCGGCTGACCGGAAAGGCTTATGAAGTCAGTTTCCGCTCCGGTGGGCAACTTCGCGGCTTGTCTGTTCCTGTAGCTTCCAGCAAGAGCCTGTCTGTCCGTTGGTCTGCGAAAGTGTCGGCCGGTTCAGAGTCCCAGCTGGTTGCTGATCGGCGACATTTTTTGCGTGGAGAGATCCAGAACCCACTCAACGTGGACCTGGTTGACGCAGTCGTACTTTACCAGAACTCGTCGTATATGATTGACGGAGTACTGCGATCGGGACAAGTGGTGTCACTCAATCAGTTATCGCATAAAGATTTGCGCTGGAAACTCCAACAGCGCGTTGTCGTCAGTAACCGCGATGTCAGTACGCAATGGGATCCTGAGGACGTGCGACCCGGTCATGTGCCACGGATCCTGGAACTGATGATGTTCTACGGCGCTGCGGGAGGTGAATCGTATGTCGATTTGACACACCGCTATCAATCATACGTTGATCTGAGCGCGGCGCTGCGTACTGGCCGGGCCATATTGTTGGGCCGTTGCCATGAATCCCTCAGTGATCTAAGCGATCAGCAGAAGTTGTTGTCAGCCGACGCGAATGCGCACTGGACTTATGTCAGAGTTCTTTTCCCTGTGGAAATGCAACAGCCATGAAGTGTGTGCAAATCCACTATCAGCCGAAAGTGTCACGCCTGTGATCAGGACCCACGATCTGACGAAAAAATATGGCGATCTGTTCGCAATACGCGAGATCGATCTCGAGCTGAACGAAGGCGATTTGTTTGGTTTCATCGGTCCCAATGGAGCTGGAAAAACAACCACGATGCGGATTATCTCTACGTTGTTAAATCCGACTTGGGGTGAAGCCTATGTCTGCGATTATTCGATCTATACGGCGCCTAAAGAGATCCGTCGGCTGGTGGGTTATATGCCGGATTTCTTTGGCCTCTATGACGACATGAAAGTCATTGAGTACCTGGAGTTTTTCGCTGCCGCCTACCGTATCCAGGGCCCTGCGCGGCGACAGCGCTGTGAGGAAATGTTGGAGATCGTTGACCTTGATTTCAAACGTGATGCCTATGCCAATACACTTTCCAGAGGTCAAACCCAACGTCTTGGCTTAGCCCGTACGCTGTTGCATGATCCACAGGTACTATTGCTGGACGAGCCACTCAGTGGTCTGGATCCCCGGGCCCGTATTGAAATGCGCAACTTGTTGCGGAAGCTTGGGCAAATGGGAAAAACCATCATCGTGTCGAGTCACATTTTGCCGGAACTGGCGGACATCTGTAACAAGGTTGGGATCATTGACCGCGGAGTCATGTCCGTGAATGCAGAAGTCGCACAGGTGATGAAACAGGTGCGCCAGCAAATCGTGCTGGTGATTGGGGTCGTCGGTGACCTGGATTCGGCGTGCGGCATCCTCGAACAGCAGGATGCGGTTGAATCGATCGAACAGCGCAACCTCGATATGTGGGTGACGTTATCTCCCGGCATTGAGGATTACAGTGATCTGTCCACCGCCTTGGTCAATGCGGGTCATCGCATCCGACTTTTCCGGGAGGATGAGGTCAATCTCGAATCGGCCTTTATGGCGCTAACCAAGGGTCTCGGCGAAAAAATCTGATTGCCCAGGTCTTCGCCGTTGGCTTGGGTTGCGAGAAATCAGGTACTTTGGGCGAATCGGCCCGCAGCAGTTTGCTCGCGCAGCGCATGTTTTTGTTGATCCGGCCAGTTGCCAAATCTTATACTGAACCAGTAACGCGCTGCATAATCCGGTCAAAACTCCCAACCCTCCCGGCGTCACGGAGACACTTTCTGTTCAGAATCTGGTGCGCATGACAAGAGGGCTGTTCGACCGATAACGGAAGCAGGGTTGTTTTGCAACGAGGGTGGAACGATGACAACAATGCGGTTCGTGATCGGCCTGTTACTGGCCGTTTCCAGCAGTCTCTTGAACGCCGATGTGATCCTTCTCAAGCCGGTCGGGGACCAGCCTCCAGGACGCATCGAAGGTGACTTGTTGAATCCGACTGAGGCGCCTCGGCAGAAATATCAGATTCGCACGTCAGATGGAGCCAGGCTGACACTGACCCCGGATCAGGTCGCGAAAGTGATCCTCAAGTCTGAGGCCGAGCAATGGTATCAGCGATGGCTTCCCAAGATGCCGTCGACTGCTCGGGGGAATTGGATCATGTCTGAAGAGTGCCGCAAGCGCGGTTTGAGAATGCAGCGCGAGATGCATCTGGAAAAAATACTGACCTATGAATCTGAACACATCAACGCACGTCGCGCCTTGGGCTTTCGCAAAATCGATGGTCGGTGGCAACAGCCCAAAGAGTATTGGGAAAGTCGAGGCTACGTGCGCTACCAGGGAAAATGGCGGCTGGTTCAAGACGTCGATTTTGAGAAACGCCTTGAGGAGCGTGAAATCGAGGAAAAGGCGTGGCGCAAGAAACTCAAGATGTGGCGCACTTGGATTGTTAAAGCGCGCGGCAAGCAGGTTTCCGGACGTGATAATATTGCCCAGATTGTTGACAAAAGGGCGGCGCCGGCACTGGCCGAATTTCTCGACCAGGATCAGGAGTTTGAACCCCTCAAATTGTTGTACATCGACGTTCTGGCCCGCTTGCAGCGCGGGCCTGGTGTCAGTGCTTTTATTTCCCGCGCACTGCGTGACCCGAGTGACTTCGTTCGCGAGCGTTGCTTGGAAGAGTTGTCTCGCTTCGGAACGGATCGTGCTGTCGCCTCGTTCATCCAAGTGCTTGCGGCAAACGATAACCGGCTCGTCAACCGGGCGGCATTGGCGCTGGCCCAGCTGGGAGATCCGGTTGCGACGCGTCCCTTGATCGAAGCACTGGTGACACAACACAAGCGGACATTGAAACCGAACGAGAGTAATGCGAATGCGACTTTTGGAAATGGTGGTCGGGCGTTTCAATTTGGCAAGAACAAGCCACTGGTCATTCGGTGGGAAGAGCAGAATCAGGATGTTCTTGGTGCACTGACGTCGCTGAATCCGGAAGTGAACTTCGAGTTCAATGAGGAGCAGTGGCGAATCTGGTACGCTCGTCGCAAAGTTCCAGCCAGCTTTGAGTTACGTCGCGACGATTGAGTGTCGGGTGATTTTATGGGCCAGCCGTGACGGTCTCTGGGTGCAGCGAGGGAATATCACGGCTGGATCTTCTGACGACACCTGAACCGTATGTGGTGCGAAACCGGATGCCGCCTAGTGACGATGCCCGGCGGTTTTGTGGCGGGCCCACAGCAGAAAAGTTGGCGACCTGGTATTAGTACGTTTGATTCTTAATCACATGGGTTGGCATGCCATCAGATCGATTACCACCAGTTGGCAAGGCGTATCTCGTCGGCGCGGGTCCCGGTGACCCTGGTATGCTGACCTTGCGTGGCGTGGAATGTTTGCGGCGGGCAGATGTGGTGCTCTACGACTATCTGGTCAACCAGGAGATCCTGCGGCATGCCAGCGATCATGCCGAGCAGATTTGTCTGGGCCAACATGGGAAAACACGGATCTGGAGGCAGGCGGAAATCAACGAAGAGCTCGTGAAACGCGGGCTTGCGGGCCAGCAGGTTGTTCGCCTTAAAGGGGGCGATCCTACCATTTTCGCTAGGGGCAGTGAGGAACTTGGTGCGCTCCAGGCGGCTGGCGTTCCCTGCGAGCTGGTACCTGGCGTGACGGCGGCGACAGCCGTCGCGAGCTGTGCGGGAATTTCGTTGACCGACCGCGATCAGGCTTCGGCCGTGGCGCTCATTACGGGTCAAGAAAGTTATGGCAAGCAGAAGCCAGCCATGAATTACCACGGGTTGGCGAGTTTTCCCGGAACGCTCGTGTTTTATATGGGAGTGACCACGGCCCCGACCTGGACGCGTCAATTGTTGCTGGCTGGCAAGGCGCCCGATACGTCCGCGGCGATCGTACGCCGTTGTAGTTTGCCTGATCAACAGACGATTTACTGTCGCCTTGACGAGGTTGCCGACCGAGTGGCAGAGGAGGGTATTCGGCCACCCGCCATGATCATTGTGGGTGAAGTAACCCGTTCCATGGGGAGCCCTTCCTGGTTTGAGCGGCGGCCACTGTTTGGTGTTCGTATTCTGATTACACGGCCGCTCGGCCAGGTCGAACAACTTCGGCAGCCATTGCTGGAACTGGGTGCAGACGTACTGGCCCATCCGATGATTCAAATTGACCCACCCGAGAGCTGGGCGCCCGTCGATCGGGCTTGCTCAGATTTCAGCCAGTATGACTGGTTGGTTTTTTCCAGTGCCAATGGGGTTCGATTTCTGCTGGAGCGATTGCGGGCCATTGGCAAGGATGCGCGTGCCCTGGGGAGCTTGCGCATTGCTGCGATTGGCCCGGGCACGTCTCGAGAATTGAGCCGATTCCAGCTCGATGCTGACCTGCAACCGAGCGAATTCCGAGCAGAATCCCTGGCTGCCGAGTTGGTGGAGGGAGCGGCGGACCGGCGTTTTTTGCTGGCGCGCGCCAGTCGGGGTCGGGAGGTTTTAGCCGAACAATTGCGCGCAGCGGGAGGTATCGTGGATCAGGTGGTGGTCTATCGGAGCTCGGATGCGCACCAGTTACAGCCGGATATCCAACAGCAGTTTGTTCACGGACAAATCGACTGGGTGACGGTCACCAGTTCTGCCATCGCTCGAGCGCTGGTGCATCTAGCTGGTCCACAGCTGCACCAATGCAAGCTGGCAAGTATCAGTCCATTGACGTCAAGCACGTTGCGGGACTACGGTTTCGAACCGGCTGCGGAAGCCACGGAATACACGATGCCGGGTGTGGTAGAGGCTATTCGAAAGGCAGTCATTGCCTGACAGTGCCAGGTTCCCCAGCAGCCCACCACGACGGTCGACCGCTCTGATCAGGAGTCTTCTCGATGAAGCAGGAACCCCTCCTACGAGGGGTTTTGTTGGTCGTCGTGGGCACCTCCAGCCATGCTGTCCTAAGTTGCCCCGATTTCCTACTTTGATTGACATGGGTTTTGGCGCCGTCTAGACTCGCACATAGGGAACGGTCCAACCCAGCTATGGGCGGAACCCGGCTTTACGATTTACCTGGTATGACCTGCCCGGTAGTCAGGACCGGAACCGTGGCAACAAAGGTCGCCAATTACGTACAGACGGTCGATGAGAATGCTATACGGATAGCCGGGCGCTGTGTAGCTGAGTGTTGTGCAGGGATGCTGGGCGCGTGCAAGTGGTCGCTTTCCCACGTGGGGCCGAGGCGGCCACCCTGGAAGAACTGGCAGCGAATAAAGTCGAGTCGTTGAGTTACGGTCGCCCAACCGGTCGGCCCTTGTTATTCGGATTGAACGAACAGAGCTTCGTGCTCACGGGAGATTTGTCATGGCGTCGCGTGAAAACATGGGCCTGCAGATTTGGTTGATGGTCACGGTGATGTTTGCTGTGTTGATGGCCGTGGTAGCTTCGGTGTTCTATTACAAGAGTTCCAGCGACCAGCAACGACTCGCAGCGGCTAACACCAGGGCAACGGCGGGTGAAGCAACGATCAATAATTTGAATTATGAAATCCAGGCATTGAAGAAGATGATTGCAGGGCCCCCAGAGGGCTTGGATGAAATCCCGCTCTCGCCCGGCAGCGAAACCAAGAAACTGGTCGATGCGTTCAAGGTCGATATGGCCACCTATGCGTCGAATCTTGATGCGGGTGACCGTACGTATTCGAAGATCGGGACACACCTGATCGCCGAACTGCAGAACCGTAATGAGCAGTACAAACAGAGTACGGAAGAGCAGAACAAGAATTTGGCAGCTCGGCAGGCCAACGAAGAAGCCACCAAAAGTCAACTTGCAGAAGCGGTCCAGCAACAGCAGATGGTGAGTGATGAGCTGTTAAAGCAGAAGACTGAGTTTGAAGAGTACAAGCGAAATCAAGCGGCCGCAGAGCAAGCATTACAGGCCCGTGTCCAGCAGGCGGAAGCGGACAAAACGACCGCCGAATCGCAAGTAGCGGAGCAGAAATCGAGTTCCGATGCCACCATTAGTAAAATGCGAAATGCCGCGGAGTTGCTACGGAACCGGGTTCGTGATTTGCGTGGCGAAGCCATTTTTCGCATCCCTGACGGTCGTGTGACCTGGATTAATCAGGGCTCCAAGATGGTTTGGATCAATGTCGGGGTTGCCGATGGTTTGCGGCGGCAGATGACGTTCAGTGTTTATCGATATGACGTCAACGGGATCGATGCCACCCGCAAAAAGGGTGACATTGAGGTTACCAAAGTGGTTGATGAGCATCTCGCCGAAGCGCGGATCAGTGAAGACTTGACAGAAGATCCGATTGTGCCAGGCGACGTTATTTTCTCACCCGTCTGGCGGCCAGGTCGGCGGATGGGATTTGCCTTGGCAGGCATTATGGATGTCGATGGCAATGATCGTCGAGACGAAGGCGAGCGCGACCTGGTGCATAAGTTAATCACGATGAACGGCGGCGTGATTCTCGCAGAAGTTGATGACAAGGGCGCCATTAACGGTACCATGACCCCAGCGACCACCTATCTGGTGAAAGGTTCTGTGCCCACGGAACAGAATGAATTCGCTGGATATAACGAACTGTTCAACCAGGCGAACGAAATTGGCATTCAGGCCATCAACCTCGACGAGTTTCTCAGCCTGATGGGCTATCAGGGTGAAATGCGGACCGTGCGTCTTGATAAAGCGGCCCGTGGTGAGGATTTCCAGCCTAAACTCAAGACCGGTTTGCGACCCCAATCGACGGGCCAGACATCTGGTATTTTCCGTGATCGCAAGCCTTCGGCAGCCGGGTCGGGTGGATCGAATTTACCCAAACGGCGGCGCAACGGGGCGTTTGACTAAGTCGCTGGATAGCCAAAGTTGCTAGATAGCCACAGGGGTAACCGGATAGACCGGCTGGGCGCGTGCCGCCAGCCGGNTTTTTTGTGCTTTTGTCCCTGGGCGATTTTGCCACCCGGAGGGGGTGCGTCGTGATTCGGCATCAAGCNCGGNGCCGTCGCCAAAGCAATGTGGTTCGANAGGTNTGAGGTGGGTCGCAACGGCGGCAAAATACGTCGGCTTCAGGGGGCGGACTTGGACCGTGGCTGGGAATGTACGGCGGCCACTGCGTCCAGATCAAACCCGACGGTACCTGATCCGCCCAGGGCGTTGTCCAGATCGGTAATTCGCACGTAGCGGGCATACCGCAGNCCCACATCCCGCAGATCAAACAGGTCGCCCCCAGCGCGTTTGGGATCGGTCGCCGGCACTCGGTTTGTATCCGAGTTGGCGAACACGGGATGCCAGCCGGCACAGCCTTTGCGCGTGCCCGTGTCGTAGGGAAACGGTTTCCAGGAGATTCCATCGATGCTTACTTCAACCTTGGCCAGCTCAAAGAACCCATTGGCGGGTTGCCCGCCGTCACCGGTTAGAAANGCGTTCTCAAAAATCAACAGGTCGCCTCCCGGTCCATCGATGACCTGGTTGTCGACAAAAGCCAGCGTAATTCGCCCCCGCTGTCCTAACGAAAGNACATGCCGTGATCCCGCGCGTAAGCCACCGCCGCGTGGCGGACCCAGGACGATCGTCGGCAAACGGTCCTTGCCAAAACCACTACCGGGACCGGGTTCAAAGGAAACCACACGGTCGACAAACGGATCGCCTGGCGAAGCACTCCGATCATCTGTTCGAATCGGAAATGCGGGATGGGCAACGGTCCGGAACAGGACCAGCATCAGGCATCCGGTATACAACAGAATCTGGAAGGGACCGGACATCAGCGACTCGATTGAGAATTAACATACGCGGCTGCCAGGGCTTCGTTGGTCTTGCAGCCCTCTTCTCCTGTGACTTCAGGTGGGCGCTGCCCACGGATGGCNCTGGCAAAGTCTGAGATGAGGGGTGCGTTNAAGTTTTCGGCAGGCGGGTGGGCCTCGATAGTTTGCTTGCCACCCAGTTCGCAGACCAACTGNCCACCGTTCAAAGGAGTTGAACTGATTTGGCCCCGCGTGCCTGTTATGGTAAACGCGTCGGGGTCAAATGCTGAACCAAAGAAGCACTGCAGCATACCATGGGCACCGGACTGGAACTGCAAAACCAAAGACGCCACGTTTTCGGCCGCATAAGGCGCGGCGATCGTATTGCAATAGGCCTTGATCTCGCGGATCGGGCCTCCCAGGTGGAGAAACAGATTCAGGCGATGGCTACCGATGTCCATCAGCGATCCACCTCCACCGACGTCTGGCTCGACCCGCCAGTACCCCTCGTCATCGGGTGACATCTGGAAGGGGTTGGCCGTGACGGCGGCAATAGACAGGAGATCGCCCAAATGCCCTTCCCGCAGCAATTGGTGCATACGCTCGACAACCGGGTAAAAGCGGCGGTAATAAGCGACGCCCAAGCGGACACCCGCACGCTGGCACGCGTCGATCATCTGGTTACATTCGGACGCCGTACAAGCCATCGGCTTCTCGACCAGGACATGTTTGCCAGCTGCGGCTGCGGCTAGCACTTGTTCGCAGTGCGCACTGACGGGAGTCGCCACATAGACGGCATCGATTTGCTCGTCGGCGAGCAGTTCCTGGTGTGTTGCGTAGGCTCGCGGAATCTCAAAATCAGAGCAGAACTGGGCGAGGTGAGCAGAATCTCGGCGGCATGCCGCCAGGCATTCACTTTGCTCGTCACCCAAAATGGCCGCCGCCACACGACGGCGGGCCACGTCTCCGCAACCGATGATCCCCCAACGGATGGGCATATGAACAGGCTGCTACTCAGCGGTTGTATTTGAGATCNACAGTCCGAGCGACTTTCTTCAACTCCTCGAGTTGTTTGCCCTTGGCAGCGTCACTCAATGGATTGTCGGCCAGATACAGATTCCAGAATGGAGCGAATCGTTGATCACCTTTTTTATCTTTCTGTGCCATCTCAATCAGGATGGAAAGATCGGTGATCTTGTTACGGTGCAGGAACAGGTAACGCCACTCGGTCAATCCAGCCAGTGCCGACACATCGGTCAAACCGTTACCACTGACGTCGAGTCGCTCCAGCCATTTTAATTTCGCCAGAGGTTTGAGGTCGGTGACCTGATTGTTCTTCAGGTAGATCGAGACCATTTTGTCCAGACCCGCCAACGGCGCCAGATCCTTCACGGTGTTTTCATCTGCATACAAGTTGCGCAGGTTTTTCAGGGTNTCCAGCGGCTTCAAGTCGGCGACTTGATTCTTCTCAATGTTGATGTACTGCAGTGCCGTCAATTTTCCGAGCGGTCCNATGTCCTTGATCTTGTTTCCAGACAGCGTGATGGTCTGGATGTATTTCAGTTCTTGAATCGCGGACAGGTCTTCGATTTCGTTGTCCGGTAATTCGAGTGCCCGCAGACTACGACAGGCTTCCAATCCCTGGAGGCTCTTGATCTTCTTGCCACGACCATAACCACCAACGCCAATCGACGAGATGTTGACAACGTCTTCTTTTGTCAGGGGGTCTTTNTTGTTGCGCTTTTCAAAGACTTCGCGTCGCACAACCGCTTCCAGATTTTTGTCGGGGAAGAGCGCCTTGGCTTCTTCTTTCTTTTCCTCTTTTTTTTCTTCTTTATCTTGGGCCTGAACGGGTACGAGCCAGGCTCCACTGAGCAGCAACAGGACGCAGAGAAGTTTGCCAGGGTTGAAGTACATATTAGACTCCCGATCTAATCACTAAAGGTCGAAATCCTCAGGCCGTCGCGCGGTCGGGCCAGGAGTTGTTTCCTTGCTAAATGATGGAGCTTTTCCAGAAGCGTACGTAGAATAGCCTACTTGGCCAGAGATACGCATGCCAGCCCACGGCGAGGATTCTTGCCACGGCAGGACCGCTTTGCAGCTGAGCACCAGGTATGGCAAAGATCTTGATTACCGCATTTGAGTCGTACGGTCCCTGGAAAACCAATGCCAGTTGGTTGGCTCTGGTTGAACTGACGCGGCAGTTACCTGCCCAGCACAGCGTCACAACACGGCTCTACCCGGTCGACCTGGCCGTCGTGGAACGCAAATTGGAGGAGGATCTGGCGGCTCAATTCGATTTGGCGCTGCATCTTGGGCAGGCACCCGGTTCGACACATGTGCAATTTGAAGCGATTGGGATCAATGTCANCAGGGATCCGGATGCCCCGACCGCGGCGGGTCGCGCTCTGGTCACAGGCGGGCCCGTGGCGTTTGATTCNCAGCTGCCGCTGGAAAACTGGAGCCAGCGGCTTGGCGAACGGGGCATCCCGGCACGCGTTTCCTATCACGCGGGAACCTATTTGTGTAATGCGATTCTCTATTTGTCCCATTACACGATCCAACAAAATGGCTGGAACACCCGGGCCGGGTTCATCCATCTACCTGTCGAAATCAGTCAGGCAGCCAGCCACCCCACGCCGCTGCCATCGCTATCCAGGGAGACGGCGGCGATGGCACTGAAACTGGTTCTGGAGCAGGTTGACAGTGTTGTCTAATTGCCCGACATCCCCGGAGTGGGCAACGATGGGCAGCCGAGCGAGGGTCGTCAGCCGTTTGAGCGAGAACAAGAGGCCCATTGCGGCGCCACGGCTTGCCGATTCACAGTGCGTAACCCGCCGCGACATCAATCGCTTGTCCCGTGATGTTGTTTCCCGCCGCGGAGGCCAAGTAGGCTACCATCCTGGCGATGTCGGCGGGCGGTACCATGCGACCTAGCGCCATACTCTCCAGGATTTCGGCGCGTACGACATCCTCAGTCTGGCCGGTTTGCGCTGCCCGATCGCGAATGACTTCGTCCTGACGGGAGCCTTCAATGGGTCCAGGGCAAATGGCATTGACCTGGATGTTCGCGCTGGCCAATTCCTTGGCCAAGGTCATCGAAAGACCAATCAGCCCCCACTTCGATGCTGCGTAGGGAGCCCGTAGCGCAAATCCAATTTTTCCGGCCATGGAAGAAATATTGATGATCTTTCCGGACCGGCGTTGAATCATCGCGTCGACCACTGCCTGACAACACAAAAAGGCGCCGCTCAGATTGACTGCCAGCGTCGCGTCCCATTCGGCTCGCGTGATGTTTTGGATGGTTGCAGTCGGTCCGGCGATGCCCGCATTGTTTACCAGGACGTCAATCTGGTGAAACTGGCTTCGCACCGATTGAATCGCTGTCGCGANTGTGTCCGGTGCCAGAAAATCAACTTTACCCAGGTGACAGNGGCGTCCCAGAGCGACGATTTCTTGCGCGGTCNCTTCGAGTTCCTGCAAATCGGGTCCCAGCAGCGCTAGATCGAACCCNTCCTCGGCCAGCTGCAGCGCGACGCAGCGTCCCAAGTTTCGGCCGCCTCCTGTTACCATTGCGACCTGGCCCACGTGCGACATGGTTTTTGTATGCTCCGCTGCGCGGTGTTCAGGATTTGTAGAAGTACACTTTTTCTGCGGTTTTTCGCAACAACCAGTCACGATCTGCTGACGACAAGAAGTCGATCCCGTCGCGGATCAGATGAATCGACGCGCGGTAGGTGTGTTGGTCGACCAGCTGGTAGGGTGAATCGCTGGCCCACATCAGCCGTTGCGGGCCGTAGGCCTCGTACACTTGTTGAATCATGGGCACGAGGTCGAGATACGGCGGTTGTTTTTTTCCCAAGGCATAATAGGCCGACACTTTGACATACACATGTTGATGCCTGGCCAAGGCGCAGAGTTGCTTGACATCCGCCTGGCGAATTTGGCCGTCCACGCCGATCCGCGCGAAATGGTCAATGACCACTGGAGTATCGGGGTGTTTCTGGCACATACGATCGACGGCTGACAGGTCGCGCGGATCGATCAAACAGCACATGGCCTGATTCGTATCTGCACCACATTTCCACATGGCATCCATTCCCGGTCCGTCCAGCCATTTGTCACTGCCACGAATCCAGGCAGTGATTCGAAACGCACTGACGTGGCGTTTTTGCAGCCGCCGCATCGTCTCAGCTGGATTGGGTTCGGTGTCGTCCACCATGCCGACGACTTTGAACTTGCCCGGGTAGCGCTCGGCGGCATGGATCAGGTAGGTGTTGTCCCAGCCGTGGTAAATATGATGCTGGATCAATACGACACGTTGGACATTCTCGGCGATCGCAGTCTGGATCAGCTCTTCGCTGGTGAAGCTGGGCGGATCAAGATCGGCGACGGTTTGCCCTTTGGCGAGTGGGAACTTTTTGACATCGCGAGTCCAGATATGGGAATGGGCATCGATCCAGCCACTCGACGTGCGATCTTGGGCAGGCAACGCGGCGTTTTCCAGAAGGGGTGTTCCCATGGTACTGGCAGCAAGTGCGATGCCGCCGGCTTGCAAACAGCGGCGGCGATCGACGGAGTTCGAGGTCTGGCTTGTCATGATGTATTCCTTTCCGGGCAACTGCCGCGGGTCGAGAATCTCGGGAGGAATCAGCGACCCATCCGGCCAGTTGCTGTGTTACGGTTCATCGTACTGGCCCAGGGGGCGAACCCAGATGTTGCGAAAGCGGACGGGATTCCCGTGGTCCTGCAAGCTGAGCGGAAGTTCTGCCGCGTGTGGGGCGTATTGGGCAGGATCCTTGTGGGCAACGCGCCCCACACTTGCGGTGTGATGATGGACTAGCACGCCATTGTGCAGCACCGTGAAATAGGCAGGCCGCAGCAGCTTTTCACCTTCCCAGCGCGGTGCTTCAAAAATAATGTCGTAGGTTTGCCATTGGCCGGGTTGGCGCGCCGCGTTGACCAGGGGTGGATACTGTCCGTAAATCGCCGCGGCCTGACCATCGGAGTAGGTTCGGTTTTGAAAGGAATCCAGGACTTGAATCTCATAGAAACCCATTACCATGATGCCGCTATTGCCGCGCGCCTGGCTATCGCCTTCAATGTTCACGGGGGTGGCAAATTCCAGGTGCAGCTGGCAGCTGCCAAACTTGTGTTTGGTGGTGATGGAGCCTGTTCCGTTGACTTCAGCGTAACCGTTTTCGATTTTCCACTGGGCCGCACCGCCATCACCGGCGACCCATTGGTCCAGATCTTTACCGTCAAACAATACGGTCGCATCAGAGGGCGCCGTGCCAGCTACCGTGGGGGTGCTGCTCGTACCGGCTTCGATCACGTACGGTTCCGGGCGGGCGATGTCGTGGACTTTCCACGACTGTCCGGGAATCAACTGGTTGTCGTCATAACCAACGGGTGCCAACCCGCTTTTGCGACGCCCTCCCTCGGGCGACTGGTTGTCGTTGGCATGGATGATGATTGCGACGCCTAAAACCAACAGGATTGCGCGGAATTTTCGACTGAATTGGCGCATGAAAGGGGACTCCTCGGCGGAACATAGGTGGTCAGGCAAAATGGTGGCCAGGGGCAGTCCGGCCCAGCCAGCCGACCCAGCCAGGTCGGGCGACTGCAACTGCGCCCTATCCTAGCAGGGCAAGTCGCGACCCACCATCAGGATTGCGCGATCGGACGGTGGTCCGCATGGGGCCACTGGCCATCTGTGGCGCGCGGATCCGAACTGCTAGTTCAGGGGCTGCCGCCGATACAATACAAATACCGATCAGAGCGCGCATAGAGTTTGCCGGAAAGCGGCATAAGTGAAGCCCGGAACGCTTCACTCTCTTCTGCCGGGAGGCCACTGCGAGCCAGTTCTCGATAGGTTGGACCCGGCCGAATGACAGTCGTCTCACCGTCTTCGTTTTGCAGATAGACATTCCCACCCGCCGCGATGGGGGAGGATGAAAAGTTTCCACCCAGTCGTTGTTTCCAGAGTAGTTTTCCGGTGCGCGCGTCGTAGCAAGTGGCGACCCCGGGACGCAAATTAACTGCGACTAAATAGTCACCGACCAGTAATGGTGATGGCAGGTCCCGTCCTCCCCGCTGAGTTTGCCAGGCCAGATGGCTGGCCGCCACAGTTCCCCGACCCCCAGGTCGGATGGCCATCAGGTCGCCGGCTCCACGACTGCGCCCGCTGATTGCGAAAATCAAGTTGTGGCCACTGGTGACACTAGGTGTCCCACGTCCTGAACCGCCTTCGCAGAACCACAATTCACTGCCGGTCTGCGGATCGTAGGCATGGACTCCGAAGTGTCCGTTGAGAACGAGTTCCTGGTGCTGGTCAACCTCGACCAGCAAAGGCGTGCTGAACCCGCGACTCTGGCGCCGTGGTTGACGCCAGCGTATCTTTCCGGTGGCTCGTTCCACGGCAACCAGAAACGCGTCGTTGTCGCCATCGCACGTTTGAATGACGTCATCTCCAGACAGCATCGGTGAGGAACCGACGCCCCACCGATTGTTGGCGAGTCGGCCCAGATTACGGTGCCAGAGACGTTGGCCACGATAGTCGAAACAGTACAGCCCCCCATTACCAAAATAAGCCATCACGCGGGTACCGTCGGCGGCACAGGACGGTGTTGCCCAGGAGTTCATTGGATGCACAGTTTCAGGTACGCCTTGGACGGCCTGGCGTTGCCAGAGTATCTTGCCCGTTTGCTGTTCAATACAGACCACACTTCGCGCCTTTCCATCCGCCGCTGCGGTGGTCAAAAAGATTCGTCCGCCTTCGGCCACGGGTGACGATTGACCACGTCCCGGAATGCGTGTGCGCCAGCGAACCTGCTCCCTGTTCCACTTCACGGGAATCTCTGTGTCCTGGCTGACACCGGTTCCCCGGGGGCCGCGCCATTGAGGCCAGCTCGATTCACCCCGCACCGACTGCAGATGGAACAGTAAACTGAAACTGGCAACCAGCAGCCAACGATCTTTGTGGAAGTAGTACAGCATTTTGCCTGGTTCCTTCAGCGAGTTGCGACATGACGCAGGAGAGTGGCAGACTGGGGCTATTTTGTCGCTCCGGACGATCGGTCACAAGCCGAGTCGCCGCTGGCAGGCTTGCATCAAGTCGGCGGTACGACTCATCCCGATGCGCGTGGCGCCTGCGGCGCGCAGTGCCAACAGCGAGTCCAGGTCACGAATGCCCCCGGACGCCTTGACTTCAACACGTCCGGTTGCCTGGCTCACCATCAGCTCGACATCGTCGACTGTGGCACCGGCACTGGCAAACCCCGTAGAGGTTTTGATCCAGTCGACCTGGAGTTCATTCCCGATCTGGCAGAGTTCTATTTTTTGCTGCTGGGTGAGATAACAGGTCTCAAAGATGACTTTCAGTTTTTGTCCGGCTGCCCGAGTCGGTTCCAGCACGGCAGCGATTTCAGTACGGACATAATCCCAGTCTCCCGACAGAGCCCGGCTTGGGTTGATCACCAGATCCAACTCCTGGCCGCCGTCGAGCAGGGCTTGCTCTGCCTCGGCGCGTTTGATCGACGTGGTCTGGACCCCGTGTGGAAAACCGATCGTGGTGCTGGCACATACAGAGCTGCCAGCCAGTGCCTGCGCACATTCGGAAAGGTGGAAGGGCATGGTGCAAACGCTGGCAACCTGATGCTGGAGCGCCACTTCGCAGCCGGCCTGCAGTTCGTCCGCGGTTAATGTTGGAGTGAGCAGGGCGTGATCGATCATTTGCGCGATGTCGCGACAGGAAAAATCGGCCATCGAGGGCCTCCGTGGGGGTGAACTGCGGACGACAGGCTGCCGGGGAATTCACTTTAGGTGCATTTGGGTATACGTTACAATCCGAGATAGCTGAGCTCCCCTGGGTTACTAACGGCCGGCACGACGCACGAGTTGCTGGGCGGTCTACCACGGGTGCGGACAAGATTCCTCGAGACGGTTGCATCGAAGGAGCCATCATGCTGCGAGTCATGGGCGGAACTTCTCGAGTCTGTGATGGGATAACCCGTCGTGAAGCGATGCGCGTCGGGGCCCTGTCGTTGTTCGGTGGAATGACGTTACCCCATTGGTTGGCGGCCGCTGAAGCGGGAGCCGCGGCAACCCATCCCGCGCGCGCCAAATCAGTCATTTTGTTGAATCTGTTTGGTGGGCCACCCCATCAGGACATGTTTGACCTGAAACCTGACGCGCCAGAGAGCGTGCGTGGTGAATTCAAACCGATTTCTACCAGCGTACCGGGACTGCAGATTGGGGAGCTGTTGCCCAGGACGGCCCAGTTGATGGATCGAGCGACCCTGATTCGAACGTATTCGCACCGCTATAACAGCCACAACCCGTACAACGTACTGACCGGTTACGACGGCGGAAATGACGCCGAGAATTATTTTGCCAAGCGAACGGATCATCCCAGCATTGCTTCGGTTTCGCAGTACTTTGATCCGGGTCCGACGGATGTACCACGCTATGTGACGATGCCAGCGTTTCCCGGTTACAACCAGGCGCTGCGCCGGGCAGGTCCCTACGGTGGTTATCTGGGGAGTCAATACGACCCGATGTTCACGACTTGTGACCCGACATTCACGCGGGAAACCAAGGACGACTACGATCCAGTGGAAGCGATTGGGCATCCCACGCCTCCCTCGCTGGCTGCTTTGCCCGGCCTGACAGCCAACCGGTTCGATCGACGCCGCACCCTGTTGGCCCAGTTTGATCGCCAACTGGCGACGGTCGAAGACCGGGGCGCACCAGAGCGCATGAACAAATTCAAACGACAGGCGTTGGAGTTGCTCAGTTCTTCCAAGACCCGCACGGCCTTTGATATTTCTCGTGAACCGGAGCGAGTCCGCGACCAATACGGCCGCAACTTATGGGGTTCGAGTCTGGTCATTGCCCGCCGATTGGTGGAGGCGGGGTCCCGGTTTGTGACCGTTCATTGGGAGTCCCGCAATGGAAATCATTGGGACATGCATGGCAATACCTTCAACATGCTCAGGACGCACCTGCCCCAGCTCGACCTGATGATCGAAGGTCTGGTGCTTGATCTTGAATCCCGTGGGCTGCTGGATGAGACGCTTGTAGTGGTGATGGGTGAAATGGGTCGGACGCCGAAGATCAATAAGAAATCCGGCCGCGACCACTGGCCGCAGTGCGGCTTTTCCTTGTTGTTTGGAGGAGGGACGCGGCGCGGCATGGTACTGGGTGCCACAGACGCCCAGGCCGCTTATCCTACTGACCGGCCTGTTTCCGCTGGAGATATGGCGGCCACCATTTACCAGCTGATCGGGATTAATCCGCAGCTGACGGTTCCCGATCTGGGCGGTCGACCCGTCCATATCAGCCATGGTGGCCAGCCGGTTTGGGAAGTGCTGGCGTAGTGATTTTTGCGGTTGGCCACGGTCCGATTGATCCAGCCAGCCTGGAATAACAGCCCTGCTGGCAAGAAAGAGACCGTTTTGACCGTCTGTTGGGCAAAACGTCTGGCGGGAGCCTTCTGATTGGGGGTATAATTGCAACCGATAAGAGGTTTCTGTTCCAACCGGTTCACTGATCGGCCGATGAACTTATCGGGGTGGTTTTCATGAATTTATGGACCAATTGCGAAGGTATGACACGCAGGCATTGCTTGCGGTTGGGTATGGGTGCTTGGCTGGGCAGCGGCCTGGTCGATTCTTTGCAAATGCGCGCCGAAGCCGCGTCGAGTGAAAAGAGATCGAGCCCGGTTCGCTCCTGTATCCTGATTTGGATGGATGGTGGGCCAACCCATTTCGAAACCTTTGATCCCAAGCCCGATGCACCGGCTGAAATACGCGGGGAGTTTGGCACAGTTTCGACCCGTGTTCCCGGCGTGCACTTCTCGGAACACATGCAGCGATTGGCAGCCCGACTCGACAAGTTTGCCGTCGTCCGCTCAATTCGACACAACCAGGGCAACCACGGGGCCGGCAATCACTACATGATGACCGGTGCCCCACCTCGCATCCCTGTCAGCTGTGGCGCTTTCGTCAGCTTCCATCCCAGTATGGGCAGTGTCACGGCCCGCGAGCTGAGCACCGACAATGCGCTGCCGAGCTATTTTTCCATGCCTCGCATGTCTCGTTCGGGCGGTCCCAATTTCCTGGGCGCCAAATATGCACCGTTTGTGGTGGACGGCGATCCAAACAAGAACGGTTTTCGTGTGCGTGACGTGTCGGTTCCCCAGGAACTCTTGGGTGATCGATTTGGAAAACGGCGGGACTTGCGACAACTGGTTGATCGCATGAAGCGCATCCGAGACGCTTCGAGCGGCGATCCCGTAGCAGCGGTCGATGCTTATTACCAACAAGGTTATGACCTGGTGACGTCACCCGGGGCGCAAGCCGCATTCGATATCGAACGCGAAGACGCGAAGACACGTGACGCCTATGGCCGGGATGCCTTCGGACAGCGCTGCCTGCTGGCACGTCGTCTCGTCGAGGGTGGAGTTCCTTTTGTGACCGTGTACGATGGCGGCTGGGATTCGCACTCCAACTTGTTTGGTAGCCTTTCCAAACGGTTACCCAAATGGGACTCGTCTGTGGCCATGCTGATTGACGATCTCGAGCAGCGCGGATTGCTCGATTCGACACTGGTTCTGGCGCTGGGTGAGTTTGGTCGCACACCGGCGATTACTACCCTTTCCGGAAGCTCAACCCCTGGCCGAGATCACTGGGCCAACGCGATGTCGGTACTAATGGCGGGGGGTACCATTCCTGGCGGTACCGTGATCGGAGCTACCGATCGCAAAGGTTACGCCGCCAATCAGCGGGTACTGTCGCCGGAGAATTTCATTTCCACCGTCTACACGCAACTCGGCATTGACCCGGGCAAGATTCTCTATACTCCACAGGGTCGCCCGACACATCTGGTGAGCGATCCCACTCCGATTCGTGAACTGGTTTAAGTCGGTTTTCGATTTTGCCCGCGGCTGTAATGGTTGATGGATGCAGATTGTCGGTGCGCGCGCGGAGTTCTTGAGATACCAGATCCTGTCACCTCAGCGGAAACAGGGCTGGCTTCATCACCTGGCTGGAAGAGGAGACAAGACAGTGGCACAGTTGAAACGGCGCGGTTTTCTCGCGGGTGGTGTTACTGCTGCCGGCTGTTGGGTCTCGGGATCAGCGCAGCCAGCCCGCGCGGCAGTAAATGATGCGGTGTCGATGGCTGTCATCGGATTCAATGGTATGGGTATGGGCCATGTGGGCCAATTGGCGGGGAATGGGGCCGTCCGGATTACGGCGCTGTGTGATATCGATCCGTCGGTGCGGCGACGTGGCTTTGAGCGCGTCAAGAGTGCGGCCGGAAACCGCCCACAATTGACCGATGATTTTCGTCGGATTGTGGATGACCCCCGCATCGACGCGGTCACGATCGCCACGCCACACCACTGGCACTGTCCGATCGCGATTCCGATGTTGATGGCGGGCAAAGATGTGTATGTGGAAAAGCCGGCCAGTCATGTGTTTCGCGAAGGGCGCTTGTTGGTCGATGCGGCCAGGAAGTATGAGCGTGTCGTCCAGCACGGTACCCAGATGCGGTCGAGCCCGGTGACCAGGGAAGCGGGTGAGGTGCTGAAGTCAGGCATCCTCGGAGATATACGCATCACTAAAGCCTGGAACGTGCAAAACCGAGGTTTTCAGAAGCCGGTTCCGGATGGGAACGCGCCCCAGGGAGTTGATTATGACCGCTGGCTTGGTCCGGCTCCCAAAAGGGCTTTCAATGCGAACCGTTTCCACGGTAAATGGCGTCTCTGGCGCGATTATGGAAATGGTGACATGGGAGACGATGGCGCACACGATATCGACATGGCGGCTTGGGCGCTGGGAGTAACGACGCATCCGATTGAGATCACGGCACACGGAAGTAATACACGGCCCGCCGGTTACCGCGAATACCCAGACAATTCATTTGCCGCGTTTCGTTATCAAGACGGCCGCGTGTTGCTGTATGAAGACCGTTTGTACACACCCTATGGAGAGCATGGAGTCGACAGTGGAAACGCGTTTTACGGCACCGAGGGGTACATGATCTTCTCCCGCCGCGGCTTCTTTCGCACCTATTTGGGTAAAAAAGAAACTCCCGGTCCGCAGAGCGGGCAGGCGGGTCGCGTAGGCGCTCCGTTACCCACGCATATGGAAGATTTCGTAAATGCCGTCCGTTCCCGCAAAGCGACCAGGGCCCCGGCCGAGGTGGCGCACCGAACGTGTGCCCTGATTCATCTGGCAGAAATTGCACTGCGGACCAAGACGGTGTTGGAGTTTGATCCCGAGTTGGAGACGATCACCAATAGTGCGTCGGCCCAGGCCATGCTGGGCAAAGAATATCGTCAGCCGTACGGATTACCCACGTCGATCTAGGGCGGTTTCCGATGTTAGACGAACAGCTGGGTAAGTGGTCGCCCCGCGTCCATTAACTCAAAGGTGCGGCCATCCGGATCGCTGGCCGAAAGGTCGGAAATTCCGGCCGCATAGTAGATGGTTCTGGCAATATCTTCTGGTTCCACCGGATCGCGGTCTGGATACGCCCCAAAACGGTCGCTGGAGCCGTACACCTGGCCTCCACGGATTCCGCCGCCCGCCATCAACACTGACATGCAATGTGTCCAGTGGTCGCGTCCCGAACCTTTGCTGCCGCCGGATCGGGGATCTCCGATCCGCGGTGAGCGACCCATTTCACTGGTCACCAGGACCAGTGTTTCATCGAGCAGTCCGCGCTCTTCCAGGTCGGCCAGTAGAGCGGCAAATGGCCGATCAAACTTGGGGACCAGAACGTTCTTGAGACAGTCAAAGTTTTTCCAGTGGGTATCCCAGGCGCCGCCCAGACAACCGTTTCGTTTGTCTTCCTCATAATCGTGTTTCCAGAAGACACTGACGAAGGGGACTTCTACTTCGACGAGCCGGCGGGCCATCAACATGCTCATAGCGTTCAGCCCAGGCCCATAACGTTCTCGTACGGAAGCAGGTTCACGAGTGACATCAAAGGCTTCTTTGGAGCGACTGGCAGCCAGTAGCGAAAATGCTTTTTCTTGTTGCGTCGAAAACTTTTGCACTTGCCCGGCTTGTTCCAGCGAGCGCTGTGCCCCATCGAGTTGGCCTAGTAACCAGCGGCGCTGCTGCAAGCGCGACAAGGTTACATCGTCCCGTAATACCAACGCAGGAACCTTGAAGTCGAGCGGGTTTTTGAGGTCGCCAAGAACGAACAGGGGGTCGTGCTGGACGCCCAGCCGGGCAGCGAACTGGCCCGGCCGATAGCTGCCCGGTTCACCCGCCATTTGGGGCAGGGTAATTGTGTTGGGGAGATAGGGGTGGGCGGGTCGCTTGGCACCGACAACGCAACCCATATAGGGCCAATCGGACGGCCGAGGTTTACGGCTGTTGAGGAATGGTGGCTCGGGTTGGTGGCCCGTGAGGTTGTAGTAGTAACCCGTATGGTGGTCGTTGCGGGCGCGATTGTAATGACCAAGCGAACGCACGATTGCCAGATGGTGCGCCTGTTGCGCGACGTGCGGTAGCAACTCGCCCAGGCGGATCTCTGGAGCTGACGTGGCGATCGATTGGAATTCACCGCGGTAGTCGCTGGGAGCCTGCGGTTTCATGTCCCAGAGATCAACGTGGGAAGGTCCGCCGGTGAGCCAGATCAGGATCACCGATTTAGCGCGCTGGCGTGTCCGCGCGGCGCCGACCTGGGGCAGCGCGAGACCGCAAAAACCGAGACTGCTGGCGGTCAATAGCGTGCGACGGTTCCAAGCCAGATGATCAGCGGGACGACAAGCCACAAGCGTTTCTCGTGTACAGGGTGCGGAAGCGCCAGAACCCTTGCCATTCTAGCCTGTAGAGACAGCTGGAGCGACCCGAAATAGCAGTTGGGCAGTGGATGCTGTTCGAGTGCTTAACCCTATTCGTGGACACTTATTTGTCCCGGAGAGTGGCCCACCAACTCCATGTGGCCGGCTCGAGTTTGTGCGTTATGGCAACTGGCAATACAGAGCGGACAATCGATTTGACCCGTTCAACCACGATTTGACCAACGTATTTAGTGACATTCGATTTTCATAGATTGGACTTCAGGACAAGTTCCATCGATGTGTGTCTAAACTGATAGTAGAAAGTGCCAAATGGTGCAATCATGACGGAGTTTAGCGGCCCACCTCGGACGTTTCATGGACCCGTGATTCTGGCGAATTGGGTACAAGGTCGCCGTGCAGAAATCCGGAATGGTTTAGATGAGGTAGAGGGACGACGATAGTCATGCCGGTAGATTTTCCATGCACTCTTTCATTTCTGGCGTCATGTTACGATGTCGGATTTCTCGAACATACGATTCGGCACGTTGTGCGCGCCTGCCGTTACCCTTTTTTGGAAAGAATACTGAACATCGATCTGGATAGCGGTCGTGGTGATGCGCTCTTGACGTTGCGACAGATTTGCCAGCGGTTAATTGCCGATTCAGTGATTGACCGCGTGGTGGAATTCGACCGGACGATCGCGCATGATTCCGCCTTGGTAGCCCGATATTTTGACCCCTCCAGAATCCGACGACCTCGCGACCACCGCAATATCCCGTTGTTTGGATGGGTCAGTGGTATTGAGGCGTGTACGACTCAGTACCTTCTCCATTTTGATTGTGACATCTTGCTTCATCACCAACCGGGGTACAATTGGATCGATGAAGGTGTCAGGCTGTTACGCCGGCGAGGAGACATCATGTCGGTTGCGCCGCACCCAGGTCCGCCTGCGCTGAATGGAATGGTCTATCAGAGAGCCACAGTCAAATGGAGGCGCGATGACGGATTCCTGGCTTTCAACAGTTTCACAACGCGACGTTACTTGATCGACACCGAACGTTTTCGGGAG
>PBOG01000014.1 GCA_002724245.1 Planctomycetaceae bacterium
ACTGGAGACCCTGATTGTCAGCAATTACGAGAATGATTCGCAGACCCTGACCAGTGACAACGAAGCCAATATGCTCAAGTTCCGGGAGTTGATGGGGATTCTTACCGAGGAGGAAGCAGAACGCTGGGCTCACATCAAACGCGCCTATACCCAGAACGTCAAGATGAAGGGCCTCGATGCCGACGACCAGTTTGGCCAGGTTGTCTTGCAAATGAGCAACTTCTCTGATGGCCTGGATGCGATCCGCAAAGCAGTGGTTGAAGGGGTGGATCGGATGGGTGAAACTCCCGACGGTGAGGTGGCGAACAGCCCGGTGCCGACGATCAATCCTCAATTGGATCAATTGATTGAGCAGATTTCCGGTGTCCAGCAAGGTCTGGACAATATTGGTAGCGCTGTCTCTGCCGGTGTCGACGAAATCACGCAGTCCGAGCGACCTGCGGCGACCGCCGCTCCGGTAGCCGCAAGTCCTGTCACTGGGACAACCACGACGGATTTTTCCGAAGCATCGCAGGCGCGGCTGGACGATTTGATCCAGCAAGTAAAAGGGAT
The DNA here is from genome assembly GCA_002724245.1 of Planctomycetaceae bacterium. Lineage (GTDB taxonomy): Bacteria > Planctomycetota > Planctomycetia > Pirellulales > Pirellulaceae > UBA9264. The sequence goes on from PBOG01000014.1 coordinate 553, forward strand.
TCACGCAGGTCTGGCGGACATTGGCAGCGCCCTGTCCGCGGGGATCGAGACCATCACCAGTGGCATCGATGACGAGCCGGCTGGCCTGGTCGAGGAGGCCCCGGAATCGAGCTCTCCACCTCCTGCCGAACCCGTTGATCCAGCAGCGGATGACGAAGAGGCCGAATAGTGTCTGGGAGGGGCGGCCGCGTAGCGTTCCCTGGTTGGGCAGGCGGGCCGCGCTTCGGCGCATTATCAGGCAGAGTCGCTGGACATCAACCACGTATTGTGTCCCGCGCAGCCGAGCCCTGCAGCGGCTCGAAAACGTAACTGCAGGACAGGGCTCCCCATAGTCCGGCAAGGTGCCAGCGACTATGATGACCGCTTGCCGGTGCTGGACCGGTTTGCACTGCAACCGTGGTGTGTGTTTGCCGAACGGCGTCGTCGACCAGACGCAGGGCGGCGCGTTGACTGTCGCAATTTGCGTGCGCGACACCCCGACTTGGCTCCGTCGCCAGCTGTGACCTGACCCGCGCTTTGCGTCAAGTGTTATCCTCCGGGCGTACAGCGATGTCCGGGAAGCGATACGGGTAGCACGTCCATAGGGCTCTTTCAATTCCTCGTTTTTTTCTCCCCGTGGTTGTGGAATATGAAGACAGACGAATTACGTGAAATGTACCTGTCATTCTTCGAGAGCAAGGGACACCAGCGTTGCCCCAGCGACGTAATGGTACCGACCTGGGACCCGTCGGTGTTATTCACCCCGGCGGGTATGAACCAGTTCAAGGACCACTTTCTGGGCAAAGTCAAACTTGATTTTGTCCGGGCGACAACCTGTCAGAAGTGTTTGCGAACCGGGGATATCGACAATGTGGGTCGTACTGCGTACCACCAGACTTTTTTTGAGATGCTGGGGAATTTCAGTTTCGGCGATTATTTCAAACGCGAGGCCATTCATTGGGCCTGGGAATTTCTTACCAGTCCACGCTGGCTGGGCATCGCTGCGGATCGCTTGAGCGTGTCGATCTATCTGGACGACAACGAGGCCGCCGACATTTGGCAGCAGGAAATCGGCCTCTCCCCCGAGCGCATCGAACGGATGGACGAGCACGACAATTTTTGGCCAGCCGGAGCACCCACTGACGGTCCGGACGGTGTTTGTGGTCCGTGCAGTGAGATTTTCTACCATCCGCCGGGAGGCGGACCGGAAGTCGAAATCTGGAATCTGGTATTCACACAATTCAACCGAGTAGGAAACCCACCCGACAATTTACGACCCCTGCCTAGCAAGAACATTGACACTGGCATGGGGCTGGAGCGCACCGTCGCGACGTTACAGGGGGTCGACACCAACTTCCACATCGATACGTTGCGACCCCTCGTGGACGCCGCCGCCGATGTGTGCCAGGTGGCTTACGAACCCGATAGTGATGCGGGACGACGCTTGCGACGGATGGCTGATCATGTGCGCGCTTGTGCCATGGCGATTCATGAGAATGTTTACCCTGGACCACAAAAGGAAAAGTATGTGATTCGCCGGTTGCTCCGGCGCGCGGTGTTGGACGGTCACCAGCTCGGGTTGCGTGATCCGTTCTTGTACCAGCTGGTGCCGGCAGTGGTCGAAGTGATGAAGGGCCCCTACCCGGAATTGCTGGAAACGACGAATCGGGTCGCTGACGTGATCAAGAACGAGGAAACTGGTTTTCTGGGAACGCTTGATGATGGGTTGGCGCGGATTGAGCATTTGTTTTCCCAGTTCAGGGATGAACGACGCAATACCGTGGATGGTGCTGCGGCTGCCGACCTCTACCAGACTTACGGGGTACCGCCGGAAGTCTTTGAGTCGCTGGCCGCTGAGCAGCAGCTGGCCTTTGATTGGGAAGGTTTTCAGAGCGCGATGGAGGCGCATGGCGAGGCGTCCGGTCGTTTGACACATTCGGTGATGGATGTCAAAGGTCCGGAAGCGACGATCAAGCAAGCGCTGCACACCGTGGAATTCCTGGGGTACGACACGACTGAGGCGGAAGCGGAATTGAAATTCATCATTGCCGGTGAACAACTACTCGATCGGTGGAGTACCGTAGGTCCGGATACCCCCGTGCAACTGGTGTTGGATCGGACCCCGTTTTACGGTGAGGCGGGTGGACAGGTGGGAGACAGTGGAGAAATTTCCGCAGCAGGCGTTCGCTTCGTGGTGACTGACACGGACCGTCAGGGTGATTTGTTGTTACATCGTGGGCACCTGCTGGAGGGTGAATTACAGACCGGAAGCCGTGTGATGGCGGTTGTTGATGACACGCGGCGACAGGCGATCCGCCGGGCGCATTCAGCGACACATATTTTGCACCATGCGCTGCAGCAGAACCTGGGAACACATGCACAACAGCAGGGCTCCAAAGTCGATGGCGATTGGTTGCGATTTGATTTCACGAACCTCTCTGCAGTGCCGGGCGAACAGCTGGCGACGATCGAAGCGAAGACGGTGTCCTGCATCGAGGCTGCTGCACCCATTACTGCGAGTACGGTACCGTTGGCGGAAGCTCGTCAGGCGGGTGCTATGATGTTGTTTGGTGAAAAATATCCCGATCCGGTCCGCATGGTATCGATGGGTGATTTCAGCAAGGAGTTGTGTGGGGGAACGCATCTGGAGAACACGCGCGATGTGGGTGCTTTTGAAATTACTGCCGAGGAGGCCGTGTCATCGGGAGTGCGTCGCGTGATTGCGCTGACGGGAGAAAAGGCTCGCGAGCATGCCCGTCAGACGCGGTTGGCACTGACGGAGTGTGCCCAGCTACTGGAAGTCGACGCGCTGCAAACTCCAGTCGCGGCAGCTGGTTTGGCGCGCACCGTGCGGGATCTGAAAAAAGAGCTGTCCGGTGGCGGTCAACGGACGATTTCCGCGGAGGATGCGAAGATCGCAGGAGCAAGCGATCAGGAAGCCACCTACGCCGAGATCAAGGAGGCCTTGCGACAAACGGCGCGGACTTTAAACGTCGCGCTCTTCGAAACGCCGGCCCGCTTGAAAACCTTGCAAGCAGAAATTGAAACCTTAGAGAAACAACGACAGCAGCTGGTTACTTCGGGGGATGTGTCAGTGGAAGGGCTCCTCGAACAGGCCCAGCAGCTGGCGGATTTTCAACTGGTGATTGCCGAAATCCCCGGTGCGAACCCGAATTTACTGCGGCATTTGATTGATCGTTTGCGGAAGCAGACGTCACCGATTGCGGTGTTGCTGGCCGCTCCGGCTGGCGACGACAAAGTCGTCCTGGTAGCAGGATTGAGCCCAGAATTGACCGATCGCGGTGCCCATGCCGGCAAATGGGTCTCGGCGGCGGCCCAGGTGGTAGGGGGGGGGGGGGGCGGAAAACCAGATCTGGCCCAGGCGGGTGGCCGGGATCCGCAGCAGCTGCCCGCGGCATTGGAAACGGCTCGGGAGGTGATTCAGCAGCAGTTGGGCGGTTCCTGAGCGTGTACGCTCCTCCACAGCCGCTATACCCCGAGCGGCGGAGACCGGCTAAAATTCAGCTCTCGCCTTGGAGGTCTGCGCGGATCGGGTCCGTTTCCCGTCGTGCATTCACAGCGGCGGTCCGGTTTCGATTTCCCCAATCAACCCGGTCCCCAGTCCGCCCAAATCCAATTCAGGTTCTGAGATAAATTCCATACAACTTGGGTAGGTGTTCATGGATTTGTTCCTGGGAGTCGATAAGGGTAGCGGCTCACACTCTGTGTGCCGTGCTCGATCGTTCCACATGGCGGTGTATGCCTTGCCCGCAGGCAGTTGTGACCTGACGCGGCCTGCGGACACCACGAATTGGCGATTGGTATTACCCTGTTGTGACGCTTCCCTGCCCACCCTGATTGAAATCAGAGCGCAATGAAAAATCGAGTCGTTGTCACCGGTTTGGGATTAGTCAATCCACTCGGATTGGACGTCGATCCTGTTTGGGAGCGTCTTAAGCAGGGCGACTCGGGTGTGGGTTATACGACGGTTTTTGATGCCAGTCGATTTCCCACCAAAATTTCAGCAGAGATCAAGGATTTTGAGAATCTGCCTTTGGGTCAGGATGCTGGCCTTTGGAAACGGCGCGCGCGCCATACTTGTTTTGCAGCCAGCGCGGCGCTCAAGGCAATGGAATCATCGGGAATTCAGGAACAGGACCTGGATCCTACCCGCCTCGGTGTCTACCTGGGTGCCGGTGAAGGAAACCAGAATTTCGAGGCGTTTTCACGGATGGTCGCTGCCGGACTGGCAGATGGTGAGCTCGACTTGTCGCGATTTGCCCGGGTTGGTCTGGAAACACTTGACCCTATTGGGGAATTGGAGCAGGAACCGAACATGCCGGTGGGATATGTATCCAGCATATTCAATGCCCAGGGCCCGCAAGTGAATTGTCTCACGGCCTGTGCTGCCAGTAGCCAGGCGATCGGAGAAGCAACCGAGATCATTCGCCGTGGTGACGCGGATGTCATGATTTCCGGTGGTGCCCACAGCATGATCCATCCTTTCGGTATCACGGGATTCAACCTGCTGACCGCGCTGTCAACGCGCAACGATGAACCGACGCAGGCATCGCGACCTTTTGACCTGAACCGCGACGGGTTTGTCTTGGGGGAAGGAAGCGGAATGGTGGTACTCGAGTCACTCGACCACGCCCGCGGTCGCGGCGCCCATATTTTTGGGGAAATTCTCGGGTACGGTGCTACTGCGGATGCCTACCGAGTCACTGACATTCACCCGGAAGGTCGTGGTGCGATTCGTTGCATGCGAATGGCGATTGCGGATGCGGGAATCGACCCGTCGCAGGTCGACTATGTCAATGCCCACGGTACCAGTACCACCGTCAACGATCGAGTGGAATCACTTGCTTGTCGCGAGGTATTCGGTGAACGGGCACTGGAAACGCCCGTATCCAGTACGAAAAGCATGATGGGACATTTGATCGCTGCCGCTGGTGTCACCGAGTTGATCGTGTGTCTGATGTCCATTCGCGACAACGTGCTTCCGCCCACAATCAACTACGAGACTCCCGATCCGGAATGCAACCTGGACTACATTCCTAACGCCTCCCGGGAAGCGAGTTGTAATATTGCTTTGAATAATAGTTTTGGTTTTGGCGGACAGAACATCACTCTCGTCGTGGGCCGATTTCGCGACTAAGAACACGACAAGTTGCTGGCGCATCTTTGCGATGAAATCGCCATCGTTCTACGAGTCTCGTTCAAACTACTTTATAGGGTGGAGAATAGCCCGTGCCTGATTCGCACCTGCAGACAATTGTCTGTTGTTTGGGTCAACCCGTTGCCGGAAATCCCACCCAATTTATGATCGAACGCGCGTTCCGGGCCGCGCGCCTGGATTGGCGTTATCTCACTCTGGAAGTGTCTCCAGAAAACCTGGCGGCGGCTGTCGCGGGAATGCGGGCACTCGGATTCAAAGGAGGCAATATTACGATTCCCCACAAAGTGGCCGTGATTGAGCACCTCGATGGGCTCAGTCAAGCGGCGCAATTGATGGGAGCGGTAAATTGCATCAATCGAGACGGTGATCGGCTGCTGGGCGAAAACACTGACGGCAAAGGTTTTGTCCAATCATTGAAAGAACAAATTGATCCGCAAGGCAAGCAGATCGTACTTTTTGGAGCAGGCGGTGCCGCGCGTGCCATTGGTGTCGAACTGGGTTTGTCGGGCGTGGAACACATTACTGTTGTCAATCGAAGTGAGCAGCGTGGGCAAGAACTGGTTGACTTGCTCAATCAGAAAGTGGAAGTTCATTCTGATCTGATAATTTGGGACGGTGATTACCAGATTCCCGAGAACACCGAGGTCGTCATCAATGCCACCTCGATCGGTTTAGGTGACGCCGCCGCGCGCGTCCCGGTGGATGCCAGCACCTTGACTTCTGAGATGGTTGTTGCCGACGTTGTTTTCAATCCACCGCAAACCCAATTTCTCTCGGAAGCGGCCACCCAGGGCTGTCGCACCATTGATGGTCTGGGAATGCTGGTGAACCAGGGTGTGATCGGGTTTCACGTTTGGACTGAGATCGATGCAGATGCAGCCGTAATGCGAGAAGCGCTGGAAGAATATCTGGAGCTATAAACCCGAAAACCGCTGACAACATCGCGCGACGCAGCCGCCATGCCCGTCATTCTGGTGATTCACCAAGGTCGATTCGTCGAGTGTCCAGCCGATTTCAAATACCGCGCTTGACATTTTTTTAGGTTGGTTCGTACATTGGTCGCAGCAGGGAGGCGATCGATTCTGGAACCTGGTTCTGCGGCGGAACAGGTTCTTCGGCAGGGAAGGAGGTCTGTTGCAGTGGTTTACGAGAATGTATCGAGAGTCGAGGACCGGGCACAACGCGCATTGGCGTCCAGCCCGATTTTTGCGCTGCGCGATCTCAAAGTGGAACGTGAGGGAGAAATCCTCTGGATCCACGGGCGCGTCAATTCTTTCTATCACAAACAGCTGGCACAAGAGGCGATTCGCGCGCTTGCCGACGGATTGCAGGTAGTCAATTCAATCGATGTAGATTGACGCGCTGCGTGTCAACGGAATGCCGTCTCCAGGCAATTCCCGAAGAGGGTGGATCCTCCGACAGGAATCCTCCGACCCAGCCTTCCGGTCAGGCACCAACTCGTTGGCGATTCTGGTCGAGTTGCTGGAGGGTTACTGCCAGCACACGGTCAACACTCAGATCCCGCATGCAGCGATGATGGTCCAGTGGGCACCGTGAACGACCACAGGGTGCGCAGTCGAGTCGCTGCCAGAGCTGCGTTTCTTGCTGGTGGTAGTTCGCGCTCCAGCGCGGATCGGTGGGACCGAAAAGCGCTACGCAAGGTACACCAAACGCGGCTGCCAGATGGCGGGGCCCGCTGTCGGTTGTGACGACACAATCGCTCCGTCGGATACAGGCTTTACTCAGCCCGATGCTCAAGGGCCGGTTATGAATTCCGATGATACGTCGATGCGCCGCCCGGTCGACCAGTTCTGCTACGGCCCGGCGCTCGGCCGGGCCACAGATCATCAGGACTACGACATCGCGGTGCTGGACGAGCTGCAAGGCCAGTTCCCGAAATGAGTCGAGCGGCCACGACTTGGACACACCACGGGCTGACCCCGTATTGAGAGTGACTACCTGTCTGGCATGAGTCATTTGCGGGTGGTGCCAGATTTGATCAGCCTGCTGCTCGTCGCCAGGTGTTGTGGTCAATTCCAACTGCTCGGAGGTGGTTTTGCAACCGATCGACTGGGCGAGTTCGAGATAGTGGTCGACAGCAGAACGCGGTAGAAAGTGACTGCCACGCCGCGGCGCATGCAATCGATCTGTCAGTAGTACCCCGCGCCAATCACGGGCAAACCCGACCCGTCGCTGGGCGCCACCCCGCCACGCCAGAAATGCTGTCGAAAGTGAATTCGTCAGCAATAACGCGATGTCGATGTCGGCTTGTCGAAGACGGGTAACAAGCTTGCGTTTTCCGCGTCGGTGCGGTTCATAGATCATCCATTCATCGAAGTAGCGACTGCCTTGCAGTACGGGTTGTACATAGGGTCGTGCCACGGCGATCAGGCGATTTGTGGAATCGTAGTGTTGCCGGATGGCGCGCAGTGCGGGAGTCGACATCACGACATCACCAATCCAGTTTGGCAAAAAAATAGCGACGCGCATGACAGGTTGATTTGTTGGGAGTTGGCGCTCACTCAGGCAGCGCGCGCTGCCTGGGTGGAGTTCGGCTTACGGTGGGAATTCTCTGTGAGGTTCCGTTCCCACAAGCGAGCACGCTTCATGAAGGAATAGAACCCGGTTAATGCGCAGACCTGCAAACCAGCTTTGCCATCCAGGAATCCACCGCGCAACACATACGCATGGAAAAATCGCAGCGGGCCAGCAACGAGCAGGTCGACAAACGAGGCGCGGCGGCCCGACTCGTTCCAGATGTGCGCCTGATAGCTGGTGTAGCGATTGAGTTTTCGGAAGAACGAATCGTAATTTGCATAGGTGTCGTGTTGGAGGGCCGCTTTGAGACGGGCGACACGACCCGAATCGACCTGGACTTCAGCATGATCATTGTCGCCTACGTAAACTGCGTGATCGCGACGGAACAATCGCAGGCAGCGATCTGATTGCCATCCGCTGTAGCGGATCCTCTGCCCGAGAAAATAGTTATCTCGAGGTATCCAATAACCGTCGACATCACTCGTTTCCGCGAGTCGCTGTTGAATCTCTACAGCCAGCGCGGGCGTAACGCGCTCATCGGCATCGATCACCAAGACCCAGCTGTGGCGTGCCTGGGGGATGGCCCAGTTCTTGAAGTCCCCTGAGTGGATGTACTGGCGCTGGATCAGTCGGCAGTCGGGCTGTCGCTGAATGAGATCCAGTGTGCCGTCCCGGGAACCGGAATCGGCGATCAAGATCTCATCGGCCAGAGGGCGGACCGACGCGAGGCACTCCTCGAGGTTATCTATTTCGTTTTTGCAGGGAATGAGTACTGTCAGTTGGTTCATCAGGCTGCTGCCCTCCGTTGAGCGGGAGGTTTGATGAAGACGGCATCGACCAACTTTGGAACACCGTCTACGTAAGCGCTGCCGAGGTTGCCGCGATACAAGAACCCATGCGATTCCAGCGCCTGCAATAAGTCATGGAAGTGCGGCCTTGCACGTTCTTCACCAATGGCCGCTTCGACGATAATCGCGGCTGCCTGGCCGAGCAACTTGGGCGCTCCTGCCAGGACCTCCAGCTCGGCACCTTCCACATCAAGCTTGAGGAGAATTTCCCCGTTCAGGGTGAGCGAGGCAGCGACGTCGTCCAGTTTTTCCATGCGGGTTGTGAACGAAGTGTGCTTTTCGGGTTGGCAGGAGGTACCAGGTGGCCGTAAACCAGATCCGCCAGGATGGTCTTGATTGCAGAAAAACTCGATCGGACGAGACGCATCACCAAGTGCGATGTTGAAGGTTTGGACATGGTTTCTTTGCCTGGCGGCCCAGCGTTCCAAGCGCTGGTAGCAGTGAGGTAGGGGTTCAAAACAATAGATATTGGCTGCGGGAAACAATTTTCGATAACGACGGGCCATCTTGCCGACATGCGCACCGATGTCAAAAACAGTGCCGATGGGTAACTCGGCCACGCCGTTGAGCCGACGCCGAGATTGGGCGTAGTCAATGATCGGTTTGAGTCCCAGGCGCAAGCGGCAGAAGCGAAGCAGGGCGTGGAGAGGCTTGGCAGTCATCGTGTTATCTTGTGGGCTGGTGGTTCCGAGCAAGCGGGTTGCGTGGTGTGATCACTGTGTCGTCGCGGGGGGGCTTTTGTCAGGCGGCCTGTTGCTGGCGGCCTGCTCGTTTCTGGGCGACTCCGATCAAGGTGCGGCCAAACAAGGTTGGCGGAGAATTTTCCATGCGGGTGCCTTTGGTGGCTGAGTATTTCAGCTGTGTCAGACCCCAAATCAGAGGCGCCAGCCAGGCAAGTCCCAGGGAGGAACGCTGCAAGCGGTCGGTTGTCAATCGGTTCAAGTCAAGGCCGGCGCGCGCCAGCAGGTAGTAGTACCGGTCAGGGGTCGAAGGGCCGATGTGCTGGCTGATGGGATCATCCACGTTGGGGTCAAGCGGGCCATGCGAATAAAAGTAACCAGTAAGCAAGTAGGACAGGCGGGATTTCAGTGAGGCGATGTTGGGTGTGGTAAAGAAAAATTTTCCGCCAGGCTTCAATAGTCGGTGGATTTCTCCAAAGAGTGTTAATTGACTTTCCAGGTGTTCCACCACTTCGACCGCCACAATCGCATCGAATTGTTCGTTGTTGTAGGGCAACGGTTGGCACGCATCTGCCAGTTGGCAGGTGACTCCGGGACATTGGAATAGTTCGGGGAACAAGTCACAGGCTTCCATCTGAAAACCTGCTTGCTGAAGACGGTAAGACATACCACCCGGACCGGCACCCAGATCGAGTACGCGCGGCGCCGATTGTGGATGGGAGGATTTGATGTCACCGATCACCAGAGGTGCCAATAAGGAGTGCATTCCGGGGATCGTCAAACCATGAGGAGCTTGTGACGGGTCCTCTGGGGCGTGAACTTGTTGATCAGAATCAGTAGTTTGCCGGTGCGTCATGTTAGATTGTGGAGTTTGAAAATCTGCTTATCTGTCGAGGAACATTGTTTGCCCATTAAATCGTCGGGATCTTAAATCCCGAGTCGTACTGCATGTGATTGGTTGGCTGATTTGTTCGGGGCACACGCCGGTACTCCGGTGCGGGCACCTCTTCCCCTCACGGAAAGTAATTGCTCATATAATTCCACTGTTTTCCTGACCATCCGGTCGGCGGTGAAATGCTGTGTGGCATGACGCCGCGCGCGGGCAGCGCGCTGTGCCGCTACTGCGGTTGAGGTGAGCGCTGTGCGCAATGCATTTGCCAACGCGGCAGTGTCATTGGGCCTGACAGCCCAGGCTACCGGAGACGAGTCATTTTCCAATAACTCGGGAATTCCACCGGCCGTTGTAGTTACCACCGGCCGCGCTGCCAGCATCGCGTCGATGAGTGAAGACCCTAATCCCTCCAGATGGGAAGCCAGTGTGCACACGTCTGCGGCCTGGATCAGGTCTGGAACGTCTTCGCGGTATCCGAGAAATCGTACCGTATTGCTGACCCGTAGCCCTTCCGCTTGCTGCTGCAACTGCGGACGCAGTGGGCCATCCCCCACGAGCACCAACTGGAATGAGTTCCGGGACGCTGGAGTTGCCTGGCCGGTGCGATTATTGGTGACGATCCGCGCCCAGGCATCGAGCAGGCAGTGGTGGCCTTTGGGCGTTGTTAATGACGCCACGCAAACAACCACTTTTGTTCTATCGTTGATTTTCAGGGTACGGCGTCCGCGGTCACGGTTGCCTGCCGCAACTCGTCGTGGGTCGACACCATCGTAGACCACGCCTAATCGATTCGTATCGATCCCTGCGGCGGCACACGCGCGGGCCGCCGCTCGGGAGACGCAGACCACCTGGTCGGCGAAATGGTGATAGCGCCATACGGAGTGTGGCGCGGCAGATCCCCGGCGGGCCACAATCCGCACAGGCTGGTGGAGACGCCAGGCGGCGCAGCCACCGGTGGTAAGTGCATGGGAATCGTTGAAATGCAAAATATTGGGTTGCCACTGCCGCCAACCGGTCCGTATGCGCCATTGCGCAAGTGGATTCCAGCCTTTGCCAGAAAATAGCGTAACTGCGAAGCCGGCCTCCTGTAGTCGTTGGCCAAAGGGCGCATCGCGCCGGGCTACAATCCGGCAGTCGTGCCCGTGTTGGCGCAGACCCTGCGCCAGCAACAGCGCCTGCTGCTCGCCACCGTGCCAGTCCCTGGCTGTGGAAACGAGTACGACTTTGATGGGGCGCACGAGGGGGATTCCTCAAAAGGCAAAGAGGGCGACGCAATGTATCGATTTTGTTCATTCGAAACCAGCACAATTTGATGGCACCTTCAGCTAGCAATCGAACCGCCAGCAGCCGGGATTTGCATTGCGGGACGATCGCCGGTTGGAAAATCAACCGGCTGACGATAATCTGGATCTACCACGATACGCTGACCACGGCGTACACCCCATGGTTTCCCCGGTTGGATGCCAGCGAGGTTTTCTCCTTGCATTGGAATTTTTCGTGAATGACGGAAAGCCGGTGGGCAAAACCGAGCTGACTTGGCGCAGATGGGGGCGTATCGCCGGACCACTCTGCGCGCTGGCAGTGTACTTTGTCTTTCAGCCCTCGATCTCGGCGTTCTCGGTTCCTGCGGGAGCATCTCAACGCGCAGCCGGATCACCGGTCTCCAATGTCAACGCGCTACAGCAGCATGCGGAACGGACACGCGTGACCGCATCCCTGGCAGTCTGGATTGCCGTCTGGTGGATTACGGAGGCGGTACCGCTACCGGTGACGGCGCTCCTCCCACTGGTCCTGTTTCCCGGCTTTGGAGTGGTCCGCTTTCAGACGGTTGCCCAGGAGTACGCAAACAAATACATCTTCTTGTTCATGGGTGGGTTTATGCTGGCGATTGCCATGCAACGTTGGAATTTACACCGGCGGATAGCCCTGTTGACGGTACTCTCGGTAGGCACTTCACCGCGACAACTGGTAGCGGGTTTCATGTTGGCGACTGCCTTTCTGAGCATGTGGATCAGTAATACTGCAACCACCGTCATGATGCTTCCCATCGGACTGAGTCTGATCGAATTGTTCCAGCGAAAAACAGACTTGTCTGGCTCCGCTGGACTGGAGCAGTCGTTTGGCGTCTGCTTGATGCTGGGAATTGCTTATGCGGCGAGTATCGGCGGTATGGCTACACTAGTGGGAACTCCCCCCAATGCACTCTTGGCCGGCTACTTGCACCAGCGGGGCATTCTGATTGGTTTTGCCGAGTGGATGTTCTTTGCGTTGCCGCTGGCGCTTGTCCTACTGATCACCACCTGGTTTTTATTGACGCGCATCTTGTTTTCTCTACCAGCGGTTGACGTATCAACAGGTGCCAGCTTGATCCGCGCCGAATGGAAAAAACTGGGGCCCATGTCACGACCCGAATGGCTGGTGCTGTCGGTGTTTATGGCCACGGCGGCTGCCTGGATACTACGCAAGCCACTTGCCAATTGGGAAGTACTATCTGACCACGTGCCCTTGTTGGCACGGGTCGATGACACTTGGATTGCACTCCTGGCGGCGATCAGTCTGTTCTTGATTCCCAGTGATCTAAAACGCGGTCCGTTTCTATTGGATTGGGAAGCAGCCTCCGCCCTGCCCTGGGGAGTCCTGCTACTGTTTGGTGGCGGCTTGAGTCTGGCCGCGGCGATGGAGGAAAGCCAATTGGCGCGCTGGATCGGCAGCCAATTTGCCGAAATGGGGGGCCTCCCTGTTTTTTGGATTGTGGCGGCGGTCGCTCTGACCGTGATATTCTTCACCGAAATTACCAGCAACCTGGCAACGGTGTCGGCGCTGCTGCCTGTCTTGTTTGCGGTCGCCCGGGGTGGAGACCTGGATCCACTTTGGCTGCTTGTTCCCGCGGCGTTAGCGGCCAGCTGTGCTTTCATGTTGCCGGTTGCCACGCCACCTAATGCGATTGTGTTTGGCAGCGGTCATATTCGGACGGGAGCGATGGTGCGAACTGGTTTTTGGCTGAATGTGGTTGCGGCTGTCTTGATTCCTCTGTTTGTCTATTCTTGTGCACAGCACTTCCTTCCATTTCGGCAATCAAATTCTCCGTGATCGTTGACGACGCCTCTGCCAGGCATGACAATCCGACTTCACGCGCCGTACCACGGTCCATTTCCAGGGGAAAAGTGTGATGGAAAAAGCCACCTTCGCCGCAGGTTGTTTCTGGGGCGTGGAGCACGCGTTTCGCCAGGTATCCGGAGTTCGCTCGACCACAGTTGGGTATACGGCTGGTGACGTGGATCAGCCAACCTACGATCAAGTGTGTACGGATCGCACAGGCCATGCAGAGGCAGTTGAGGTCGAGTTTGATGCAGATCAGGTCAGCTACGACCAGTTGTTGCAAGTGTTTTGGGAATGCCATGATCCGACTCAGAAGGATCGCCAGGGAGCGGATGTGGGTACCCAGTATCGATCGGCCGTCTACTACCACTCCGCGCGGCAAAAAGCTGCGCTTGTCGCTTCCAGGGACCGCCACCAGGAGCGGTGTACCCGTCCCATTGCGACCGAAATTGTGTCCGCGGTGACCTTCTGGCCTGCCGAGGATTACCATCAGCAATATTTGGAGAAACGAGGGTTGGCCAGTTGCCATCTGCCGGGATCCGCTTCATAAGCGCGTCTCGATGGGACTGGGTCTGGCTGAGCCGCTTGTGTACCTGACTGCTTACGTACCTGAACAGTTGGCCTGTATCGAAGAGAACGTGTTGCAGGACAGCGTTATCTGATCGGGAGGGGATTATGATTCGTGTCGGACTCGCCGGTATTGGCTTTATGGGGTGGATTCATTGGTTGGCGTACCAGAAGGTCGCCAGTGCGCAGGTGACGGCAATTTGTTCGCGCAACCCACAGAAACGCGCGGGTGACTGGACGGACATCCAGGGAAATTTTGGCCCCCCCGGTGAACAAGTTGACACCAGTCAGCTCGCGACCTGTGCGACGCTCGAAGAACTGTTGGCCGATGAATCAATCGATCTGGTTGACCTCTGCTTGCCTCCACATCTGCATTGTGAGGCTGCGATTGCGGCGCTGCAGGCTGGTAAACACGTGTTTGTGGAAAAACCCATGGGGCTGACGACCGCCGAATGTGACCAGATGGTGGCCGCCGCTGCCGCTGCGGATCGGCAAGTCCTGGTTGGTCACGTACTTCCCTTTTTTCCTGAGTACGCACATGCGCGTAGTGTGATTGCCAGTGGTACCTACGGTCGATTGTTGGGCGGTCATTTCAAGCGGGTGGTTTCCGATCCGTCCTGGATCGAGGACTTTTACGATCCGACGCGGGTCGGCGGACCCCTGGTCGATCTGCATGTTCACGACGCGCACTTGATTCGCATGTTATTTGGCATGCCCCAGAGCCTGGTATCCCAAGGGCGGATGCGCGGCGCGGTTGTTGAATTTTGTACCACACTGTTCCGGTATGCGGATACGTCACTGGTTGTCAGTGCCTCCAGCGGTGTCATTAACCAGCAAGGGCGGCCCTTTACACATGCTTTGGAGATTCACCTCGAGCAGGCGACGTTGCACTACGACCATGGGGGTTTTACAGATGGCCCAGAGACGATGCCGCTGAAGGTGCTTACCGCGGACGATCAGGTGCTGCGCCCCGATCTAGGAGATGGTGACCCGATCCGCGCCTTTGAAGTCCAGATCGAGGAAGTAGTTCGTTCGATTGAAACGGGTGAATCTTCTGCGATTCTTTCCGGCGCACTGGCGCGGGATGCGATTTTGCTGTGCCACAAACAGACCGAGTCGGTGGTCACTGGCAGCTCAGTACTGCTTTGATGCGTTCGTACTAGAGGCTGACGGTCAAGGGCCTGCTCAATAGAAGTAGTACATCATGAACATGGCGGCCGCGGCCAGCAGCCCGGCGTAACTGCGATCGTCTGATACCGCGAATTGGGCAAAACTTGTTTTGTCGGATGCCTGCTCCCCGAAACTGCGCCAGACTTCGCGCAAGAAAGCAGCCAGGGTCCATAGCGCTGCCAGCCAGGCGGCCACGGCGGGTGCCAGACTGCCGGTCACCATCACGGCCGCCAAGACGGCGAACACTACGACGGAGATGGCGGCGCTAGCGGCCAGCTGTCCCAGTCTCTGAGGCGCATGCCCGCCTAGTACAGACCACGTGTTCTTGCTCTTTTCCTGATCGGGTGCCTGCGCCAGGCTGACGATCACAAAGACGATCGCGGATAACCCGATGACGGCCACGACTCGGTGAAAGAAATTCAACTGAGGTCCGAGCGCTCGGTGCAAGCCAGAGATCCGGGGTAACACGTCGTTCTCCAGGTGTTGTTCGAAGTCCCTGACGCTGTGCTCGTGAAATTCTGCTGGAATGGCACCGATGGAAACGTCATTCAGTTGTTTGTGTCCCAGTGCCAGATCATACATCGTGCGATCCACATCCGAATCGTAGGCAAATTGAACTGCTGGCGAGAGGACGAGACCGGCGATGATGGTTACCCAGGCCGCGCCACGCGTACCCCGCGTCCAAAAGATGCCCATCAAGAACGCGACCAAAACCCCGGGAGTGAGATAATTTGAGTAATTGGCAATGTTCAGAAAGAAATTGGACTGGGAATTAGGATCCATAATGAATACAGCCATCACAATGGCCATCAACATCAGTGCGATAATGGAAAGCCGTCCGACTCGAATCATTTCGCGATCGGTGGCATCAGGCGAGAAGTATTTCCGGTAGATGTCGACGGTAATGATCGTCGCTGCCGAGTTCATCATCGAGTCGATTGAGGACAAAATAGCACCGATCAAGCCCGCTGCAATCAGTCCCACAAAGCCAATGCCCAGGGGTGAAATCAGGTAGGTCACCAGTACGGGAAATACCGTATCAGGCGCAATCTTCTGATCCTGGAAAGCGGGCGTTTCTCGGAATAGATAGAAGGCGGCTACACCCGTCCCGATCGCAAAGAACGGAATCAGCAGTTTGAGAAATCCAGCTACGATAATTCCCAAACGGGCTTCACCGCCCGTCCGGGCACCGAGGGCGCGCTGCACGATAAATTGATTGGTACCCCAGTAGTAGCAGTGCATAAACATCAGCCCTGTGAGCACGCCTGTCCAGGGCAGGTCAGGGTGATTCATCGGCTCGTAGAGCTTTAGTTTTGCATTCGTTCCAGCTGCCGCATCGAGCATCATCATCCGGCCCCATCCGCCCAGTTCGGAAAAGGTCAATAGAGCAACAGCAATACCACCGAACAGGATGAGTACGGATTGGATGACGTCGGTATAGACGACCGCTTTGAGGCCACCGATGATCGTATAGCTCGCTGCGATTACCCCCAGCGCAATGACAAAAGCAACATAGTAACTGGTCCGCACTTTTTCTTGAGTGGCCAGAGGTTGAGCAGTGCTGGAGACTGTTGGTGCCGCAGCCTGGGTCGTTGCCACCTCCGCATCGCCGGTATCGGTTGATCCGGGCTCGGTCACCATGGCCATTTCCCCCATCAATACACAGACCGTCCGCGCCCCGATATACAGACCGGGTACCATCTGTACGAAGGCCATGATGATGACCATGATCAGCGCGTAGAGCAGCCGACTTTCCCCACCGTAGCGCCGTTCCAGGTATTCCGAAAGCGTGTACAAGTTGAGCTTGCGATAGACGGGCAGGAACCCGTAGCACATCAACAGCAGTCCGGCGATCGCGCCCAGTTCAAAATGGCTCTGGGCGAAGCCGATACTGAATCCCACTCCCAACATGCCGACCATATGATTGGCGCTGACATTGCTGCCGAAAATGGATCCCGCCACACCGAACCAGCGGATCCCTTTGCCAGCCAGAAAATAGTCTTCGGAAGTCTCTTCCTGGCGTCCGGCGAAGAAGCCGACCGCCATGACACCGAGCAGCGTAACGACGAAAACAACCAGGTCGAGTGTCTGCAGTTGCATAGGATTACCATCAAAATGTGGTTTCGGGCCCATTATAGTGGCCGCTGGCGGTTGCTAAAGCGTCGCGCGCGGAATAATCTGAGGGCCTTCCAATTGCGGCAGGCATCAGCCGCGACGTGTGGATTGCCTGCCGTCGTCTGCCGACTCATTTCGCTTAAGGAAAAATCCCATGGCCCGACGTAGCCTGCTCTGCTGTTCTTTGTTGGCAATTTCCACAATCGCTCTCGGTCTGGTCGTGTCCAGCGAACCGGCTGGCGCTGAAAAGAAAGCGGCAGCGCGCTTCTTTGAAATGCGGATCTATACCACCAATGAGGGAAAACTTGACGCACTGCACAGTCGGTTCCGTGATCACACCAATTCACTCTTCAAGAAACATGGCATGGAGCTGGTTGCATATTGGACACCGACGGATGAAAAAACGGCCAAAAACACCCTGATTTACGTGTTGGCCTACCCCAGCCTGGAAGCCCGTGACAAAGCCTGGAAAGGATTTGTCAACGATCCCGCCTGGAAAAAAGCGTACGCTGCATCGATCAAGGATGGACGTCTGGTCAAGAAAGTCGAGTCCGAGTACATGGTTCCCACGGACTACTCACCCCTGAAATAAACCGGGTCGTGTTCTGGGGCCTGGCCGAGTGTATTGCCTTGGAAGAGACCGATGGGTGGGTTTTTGTTGCCGTATCTTCTGGGAAGTACGCGTGCACTGGCATCCTGGGGCAGTGCGCGTGTGTGGCTTTCATTGCTCGGCCTGTTGATCGTGCGTCCGGTTGAAGCGGACAACTGGGCGCGCTGGCGGGGGCCGCAGGGAAGTGCCGTGTCTGCGGAAACGGGCGTCCCTCTCCAGTGGGATCAAGATCGCAATGTCCGCTGGAAGACCTCGATTCCCGGTGAGGGTAGTTCTTCACCGATCGTGTGGAACGATCGCGTGTTCTTGACCTCCGCCGAAGATGAAGGGTGCCGGCGATCGTTGCACTGCCTGGATTTGCTTACCGGTCGGATCATCTGGTCGGCTCAGGTGGAGCACGATTGGCCTGAATTGACTTCGGCGCTGACCGGACACGCGGCTGCTACCCCGACCACCGACGGCCAGCGGATATTTACCTGGTTTGGAAATGCGGGTTTGAGCTGTCACGATTTTGCAGGGCGTCAGGTGTGGCATCGTGATTTGGGTGTATTTGAATCCGAATTGGGTCTTGCCAGTTCACCGGTTCTGGTGGGCAAGCGACTGATTCTGGTTTGTGACCACGATGGAACACGTTTCAAATCGTTTGATTCCTTTCTGATCGCCCTTGACCCGCAAACCGGTCAGACCCTCTGGAAAACCCCACGAGCAGGTCTGCTCCGTTCCTGGAGCACGCCGATTGCTGTGGAAAGTGCGCAGGAGAAGATCTTGATCGTCAACGCGCAAGATCAGCTGCGAGCGTATGATCTGGTCCATGGCCGGCAACGATGGTCGGTGGCCGGCATGACGCCCTGGGTGACGCCGTCGCCCGTTGTTTCCGGAGGGCTGATTTTTGCCAGTTCTGGTCGAGATGGTCCGGCACTGGCAGTCAAGCCGGGAGGCCGCGGCGACGTTACTGAGACACATGTGGCCTGGAAACAATCGCGTGGCGCACCCTACGTCTGCTCGCCGATTGTCTATCAGGGCTACCTCTATCTGCTCAATGAAACGGGCATTCTCACGTGCTTGCAAGCGGGCAGTGGTGCGCTCCAATACCGCCAGCGGTTGGGGGGGAAGTTTTACTCCTCTCCGGTGGCTGCGGAAAACAGATTATATCTGACGGACGAATTGGGGGTGACCTGGGTGATTGGCGCTGGCGCTTCGTTTCGATTGCTGGCCAAGAACCGGTTGGCCAGGGGCTGCCTGGCTTCGCCGGCGATTTCAGCTGGTTGCCTGTTGTTGCGTTCCCGCGACCACTTGTTCTGCGTATCGATTCAGCCAGAACGGGAATGATCCCGCTTCGGCAGACCCCGTTTGGGAGAAACTTCAGATGTCGATTCGGTTTGCTTTTGTCGGATTTCGCCACGCCCATATTCGGGATATGTTCACGCGTTGCCAACAGCATGCGGATATCGAAGTCGTCGCCTGCTGTGAACAGGATCCTGAAACACGTGAACAGCTGGCTCGTGAAGGCCAGATCCCGGTCACGCATGAGAATTACGAAACATTGTTGGCAGAGACGGAATGTGATGTCATCGCGATTGGAGATGTGTACGGTCAACGTGGTGGGCTCATTACCCGGGCACTGGAAACGGGCCGACACGTGATCAGCGACAAACCGCTTTGTATCTCGCTTGCCGAACTGGATCAGATCGAGCAATTGGCCAGCACACAGGGCCGGATTGTCAGCGGCATGCTTGACATGCGGGATTTGCCGGTGTTCCTGGGTCTGCGTGAACTGATCCGCGCGGACCGGATTGGTCCGATTCGGGCGATTAGCTTTGATGGCCAGCATCCCTTGATGTACGGCACGCGGCCAGACTGGTACTTTGACCCCGGGATGCACGGCGGCACTCTCAATGATATTGCTATCCATGCTATCGACTTCATTCCCTGGGCGACGGGCCAGAATCTTGAGTGTCTGCTGGCAGCGCGCAGTTGGAACGCCAATGTGCCGGAAGTACCCCACTTTCATGACGGCGGTCAAGCGCTGCTGACACTCCAGAATGGCGCGGGTGTGATGGGCGATGTGTCTTATTTGCTACCCGATTCTTTTGGATACCAGATGCCCCTGTACTGGCGGTTTGTTTTCTGGGGCGCCGACGGCGTTCTCGAAGCGGGTGTCAATACACCGACCATTCGACTCTATCAGAATGGTGAACAGGAAGCGCGCGAACTCCCTTTGCCTGCCGGAAAACCGGGTGCCTATCTGGAAGCGTTTCTGGCGGAGATCCAAGGCACCGCAACGGATCTCCATTTGTCGTCGGCCGAAGTGCTGCGCGCCACCCGCCTGACACTGCGGATCCAGCAAGCGGCAGCGGACGGAACAGCCAATCTCAAGCTCTGCGACTAACCCGTTTTTACCGCATTGCTCCCAATCACGCGGCGCTCGGTCGACTAGGGTTCGATGTCGCTCCAGGCAATCTCCTGGCTGAGATCGACGTGGGGTAGTGTCGTGGTGATGGCTTCCACGTATTTTTGTGCCGCCCCCGTGTTGAACACGACGACACGCTCGTCGGGACGAATTTGACCATCGGCAATCAATTGCTCCAGGGCGCCGATACAGGCACCCGTTTCAGGACAGACAGAAACCCCTTCCGCGGTCACTGCCTGTCGCATCCAGTCTGTAATACGCGCTTCTTCGACTGCCAGTGCGCAACCACCGCTTTCGCGAACCGCGTCCAGAATCATGAAATCACCTACGGCCGCGGGCACGCGCAAGCCGCGGGCGATTGTTTCGGCATTCGCAAAAGGTTCGGCGAACCGTTCCTCGGCCTGGAACGCACGGGCAATTGGAGCGCAGCCGTCGGATTGCACCGAGATCATTCGCGGGCGAGTGCTGCTGTCCAGCCACCCAAGCGCTGCCAATTCGGCAAAGGCCTTCCACATCCCGATCAGGCCAGTGCCTCCTCCGGTTGGATAGAGGATCACGTCCGGCAGCTGCCAGTCGCATTGCTCAGCGAGTTCGAGTCCCATCGTCTTCTTTCCTTCAATCCGATAGGGTTCTTTGAGCGTAGAGAGATCAAACCACTGCATACGTTCTTGTCCCTCTCGAACAATCCGACCACAGTCGTTGATCAATCCATTGACGCGAAAGGTGTGGGCGCCCGCCAGCACCGCTTCGTATTGATTGACGATCGGTGTATCCTCGGGCATGAACACAAAACACTCCATGCCTGCGCGCGCTGCATAGGCGGCGGCCGCTCCTCCGGCGTTGCCTGCGGAAGGCAAAGCAACTCGCTTGACGCCAAATCGCTGGGCCATCGTGATCGCCATCGCCATCCCGCGCGATTTGAAACTACCTGTGGGAAGCTGGCCTTCGTCTTTGATCCACAAGTTGCGCAAGCCGAGTTGTTCGCCCAGGCGTGGGCAGGGAATCAAGGGACTGGGGCCTTCACCCAGCGAGACAATCGAATCACTGGTGCGGGGTGGCAACAGTTCGCGGTACCGCCACATACCGGGAGCCCTGTCGCGCAGCTGGTCGCGGGTGCAGCTCCGACGAATGGCTTCCAGATCGTAACGGACCCAGAGTGGTCGATCTCGATGGAGGGTCTGTAACGAGTCGCCAGGTAGCCGGGTCCCGTCGAGGGCGCTTTCTAGATGTGTGACAAAAGTTTCTGGAAGGGTGGTCGAATCCGACATCAATACACTCGTTTCAGGACAATCTGAGAAAGACAGCAAACGAACAACAAACTAGCAGCGTGCGAGGTTCCGGCAGTGGCTTCCTGTTACACCAGGTTCCAGCCTTTGCGGTAAGGGCGGCGAATCAGAGGGTCCGCCTCAGGGGCATTGGTGGCCTTCAACTGGCTGGGGTCCCATTGCAACTTTTTGCCGACGCGGTAAGCCACATTACCGAGGTGGTTGGCTTCGGTTAACCAGCCTGCGTACTCAAAATTGCAGGTGGTGGGAGTTCTGTGTTTACAGGCGTGAATCCACTCGCGATGATGGCCTCGTGAATCGGGGATAAAGGGATCGGGTCTCTGGAAATCCTGGTATTTGTCCTGCGGCAGTAGCATGTGCTTGCCGTAATCCGCCAATAGCATGCCACGGTCACCCTGGAACAAGACTCCGCTGCCCCAGTTGGGGATAGCAGGGTCTGACCAGCTGGGTGGCTTGTAGGTGCCTTGATGCCAGGTCAGTGTAACTCCCGGCCGTTCCGCCCGAGCAGCATAGGTATAATGGACCCGCATGGATGCAGGGGCTAACTCAGCGTGGGGTGGTGGTCCCTCGGCTTCGATCGTCTGTGGGTAATCGAGCTTGAGTGCCCAGAACGGCAAGTCGATCCAATGGCTGCCGAGATCGGACATCGTTCCGTTGCCAAAATCCCACCAGCGGTACCATTTGGGCCCTGGAAAATAAACCTGGTGGAATGCCCGCTTGGGGGCCGGTCCCAGCCACAGGTCCCAATCAAGTCCACTGGGAATTTTCTGTGATTCGCGAGGTCGATCCTGTTGTTGGACGATGTCTCCGTGCTGTTTGGCCGCCGCAGCGCTGCCATGCCAGCCCCAAGCCCGGTTGACCCAGACATGCACTTCCTGAACGGTTCCGATGGCACCCGTTTGAATCAGTTCCACGACGCGGCGGTAGTTGGTACCCGCATGAATTTGAGTTCCCATCTGAGTGGCAACGCCGGCCTTGTTCGCAGCCTCGCGAATCTGCCGCGCTTCCCAGACATTATGGGTCAGCGGTTTTTCACAATAGACATGTTTCGCCAGTGCGAGTGCCGGCATGGTGGCCAGCGCGTGTGTGTGTTCACAGGTGCTGACCACGACCGCGTCAAACTCGGACGCACGATCGTACAGTTTGCGGAAATCTTGAACCTGCCGCGCCCGTGGATGCCGCTGGGCCCCAAACCGTAAATTGGTTTCATTGACGTCACAGAGTGCCACGATATTCTCTGATTCGACGGATCGTAAATTGGAGGCGCCGCGACCACCGCAACCAATGATGGCGATGTTCAATTTGTCATTCAGATTGCGTCCGCGCAGGATAGCTGGTGCGGAACCCGCGAATGCGGTTGCACTACCAGCCAGCAAGTGGCGGCGAGTGATACTTGCAGCACGGTAGCGTCGAATCGTCGGGGATGGAGAGGTTGAGCGTTTTCCTGCGTGATCTGTGGGCATCAGTCGAATTCCTTTGATTGACAGTTGCGCGGAGTGCTGTGTCTTCTCAAGATATGGGAGGAGCTAGAATCGGTGTCCTGGCTGTGGGCCATGTTGCGTCGGAGTGAGGATCTCCGGCCCTTCTTCCGTCATCAGGATCGAGTGTTCAAACTGCGCTGAAAGTTGACCGTCTTTGGTACGTACCGTCCACCCATCAGTCGGATCTTGCTGGGTCAAACGTGTTCCCTGGTTGATCATTGGTTCGATCGTAAAACACATGCCGGGCTCGAGTCGATCTCGATGCGACTGTTTTGTCGGGTAGTGTGGAATCGAAGGTTCCTGGTGAAACCGTCGACCCAAACCGTGTCCGGTGTACTCACGGACCACGCTGAATTGGCAAGTCCGTGCTTCTTCGACGATCGTTTTACCGATGTCGGAAACCGGGCATCCGGGTGTGAGCGCCTCAATAGCCAGATACAGGCAATCGAAAGAACACTGCGTTACGGCCTTGGCTGCCTCTGTGACGTCTCCAATGAGAAACGTCTCCGAAGAGTCGCCATGCCAGCCGTCGACGATGGTCGAGAGATCAACGTTAACAATGTCACCTGCTCGCAGCTGGTAGTCGCCGGGAATTCCATGGCAGATGACTTCGTTGATGCTCGTGCAACAGCTTTTGGGGAATCCTTGATAGCCGAGAGGCGCGGGTACATGACCGTGGTCGCGCGTGTATTGTTCGACATGCCGGTCGATTTCTCCCGTACTCACACCAGCGATCACATATGGACGAATAAAATCAAGTAACTCCGCGTTAAAGCGCCCTGCCGCGCGCATGCATTCCTGCCCGGAGTCATCCAATCGTAGTTTGTTTTTTCCCTTGAGCATTACTCTATTCAGATCGTTGTATCAGAAGGTGTCAGTCGCTTGGCGGCTGTTTCAACAGGCCGCGCGCATTTAGATCGCGCCAACAGCATGGACCCCACGGTGTTGGGCAATCGAGTTTAACAGGGCGCGACGGCGCTGGATATCCACGCCCCGCAGACCGGGTGAGCCCAGCGCGAGCAGGTTGTAATCTCCTCGATGCTACAGCGGGCACAGTGTGGTTACCGGCGTTGTCCGCCCTTTGTCAGCCCTGAGTGAACCCATTAGAATCGGCGGTCCCTTGATGGGCGAACAGCTGTCTATAAGTCCAGCTTCGAAGATTACTGACACTTTTTGAGTGTCCGACTTACCCGGGACTTTCTATGGTGCGCTACAATCCGGCAGAAATCGAACCCAAATGGCAGGCGTACTGGGAAACCCGGAAGACTTTCCGGGCACCAGATCTCCCCGAGGGAGACAAACTCTATGTACTGGATATGTTCCCTTACCCAAGCGGCGACGGGCTCCACGTCGGTCATCCGGAAGGCTATACCGCTACCGATATCGTATGCCGTTATGCCCGGATGCAGGGCAAGTCCGTGTTGCATCCCATGGGGTTTGATGCCTTCGGGTTGCCCGCCGAAGAACATGCGATCAAGACCAATACACCGCCACGCGAGTCAACAGAAAAGAATATTGCGACTTTTCGCCGCCAGTTGAAAATGCTGGGATTCAGTTATGACTGGGAACGGGAACTGGCGACAACCGATGTGGACTATTTTTCCTGGACGCAATGGATTTTTCTATTGCTGTTTGATACCTGGTTTGATGTGGAACAACAGCGCGGGAGGCCGATCGATGAGTTGCCCATTCCTGCCGACATAGCAGCCCAGGGAAACACGGCGGTGCGGCGTTACCAGGATCAGCAACGGCTTGCTTTTCAGGCTGACGCATTGGTGAACTGGTGTCCGGCGCTGGGCACTGTACTGGCAAACGAAGAAGTGATCGACGGTCTCAGCGAGCGCGGAGCGCACCCTGTTCAACGGTTGCCGTTACGACAATGGATGCTGAGGATCACGGCCTATGCCGACCGCTTGGAAAGCGAATTGGACGCAGTGGATTGGCCGGAGAGCGTCAAGACGATGCAGCGCGGTTGGATTGGTCGCAGTACAGGTGCTGAGGTGGATTTCTTTCTCGGCGATCAGGATGCGCTCGAATCCTGGAGTGCCGCGCGGCGGGAAACGGGTTTTCCACAGGCACCAGGGGATGACGTATTGCGCGTTTACACCACGCGTCCGGATACGCTCTACGGTGCGACTTATATGGTCATCGCACCAGAGCACCCCTTGCTGGATCGACTGACATGTGACGAACAACAAGCGGTTGTCCAGGCATACTGCCAGCAAGCGGCCGCAAAAAGTGACCGAGAGCGACTCGAAATAAAAGAAAAGACCGGAGTGTTTACTGGCGCGCAAGCAGTCAATCCAATTAACGGAGAGCCGATTCCAATCTGGGTTGCGGATTATGTGTTAAGCAGTTACGGAACAGGTGCGATTATGGCGGTTCCCGCACATGACCTGCGTGACTGGGAGTTTGCCCGTGCCCACCAGCTGTCGATTCTCAAAGTGGTGGAACCGCCCTCGGACTATCAACCGAGCAGGGATGAGGCCGCACTAGCATTCTCAGATGGTGGTGTAACCCAATGCCCTTTCGGAGGAATGGGTACAGCTGTCAATTCGGGTCCGTACGACGGCCTTGCTACCGCCGACTTTCGTGCGCGAGTCATCGAGGATTTAGCGAACTCCGGTACGGGCCAGGGTGCTGTCAACTACAAACTCCGCGACTGGTTATTTAGCCGGCAGCGGTTTTGGGGTGAGCCTTTTCCGATTTGGCACGAATTGGATGCGGAAGGCAATCCAACGGGTATGTTACGCGCTGTGGACACAGACGAATTACCCGTCGATTTGCCTCCGCTGGAAGATTACAGTCCGCCAGGTCGCCCGGAACCCCCATTGGGAAAAGCTGCTGACGATTGGTTGTATACCCTGATCGATGGGCAACGTTACGTGCGTGAGACGAATACGATGCCGCAATGGGCCGGTTCCTGCTGGTACTACCTGAGGTTCATCGATCCCGGAAATACAGAAGCATTTGTCGACTCCACCAAGGAAGCGGCCTGGATGCCCGTAGACCTTTATGTCGGTGGTGCCGAACACGCGGTGCTGCATTTACTTTATGCGCGCTTCTGGCACAAAGTTCTCTACGATCGAGGCTATGTCAGCACCCCCGAGCCATTTCAGCGTTTGGTGAATCAAGGCATGATCCTGGGTGAACTGGAGTTCACCGGTTATCAGGGTGCGGATCATGCTTGGATCAGTGCAACACAGGTTCGCAGGAACGCAGATCGCCAACAGGTGGACACACAATCCAATCAACCAGTCGAGGAAGTATCGGTCGATGAAGAACAGGTCGTGAAACAGAAAGACGGTTTCTACTTGCGCGATCAATCAGACATTCGCGTAGATAGTCGGGCGCACAAAATGTCCAAGAGCCGAGGTAATGTGGTCAATCCGGATGAAGTTGTGCGCGACTTTGGCGCCGATTCGCTGCGATTGTATGAAATGTTTATGGGGCCACTGGAAGCAACGAAACCGTGGAGTATGCAGGGCGTCAAAGGGGTGCGGGGTTTTCTGGACCGTGTTTGGCGGATGCTCGTCGAGGATCGGGCGGAGACGTTGCAGCTCAATACCGCTGTGCAGGATGTTCCGCCCACGGATGAACAAAAGCGCGTCGAGCACAAGACGATCCAGGCGGTTACCCGCGACGTAGAAAATATGGACTTCAACACGGCCATTGCACGGATGATGGAATTTGTAAATTACTTCACCAAAGAGCCCCAGCGTCCGCGGTCGTCAATGGAGTCCTTGGTTTTGTTGTTAGCTCCTTTTGCACCACACATTGCGGAGGAGCTCTGGGAATTACTCGGCCACGGGCAAACGCTGGCGTACGAACCATGGCCGGGTTATGAAGAGGAGTGGACTTCGGATCCATCGGTTGAGATTCCTGTGCAAATCAACGGAAAATTACGTACCCGCCTGACAGTGGCGGCAGATGCCACGGCCGACGATCTGGAAAACGCGGCTCGCGCAGAAGAAAAAGTGGCGGCACAGATCGCTGATCGAGAGGTGATCAAGGTGATCTGTATTCCCGGACGCATGGTGAATTTCGTCATTCGATAGCTGGCCTGAAGGTTTGGTGGAGCCGCAGGCATCGATTAATCTGGAAGGACTGTGGCAGTGCGTCCCGTTCCAGAACTCGATAAGGTGTCAGCAGTCAGCGATTCCTGGCTGTGTGTCACCAGCGTCAGCGGCCCGTTGTATTAGGTACGACCCGGTTTGTCCGTCAATTTGGCACGGCTGCTCTGGCAAAGGAGCCGTTTTGTAGTAGTTTCACTGGGGTCCTATCGGCCCACGGTTCGATCAGCAAGTGTTGGTCCTTGGTGAGTTTTGTGACGGCATTGGCGGAAGTGCTGTGCACCGTCGCGGTAGCTAATGAATGGTTGGCGATTGCGCAAATTGCAGCAGGATCGTCTCTGGCGGATCAGCAACCAACGCGTTGTGTTTTCGTTTGAACTGCCGTACTTTTGGTCCACAGAATTGAATGATGCAGGATTCAATGATGCAAGACAAAAACACTCGGAGTGTCATCGTTGTGTGGTGTACGTTGTCGATCGGAGTGGCCTGTTTGTTGATGACGGGCCACGCTGTGCCGCGGGTTGAGGCGGCTGATCCACTGGGATCCAACACCCGTTTGGCTACCTATGATACGGCAACGGGCGACACGTTTTTTGCGCTTAGCCTGGTGCCCCAGGTCGAAGTGCCAGCGGTTCGCGCTTGCGATGTGATTGTCTTGTTTGATACCTCTGCCAGCCAGACGGGGGCTTACCGCACTGAATCATTAGAGGTTCTCCAGGCAGCGCTGGGACAACTACACGAAGATAGTCGCGTGCGCTTGTACGCGATTGATTTATTGCCAATGTCTATGAACGATGCATTGGTCGCTGCCACAGATCCCGCGATTCTCAAAGCAATGGACCTGTTGAGTCAACGTATTCCGTTAGGCGCTACCGATCTGGCGGTGGGATTACGAGAAGCGAGCAAGGCGTTCCCCAAACGGAGTCCTCGCCCGCGTCGTGTGATTTATATCGGTGACGGCATCAGCCGCGCGAATATTCTCCAAGTGGAAGAGTTTCGGGAGCTTGCAGAACAACTTGTCACACAGCGGATTTCGATTTCCAGTTTCGCGACTGGGCCTCAGCTCGACTTTCAGATGCTGGCGGCTTTGGCAAACCATACCGGGGGTATGATCTATGTTGATCGTCCCGAACTCTCGCCGCAGCAAGCCGGGACTGCGCTTGCGGTGGCGTCACAACAGGGTGTTTTCTGGCCCGTTTCCAACAGGCTCCCTGAAGCTTTGCAAGAAGTGTTTCCACAGCGAGTTCCTCCACTGCGGGCTGATCGGGACAGTATTCTGATCGGCAAACTGCAGCGCGGTGAGAGTCTCAAAACGCGGCTGAAGGTGGAATTGGATGGTCGGCAAACTCAGCTGGCCTGGGAAATTGCACCTGAGAAATCCAGCGAAGCATTCAATTTTCTGCCACAACTCGTCAAAGAAGCCCGTGTCAGTCAGGGATGGAGTTTGCCAACCGCTGGGTCTGCAGGCCTCCGAGAGGTTGCCCGTTTGATTAGCAGTAGCGCCCAGGAATTGATTCAGTTTGCCCAGCGGGCCTTCAAAAACGGTGATTTGGAGGGTGCCAATACGGTTGCCGACGCGGTCCTCAGAAGAGACCCAGGTAATCCAGACGCGGAGGCGATTAAGCGCGTGATCCGCAAGAAAAAGCGTGAGTCTGCTGTGCCGCGTACTTCGCGGAAAAAGAACCCACTCAGATCAGGTGGATCCAGTAATCGGCCTCGCCGTTAACCGTTACTCGACAGGGGCGGGATCTTCGGGACCGTAACGACCCCGGAATTGGTCGACCGGATATTTTTCAGCGTTTTTGCGGACCTTCTGCTCGACCGCGGTGGCGATGTCGATTTGCATCACATTGGCGATCGCCAGCGCGTAGCAGATCACGTCGGCCAATTCTTCACGTACAGCCAGATGCTTTTCGGGATGGTTCCGAACCTGATGCGATTCTTCGGGAGTAATCCACTGGAAGTGTTCCATCAGCTCGGCGGCTTCGATCGCTAACGCCATGCTGAGATTCTTGGGGGCATGAAACTGGCTCCAGTTGCGTTCGTCAACAAAATGACGTACCAGCTCCCGCAACACGCCAATCGAAGTATCAGAATCGTTCATTTGATTATCAGATGTGAAGGTTCAGTTCTTGTAACGTTTCCCTGACCGCGATTGCCAATTGGTCGACATCGTCCGGAAAAACATTTCCTATGGTTCCGATTCGAAACGTATCCGCATGACTGGCCTTACCGGGGTAGATCACAAATCGTCGTCGTTTCAATGCCTCATAAAACGGCATAAACGAGAATCCCGTGTCGCGCGGAAACAGGAAGGAAGTAATCACTGGAGATTGTAATGACCGTGGTAGCAGCGTTGTGAATCCAAGTGCTTCCATGTGCTCCACCAGGCGTGTTTGATTCGCTGTGTAACGCTGATGCCTGCAGACAACTCCCCCCTCTTCGTCGAGCTCAATCAGGGCTTGCAGAAATGCGCGCACGACATGAGTTGGCGAGGTGTAACGCCACTTGCCGGCACGTTCTTCCATCTCTTGCCACTGGTCAAATAAATCAAGACTTAGCGATCGCGCACATCCGTGTGAGGCAGCTAGGTGTTTACGATTGG
Source organism: Planctomycetaceae bacterium (assembly GCA_002724245.1). Classification (GTDB taxonomy): domain Bacteria; phylum Planctomycetota; class Planctomycetia; order Pirellulales; family Pirellulaceae; genus UBA9264. The sequence goes on from PBOG01000014.1 coordinate 30,085, forward strand.
CAATCACGAAGCCGAATCCGGGCGTACCCTGAATACACTTGTTGGCCGAGGAGATCAGGTAATCAACGCCGAACTGACCGCAGTTCAAGGGGATTCCCCCAAAGGATGACATCGCATCCAGCACGAAAACCTTTCCGTAACGCTGGGCCAGCTGGCCGACTTCAGCAGCCGGATTTAACATGCCGGTGGTAGTCTCGCAATGCACCATCGCTACGTGTGTGATATCACGGTCCTGCTGGAGAATCTGTTCGATCTGGTCCGGGTCGGGAGCATGCGTTTCCTCGACTGCGAGCACCTGATGGCAGATCCTCAATCGCGTTGCGATCTGGGCAATTCGGTGACCGTAGGCGCCATTGTTGATCACGAGTATTTTGCCATTGGCCGGTGTGATGCTCCCGATGGTGGCTTCCACGACAAATGTGCCGCTGCCTTGCATCAGCACCGAAGTAAACTTGTCAGAGTCTGGTGGGCCGCCGTGACTCGCCAGTCGCACCAGTCGATGCCGGATGTCGCTGACCCGTTGGTTGTATTCATCGTCCCAGGTGCAGTAATCCTGCAACATGGCCGCCCGTACGGTTCGCGTTGTGGTCAGCGGACCTGGGGTCAGTAACAGATAGGGAATGTCGTCATCCATCGAAGATTCACCGGGACAGGAAACCGGGGATCAGGCATCGCGTGGTGATCGCAGCCAGTCCCCGAGTGGGCGCTAGGATCATGCTGCCAGTCACATCTTAACATGTGGTGGTCGGGTCAGGGGCGCGGTCGATGTGCCTCCAATGTGGCCACCAATGCGTCAATCGAATGAGGCGTGTGCCCGTAAGTCAGGCTAATCCGTAACAGAGACTCTCCAGAAGGTACCGATGGTGGCCGAATGGCGGGCAGCAGAAATCCTTGTTGCCGCAGTTTCGTCGACAAGTCCACGGCCGCCTGTGGAGTTCCCACGTACAGGGGGATGATCTGGCTGGACGTGGTACCGAGGTCCCAGTTTTGCTGGCGCAATTGCGCGCACAACTGGGCGCTACGTTCGAGCAACTGGGTCCGACGGTGAGGTTCTGCGCGTACCAGACGCAAGCTTTCCAGGCTGGCGGCCGCGGCGGCTTCGGGTAGCGCGGTCGAGAAGACATAACTCCGCGCACGGTTGACCAGCCAGTCGATGACACGTTGTGAGCCCGCGGCAAAACCACCGATCGATCCGAGGGCCTTACTGAGTGTACCGATTCGCAGATGGATGCCGTCCTCGGCGCCCAGATGTTGCGCCACCCCGCGACCGTCTTTCCCAAACAAACCTGTCGCATGGGCTTCGTCGACCATGAGCATGGCGTGGAACTGTTCCGCCAGTTCTGCCAGTTTATCCAGCGGTGCCAGATTGCCGTCCATACTGAAGAGACTGTCGGTGACAATCAAGCGGCGCCGAAACGCGGAGGAGTCTTCCAGCAGCTGGCGTAGCGCCGTTACGTCTCGATGTGGAAATACGAAAGTCGTGGCGCCTGAAAGTCGGCAACCATCGATAATACTGGCGTGGTTTTTGGCATCGCTGTAAATGGCGTCGCCGCGACCTGCCAGGGCGGTGATCGCACCCAGGTTGGCGGCAAATCCAGAAGGGAAAAGTAGCGCCCCATCGGTTCCTTCAAAGAGCGCCAATTGCCGTTCCAGTTCCGCATGGATCGCGCCATGACCGCAGATCAAGGGACTCGCGCCGCTTCCCCAGCCGACCGCATCGATCACGCGATGCACCGCGGGGACCAAAGCTTCGGCTGCCAATCCGAGGTAATCGTTGGAAGCGAAGGCGATGAGATCTTGACCATCCAGCTGAATGGTTTGTCCAAGATAACTTGAATTGCGGGTCGAGAGTTTTCGCCGCAGGCCCTGGTTTTCCAGTGAGTGTAAACCTGCGGTGATCCAATCCAACGGGTGCGCCATGGGCATTCATTTTTTTCGGGATAATTTTTGGATCGCGTCGTATTCTGCTTTTCGAACTGGCTGCACCGAAAGCCGAGAACCTTTGCGCAGTAACTCCATTTTGTTGAGGGCTCGCACGCCGCGGAGTTCTTCCAGGGGCAGAGGGCGAGCGAAAACGGTTTCCAGTTGGATGTCGACCATCATCCACCGCGGATTGTCCGGTGACGACTTGGGATCGTAGTGTTTGTCCTTGGGATCCCAGGCAGTGTGGTCGGGATACGCTTCACGAACAATGACCGCGGTACCGACAACCGCTGGCGGTTTGGCGTTGGAGTGATACAGCAGTACGCGGTCCTCCAGTTGCATTTGGTCGCGCATAAAATTCCGCGCCTGGTAGTTGCGGACGCCATCCCAGCAGGTGGTTTGGTCAGGTTCCTGCGAGAGGTCCTGTATGGAGTAGGCACTCGGTTCGGTTTTCATCAACCAGTACTTTGGGGCGCGCGTCATCGCAATCGGGTCCTTTCGCTCCACGGAAGACAGCGACCGCATCGAGTACCGCGCGGCACTCGAGTTGAACCGTTGGCCGTCCGCTGCACTGTACGTTGCACCGTACGTTGCAGCAGGTACGGTCCGGCAAATCCGGTTCAGGTTCCAGCCGCTCCTGGGTTTTCGTAGTTGTTCTGCAAATAATCAAGTAGGGAGAAACGGTTTCCACCCCGTTGGGAGCTGGTCGTCGAGAGGCCCTGGTTGCGCAGATCAGTCTGGCGGGATGGTCTCGTCAGGTGTACTGGCTGGTAGGGGAAGTGGTTGATGGAGTGCGTTTAGGTTCTGCGAGTCGATTGATGATTCGCTCGCGTCGGGCTATTCTGGTACTGTTCCCGGTCTCGCCAGTCGCCTGTTGGCTTTCGCAGTCACGCTGGCCTGCAGCCCTGCGCCGCTTTGAGAACACCACAGGTGGGTGTTGCGAAGCTGATCCACCTCCTTCCTCCGCGCTGCGTATCTAATTAGTGACGGTCTACGAAGATCCCCGAGATGAAACTGTGGTGCATGTGCTCGCCGATGAGGCGGTGCGCACCGGTCGACTGTACGACGGCAATTTTGTCCTGGCGATCGTGGCGCAGACGATGTTCACTTTGGCCAACACCTTGATGGCCCACTACAATCGCTGGATCGAGTTTCTGGAGGGAAACCTGGTCCAGATTGGTTGGATCATGGGAGTGGGCTCGATCGTTGCTCCGTTATTGCGCCCCTGGATGGGTTTGTTGATGAATCGGATCGGATCCCGCGCCACGTGGAATCTGGGGTTCATCATTTTTGGAATTGGTTCGTTGGGAAACCTCTGGGTTACCGAGTTGGGCTGGGCCATTTATGCGCTGCGGTCCTGTCTCGTTGTCGGTGCGGCAGTCGTTTTCAGTAGTAGTTTGACCTATATCACACTGACAACGCCCGCTCAGCGTCGCACCGAGGCCATTGGCATTCTTGGTGCCGGTGGATTCCTGGGAATGCTACTAGGTCCACTTCTAGGTGACTTGATTTTAGGTGACGGAAGCCGCGCGCGAGGTGACTTCCAGTTGTTGTTTTCAGTGACCACGTTGGCCGTCGTGTTGCCGGCACTGCTGGTTTTTTCTTTACGCCGTCCGGCTCTCAAACCACAGAAGAGCTCGCTCCGAATTGGTGAGTTTGTCCGAACTATCTGGGTCTATTGGCCGGGGACGATCTTGCTCTGCTGTTTTGCCTTTGGAGTATGCATGACCGTACCCTTCGCTTTCCTGGCCAGTTATGTCGACCAACTGAAGTTGCAGATCCCTGGACTGTCGGTGGTCGGTCTCTATTTCGGTTGCTATGCAGGCTGGGGGTTGACCGTACGGGTAGGCCTGCGTCGTTTGCCGGATCGGATCGGTCGACGTAAAGTTTTGATTGTGGGAATGCTGACCATGGCGGCCGGGATGTTCTGTTTTGCCTTTGTGTCGGCTGCACATCCCTGGCGCCTGGCCATTCCGGCGTTGTTATGCGGGACTGGTCACGCGCTGATTTTCCACACCATGGCTTCTTTGGCGCTGGAGTCTTTTCCGCAAGAGGTCCGTGGCAGCGGTTCCTCACTTTCATTGATCATGCTGGACATTGGAATGATTGCTGGCGCGCCGATTCTAGGAAGGATTGCGGACGGCTACGGGTTCGATTGGATGTACGCTTCCATCGGTCTGGTTTGTCTGAGTGTGGCCATAATCTATGTTTACTCGAGTCTTCCAGTGTGGCGCAGGCGCCGTCATCTGGCACTGGATGCCGATGCCGCGTTATCCGCCGCCGCAGTTGCCCGTGATGTACCCGGTAGTGTCGTCAGCAGTTCATCTTCGGAGAGCTTTCAGCAGACAATTTAGAGGAAAACAGATGCGTTCCAGGTTGTTCTCGATGGACGTTGCGTGGCAGTCCCGTCGGATGTGGCAGCGCGTAGGCTGGTCGGTTTTCATTTTGATCAATGTGGTCACTCACTTGTCGGCAACCGAACCGCCTCGACTTCCTGTGCCCCGCCAGTGGCGGATTGAAGAATCTCCCTATCCGCCGCCCTGGGCACAGCAACTCCCCTGGAAGGGGCGCCTGCAATTGAGATTTCCACCTGGGTTCTTTCAGCAGCAAGACCCCTATTTCTGGTCGTATCCTATTTTCTATTGGTTGCGAGGTGATGTACTCGGCAATCGTGCAGCGTTACAACGTGCGCTCCGTGACTACGATGCGGGTCTGTACGGGAAACAATTCAAGTCGGACCAGATCAAGATGGAGATCGGTCCAGACAAGAACCGCCGACTGGGTCGCCAGATGGTAGTTTACCGCCGAGTCGTGGTGAATGGCTTTGACCCGTTTGTGACCAAACGACCCCTCACAACGTACCTGGAGACCTACCGCTGGTATTGCCCCACGGCCAAGCATACGGCCGTTTTGATTTTGCGTTCTCCGCGCCGCCCGGATCCGCAAGACCCGGTCTGGAAGAAGCTCCTGCAGTTTGGCGAGGCCCTGCCCTGTCCTGAGTCAGGACGGCCTGCCCGCTGAGCGCTACGACTGGCAAAGGCCGGGTTGCACCCGGATGTCTGACACTATTGTGGCCAGGGGGTTTCCAGCAGCCTAAACTGGTAACGGTTTATTGACAGGTCTATAGGTCTCTTGTTTCCAGGGGGTGTGTCGTGTCCCAACCAAATCGTCGCTCCTTTGTGACCAGTACAGTGGCAGGTACGGCCGCGGTGACTGCGGCCAGCCTGACCCCACGGCCCGTGCGCGCAGCCCGTTCCAAGGTGGTTCTGGGTTTGATTGGTTGTGGAGGTCGCGGTACCTACCTGGCGCAGACATTTCTCGCCAATCCCGATGTGGAGATTGCCTACGTCTGTGATCCTGATCAAGGTCGTCTGGCCGCCGGAGTCAAGACGGTGGGAAATGCAGTTCCCCAGGCGGTTTCGGATTTGCGTCGCGTTCTCGACGACAAACGAGTCGATGCGGTGATTGTGGCCACACCCGATCACTGGCATGCTCCGGCTGCGATCCTGGCTTGCAAGGCAGGCAAACACGTCTATGTCGAAAAACCATGTTCGCACACAATTCGGGAAGGGCGCTTGCTGGTAGAAGCCGCCCGGAAAAACAATTGTGTGGTCCAGCACGGTACCCAGGTGCGTAGCACCACCATGATGATTGAAGCGGTCCAAGCGCTCCGCGAGGGAATCATTGGCGACGTGCTGGTCGCCAAAGCCTGGAATATCCAGAAGCGTCGTTCGATTGGCAAAGGGCGTACCACCGACCCACCAGCCGGGCTGGATTATGAGACGTGGGTGGGTCCTGCTCCAATGATTCCGTACCAGGCCAATCGAGTCCACGGTGGCTGGCATTGGTGGTATCATTTCGGAACGGGTGACATGGGAAATGATGGAGTCCATGACATCGACTACTGTCGCTGGGGACTGGGCGTAGACGTACATCCTTCCAAGGTTGTTGCTCTCGGTGGCAAGTTCTTTTTTGATGACGACCAGCAATTCCCTGACACGCAACAGGTGACGTTCGAATACCCGGCGCAGAAGCCCACCGACACGTCGCGCCTCTTGGTCTATGAGCAGCGTTTGTGGTCCACTAACTACCCGCACAATGTGGACAGTGGCGTTGAGTTTTATGGAACTGAAGGCCAGATGTTTCTGAGTCGCCGAGGCAAGCTGGAGGTGCACGGTCCGCGCCATAAGCGAATTGATGTGCCAATTGAACGAGAGGCTCAAAATGCCGAAAAACATGTCGCCAATTTCCTCGCGTCCGTGCGCGCTGGAACGCGACCCAATGGTGACATCGAGTTAGGCCACTTAACCACAACGCTGTGCCATTTGGGTAACCATGCCACTCGCCTCGGTACCTCTCTGGAATTCGATCCGCAGAAAGAGGAGATCTTGGGCGATGCGGAAGTTCGCCAGTTGGTAACGCGTGATTATCGCGACCACTGGGGGCGGCCGAGTTGAGGGTTGCCTACTCTCGGTTTTTGCCAGGGGTTCTCAAGTGCAGCTGCCGAAGGGGCGTTGTGCTGTCAGCGCCTGCCCCAGATTCCTAACTGAAAGATGATCCACAAAGCGGCGAGCGCTTCGCGCCCGTTGATTTTGGAATGTCCGGTTTGCCGGTCGACAAACTCGATCGGGATCTCAGTGAACCTTGTTCCCTGCTGCCGCAGAACCCAGAGGAGTTCCTCAAGATAGGAGTAACCGGAGGATTGCATGCGTTCCCAGTCCACGCTTTGCAGTGCCGTAATTCGGTAGCATCGAAAGGCACCACTGCAATCCGCAACCGGCAGCCGCAAGAACAGGCGGGCGTACCGATTGACAGCCCAACTCATCCAGCGGCGATAGAATGGCCAGCCTTGAATGCTGCCTCCGGGTACATAGCGCGAGCCAATCACAACATCAGGAGCCGAATCTGGCTGATTCGATAACCCAGCAATAAGGCCGGGAATGTATCGTGGATGATGCGAAAAGTCGGCATCCATGGTGACGACATGGTCGTAACGTTGTTCGATCGCGTAGCGCAGTCCGGTGAAGGTGGCTGTTCCTAATCCGAGTTTGCCGGCTCGTTCAATAAGGTTCAACCGAGGTTCACGGTCTGCCTGCTTGCGAACCCAATGTCCTGTGCCGTCAGGCGAATTGTCGTCGATAACCAGTACGTCGAGTTCGTGTGCGAGACCCAGAATGGTTTCAACCAAACACGGAAGATTCTCGATTTCATTGTAAGTAGCAATTACAACAAGCGTACGCATCAACTCGTCCATCGGTGGAAGCGGGGGGTCAGATCAGCTTGCAGGCGTTCCAATACCATCGGTCGGCGGCGGAAAGTCTGTCGGTGTCTTGTGCACCGGAGTGCTTGTCTCCGCGATGTGTCAGTGCTATCTGAAGCCAGTGTCATGATCTCACGAATGCGCACCGGTACGCAATCCGAATCCCGTTGCCTGGTTGACGTGTCAGGGTCTCGTTCTGTGGGCCCTGTTGTGATTCCGTTGCCGCCGTCGGTCGAGTTGTTCCCGACTAGATCCAGACACTGGCAGGGAACTCATGTTTCTGATTTTTTCCTCCAATAAGCCAGCGTATCACGGACCGTTTGTTCCAGGGGGATTTCTGGAGCCCAGGCAGTTGTGGCAGTGATCCGGCCGATGTCGGCAATCGGATGCGCTCGTACGCCAGGGTGTATTTCCTGAATTCGATGGTTGCTCCCCGCGGTGCGTAGCAGCAATTCTAGTACGTCACCGCTCCGCCAGGAACGACCACTGCCAACATTCAGAACAGTATGTGGATTCCCGGATTGGGCAACGTGACGGTAGGCGCGAACCACGTCACGCACATCGCTGAGATCAAGGTGGCTGTCGAGCGAGAGCACCGGTAACGGATCCGTCCCGAGGACCAGCTGCGCGGTCCACTCGGGTAACATAAAACGGGCTGGTTGGCGCGGCCCGGTATGTTGAAAAGCGCGTAGTATGACACCATCCAGACCATCCGTATCGATCGCTTTGAGGACCTCTTTTTCTGCCCACAGTTTGGTTTTACCGTACGCGCTTGTGGGCTCCTGTGGAGCGTCTTCGGTGACCTGCCAGCGGACCTTTGGTGGGACGCGGTAGACGTAGGCGGAACTTGCGAACACGAGTCGCGCCGGTGAGCCCAGTGATAGCGTTAATTGGATGACCGAACGGGTCCCTTCGACATTGACCCGGACTGCCATGTCATGGGGCTGCTTGTCACCGCAGTCAGCCGGTCGAGATATCGATGCCAGATGAAAGATGGTCTCGGGTGCGAACTTTGCAATTTGGCTGCGAGTCTCTGCAGGGATGTGCGTGGCCAGATCCCACGGTACTACGTGAATGGAATTCAGCCAGGAGGGATCTTGCTGGGGCAATCGAGTTAAATCGCGCACAGTGCCCATGACCTGGTCGCCGCAGGCGACCAGGTGCTCCGCCAAAAACCGTCCTGCGAAACCAGTAATGCCGGTAATCAGAGCTTTCAATGCATACCTCGATCACCCGATTTCCAGAAAACCTGGGGTGTCCGCACGCGCGCTGCCGCCGACGGGAGCCACCACCTGTGGGCTTTTGATCCCAACGAACACTGTAATCGAGTTACAGTAGATTTCACTAGATGATTTGCATCGTATTCTCTACGACGGGAAGATTATGGGATAGCAAGTTGTTTGTTCTCCAAAAACCGAATGATTGGGCTCTGGATGAAGTGGTTTTTTGGCGCGGTACTGCTGTTATTAATGGCAATCGCATTTCAGCTTGAGTTGCTGGCCTATGCCATGTACGCCCTGATCGCGGTAATGGTGTTGAGCCGCGGATTCGCCCAGTCGTGGATTCGCCATCTCAGTGCCGAACGAGAATGTAACCAGCTGACCGCTCAGGTGGGCGAGCGCGTGACTGTCGTTGTCAAGGTGCGTAATAGCGGTCGCTTGCCGATACCCTGGGTGTTGCTCGAAGATCTTTTGCCGCGCAATGCCCTGAAACACGATCCCCCCAGTCTGGCACTGACGGGCCAGCGCATGAAGCTGGCTATGATTCGTGCCGGGAAGCAGCATACCGTGCTGTATCAGTTGATGTGTAATCGACGGGGTTACTATCAACTCGGTCCGCTCGTCCTGGAAACAGGAGATCTATTTGGTCTCCATCGACGATGGCGGGTAGCGAGTGCTCCACACTTTCTGATGGTATATCCGCGTGTTGTCAAATTAGATGGTTACGATCTTGCCTCACGTCGCCCGATCGGTGAAGTGCGCATGTCTTATCGGCTTTATGAAGATCCGACACGCATTGCGGGGGTCCGGCAGTATCATTCGGGTGATCCGTTGAATCGTGTGCATTGGCGGTCAACGGCACGTACGGGGATACTACACAGTAAGGTCTACGAACCGTCGACCGTCTCCGGGGCGACATTGTTGTTGGATTTCCATCGCGCGTCTTACGATGTCGCGAACGAACCTGTGCGTAGTGATCTGATCGTGACGGCGGCCGCTTCAATTGCCAACGCAGTCGTCGAGATGGGGCAACAGGTTGGCCTGGTCACGAACGGTCGGGATGCGGTCGACCGGATTCGCAGCGAAGGCTGGGATTATGATCACCGGACGCGGGAGGCCGCACGCGAAGCGGCGACCATGGAAGATCGGAATGATCGTTTGCAGCCATTGATTGTGCCCACCGCGCGTGGACCAGAACAAATGCAACGAATCCTGGAAGTGCTGGCGCGGGTTGAGTTGACTGACGGTCTGGACATGCTCGAATTGCTCGCCGAAACGACTGACCGAATCCCGCGGGATGCAACAGTGATTGCGTTGTTGCGGAGGGTTGCCCCGAGTACGGCGATTGCCCTGGGATCGTTGAAGCAACAAGGTTATGCGGTCAGTGCAATGATCAATGTGCACGAGGTGGATGAGTTTGCCAGTGCATCAGGTGCCTTAATGGCTCAGGGGATCGAAACGCACCATCTTGGTGACGAAGAGGCCATTGCCCGGATTTGCCGTCGTTATGTACTGCGTTAATTTCCGGCGTTAATTTCCGGCGCTGATCGGGTGCGACCAATCATTCCCCGTGATGGTTCCTGGTGCGGTCGCGCGACCCGCTGTTGCTGCCATCCTGTTGGCGTTCGAGAGGGCCTGGCCGTTCCCTGCGTTGACATCCGTGGGGTCGACTCCTACGTTAGGCTCAAACGCTGGGCGGCTCATTGATTCCTGTTTCCATTTTCCTTTTCGGCATTTCCATGGATTCTCGACCTGTTGCGCTCGTCACTGGTTCGTCACGTGGCATCGGTCGCGCGATTGCAGTTGGCTTCGGTCGGTCCGGGTATGACGTGGTGGTGAACTACTGCCACAGTGAGGATGCTGCGGCCGCGGTCGCCGCGGAGATTCGAGCGGCCGGGAGTCAGGCGGTTGTGGTTGGCGCGGACATCAGCCAGCCGGCAGGTCGCGATACCTTGTTATCGGAGGCGCGGGCAGCGTTTGGTCGCATCGATGTGCTGGTGAACAATGCGGGGATTACTTCTCCGGGTCGCAAGGATCTACTCGATGCGACCGAGTCCAGCTGGGATCAGGTTTTTGACACGAATCTCAAAGCACCTTTTTTCCTTGCTCAGGGTTCCGCAAACGCGATGCGACAACTGATCCAACAAGGAGTGATTCAGCGGGGTACGATCATCAACATCTCTTCGATTTCGGCGTACGCAGTTTCTACCAACCGGGCGGACTACTGTATGGCGAAGGCGGCCATGGAGATGATGACTTGGTTGTTTGCGGATCGTCTGGCGGAGGAGGGAATCCGTGTTTTTGAAATCTGTCCCGGAATCATCGCCAGTGATATGACCGATCCCGTCAAGGCCGTCTATGATCGTCGTATTGCTGATGGATTGACCCCGATGCGACGCTGGGGAACGCCTCAGGATGTGGCGAAAGTGGCGGTGACTTTGGTAAGTGAGACGTTCGCTTTTAGCACAGGTGACCGATTTAATGTTGACGGTGGTTTCCACATTCGAAGGCTGTAGGCGACCCTGCTGATGCAACTTGGATTGCTTGGATCTGATGCTGACACTCTGGCGATTGCCCGAGCGGTTAATCGCAGCTCGGCGCATGCACTGATCGGAGTGTATCAGCCACACGCGCACGTCGCTGAGTTGCGCGAGTTACTGGAACCGGGAGGTGAGTGGACCGATGACTGGGAGTCCCTTTTGCACGATGGCCGTATTGATGCGGTGATTGTCGGAAGGACTGATCGTGACGCGTCACGTGATGACCAGCTGCGCAAATTAGTGCAAGCTGCCAAACCACTACTGGTGACCCACCCGGCCTGCGAGGCGATCATCGCGTTCGAACTGGACATGATCCGGCAGGATACCCGATCGGTTCTGATTCCGTATCGACCTTGGCGCTGGCACCCGGCATTGATGCGATTGGTGGAATCCATTTCGACGGACCAGGGGCCCGCGATCGGACGCCTCGAGCAAGTGACTTTGGACCGGGAAATGGAGGATCGTCAGCCGCGCACGGTCCTGGCTCAATTGGCGCGGGATGCGGGCGTCTTGCAGCCATTGCTGGGACGCATTGAACGTGTCAGCGCCATGGGTGGAGACCAGGGTCGTCAGTTGACAAATTTGACCGTCACATTTTCCGGACAGGCTGGCAGGATTGCGCGCTGGACTGTCCACCCGGCGTCGTCGGGATCAAGAGCTCGTTTGACGGTGATTGGTACCAATGGTAGCTGTGGCCTCGAGATGCCGCAGGAGCTGCAGCGGTGGAAGTCGACCGACGGAGTGGATGATAGCGAGCACTGGGATCACTGGGACCCGGCGCTCACGGCCCTCACGGCATTAGAACAGGCGATCGAAACGGACGCCGACGATGCGTCCTGGCTGGAGGCGACCCGGGAACTCGAAGTAGTCGATGGCGTGGAGCGCAGTCTGCGGCGTGGCCGCACCATCGAGCTATTGGATCAACGGCCACAAGAGGAGGGTACTTTCAAAGGCGTGATGGCGGTTGGTGGTTGTGGCCTGTTGCTCCTGACGTTGATGATCCTGATTATTGGATCGGTGGTCGAAGGCTTGCAATTGCCACGCCGTCGACCTGTTCCTGAGGTGGCGGAGAATGCCGTCGAAGCGAGTTACACGGAAACGCCGGCAGCCGAACCGGGTTATCCGCTCTGGGTCAGGCTGTGGCCCGTCTATCCGTTTGCCTTGTTCTTGTTATTGCAGTTGCTGCGCCTGGTTTATCCAGCTGCCGGCGGTTTGCCCCAGGGGCGCCGTGGGGCATCCAGACAGGGTAGCGGATGACGATTTGAAGTTAGTCCAGGCAGTGATGGTGCCGTATCGACCAGCGGGTGTGTCTGTTGAATCTCCCTACACTGGTCATATTCCCTATATTCACACTATTTATGTGAACCTGGGGTGAGTCTGCGGGCGTCGACCGTGTGCCTAACGAGGAGTCATACGGTCGCCGATCTACTCTGCATCCTTTAACGGTTCCGTTGCGCACCTCAGGCACCACTAGCCGCGTCACGGGATGTCTGATTGCCGCGTTGAATACGACCCTTATGCGAACACGAACTCGTTACTTTGGACGCCTGCCATGGGTACTCGCGGGCTGTCTGGTTGCCAGCTCCCTTGGCGCCTGGTCGTCCCCTGCGCTGGCCGAGTCGTTGCGGCATACACCTGTGGTCACGGCCGTCAAGAAGACCCGTCACTCGATTGTCAATATCCACGGTCGCAAAACGGTTCGATCTGATACGGCTGCGTCTCGTAATCGAACGGTACGCCTGGTCAATGGCATGGGAACCGGAGTGGTCATCGATCGACGTGGTTACATCTTGACGAATTACCATGTGATTGAAGACGTTGAAAAGATTCATGTCACGCTGGCCAATCAGAAGCGGGTTATTGGCAAGCTCATTAACTATGATGCGGCTAACGATTTAGCCGTGATCAAGATTCCACCGCAAAGTTCGCTGAGGTTGATTAATATCGGAACTTCCGGCGATCTCATGGAAGGTGAAACGGTCATCGCGATTGGTAACGCCTACGGGTACAACCACACGGTTTCCGAGGGAATTATTAGCGCACTACACCGTGATGTTCCGGTGGGGGATACGCAGCATTACAAGGACGTGATCCAAACCAGCGCGAGTATCAACCCGGGTAACTCGGGCGGTCCGTTACTCAATATCGAAGGCGAAATGGTAGGTCTGGTAGTGGCTGTGCGCGTCGGAGCGCAGGGAATTGCTTTTGCGATCCCGGTCGACAAGGCCATGGAAGTTGCCGCAGACTTGATTACGACCGAACATGGATTTTCCCACGGTGTTGTGGGTGAGGACCACCGCCAGGTACTGGTCAGGCGATGTGACGCGCTCCGTAAGACACTCGAAGATGGTTTGGGAATTGCGTCGCCGCAAATACAGGATGACCAGGAGACATCTTCTTCGGACGCCGATACGCGGAAACTCACCGAGCTCGAAGATGCATTAAAGCAGCTGCGGGACGGACCCCAGTTCACGGTGCGTACCCTTGCACCCAACAGCGCTGCAGCGCAAAGCGTTTTGCGAGTTGGAGACGTGATCGAGGCGGTCAACGGAATGCCAATTCGTCAACGTTTGGACTTTGAACGTGCCCTAATCGGTGAGTCGCCAGGTGATGAAGTCGAGATGACGATTCGCCGTGAAGGCCGAAAAATCACAACGTCGTTACCTCTGGTCAACCGTACGTGGAGATTACTGGGACTTCATCTAAAAAGCATTCCAAAGTCGGAACTGGAGCCAGTGAGCCCGAAATATCGGGGTGGATTGCGTGTCATCAAAGTGCGCTCAGATAGTCTCGCTGATCGCCAGGGATTTCGTCCAGGTGATATTCTATTTGCAGTTCACAAATGGGCGACAACCAGCCAGGAAGACATTGCATTCATCATGGAGACTCGTGAGTTTACGAAAACGAAATCGATGAAATTTCGTATTCTGCGCGACGGCAAGGAGCACATTCTTGCCAGTTCAACCGGATCAAGAAACCTGGAGGATCGCATCTGGCGTTCATTGGGCATGCGACTCAAGGTGCTCCCGAAAACGGAATTCCAACAGATTAGCGCCAAGTATCAGGGCGGACTCGAAGTTCTGGATGTGCGGGAGAACAGCCCGGCGGAGCGTCAGGGCATCGTTCGCGGTGATGTGTTGTTTGGTTTGCACAAATGGGCCACCGTCAGTCTCGAAGACATTTCGTTTATCATCGACAATCCCGAGTTTTCCCGGAACGACGCCACAAAGTTCCGAGTTATCCGCGATGGCGAGGAGCTACCGGTGGACGCCCCTGCCGGATCGCCTTCTCTGGAAAGTCGCCTGTGGCGATTAGTCGGGCTGCGTTTGGAGAATATTCCACAGACGGAATTCCAGCGAACGACCACCAAATATCGCGGTGGGTTGCGTATTGTTTCCGTGCGTGCAGACAGTCCTGCGGACCGTCAAGGTCTCCTGGCCGGAGACATTCTGATTGGGCTGAAAGGATTGGAAACCACTACAATGGACAATCTTTCATTCATCATCGAAAGCCGCGACTTCTCGCGCAGTGAATTGGTCAAATTCTACATTCTTCGGGAAGGTGAGACGCTTTACGGCGATTTGAGAATGGCGTCCCGGAATTGAGTTAACGCGGTAATTCACACGTCTTTCTGAAGGGGTTTTCAGGCGTGAGGCTTTCGCCACCAGTCGTCGTGGGCCAGCTTCCATGGCATGCCAGGAACGGGCTTCCGCGATCGAGGTGTTGCCCGTCGATTGTGCTCAAGGTCGCAGATGTCGGAAACGCTTGCCATCGAGGCTACGGGTCCCGGCGCTACCCATGCGAAATCGCAATCGCGGTCTGTTAGCAACTCGACCAGTTATAACCAGGCGATGGGTTCCCGGTGCCAGTACGACGGGAGCCAGGCCCCAGATCTGACTGGGAGATTCGAGCGCGGGTTGTACTTGATGATTCAAGAACAAGCGGGCCTGGCAATTACTCTGCAGCTGTAATTGAAAGAGGGATTGCCGCGTCACGTCAAAGTATGCTTCCACGGTAAACCGGGCCCCCTCAGGCAGATTGAGTGAATCGATCCAGTTCGCGTGACGTAGTGGGTAAGTGACGACGTGTCGTCGCCCTGGATCGACCGTCAACAAGATGCCGGGCTCGGTTCCAGTGGGTGCCGGAGTGGGCGCTGGGATGGCCTGCGGTGGGCGCACTGTCAATAACAGCGGCGGACTCAATGCCCGCCCGGACTGGTTGTCGTCATACCGGGCGACCGCCCATAGGCGGACGGGCCCGAGCCCCAGTCTCTGGGCAGCGAGTGTGACCACACCCTCTGCACCGTTGACGGTTTCCAGGCGTTGAAAGTCATGGAACAGAGAGATCGAACGGGCGCCCATTGCCCGCAACTCGAACTGGAACTGTTCATCAAATCTGACCGACCGCCGATTGCAGCGCAGTTCGACCTGCCGACCACGGGAGCGAACCGTAACCGGGTAGCTGCGGCGACCGGTGCTGGCAAGTTGATTGTCTGCCGTTGCCACCACTGTCACCTGATGGTATCCGTCAGCGAGGCTTTCTGGATCCAAACGAAACGGTTCTCCCGGGGGATGCACGGCGCGACGGTATCCGTCAATGTATAGAGTGAAATCACGAATCGCAGTCTGACCGTTGGTCGTTGGGTTGCTGGCCGGCCACCATTCTTGCTGGTTTTGCAGTTGCCCATCTGCTGGGAGTCCGTTGAGTTCAAATTGCGGAATTTGCGCCCATGGTCGACAGAGGGGGTCACCGACAATCAACAACTGGTATGGGTTGGCAACCGATTGATAATAGGCTTCACCCAACGTGCATCCACGCGTGTAATGTACGTGCACAAACGGACTGGGAAATTTGTCTGCGATCGCGTAGGGTTCGTGTACTGCGCCGCTGGATCCCGCCGCGCCCCAACGGAGGAACTCTGTGAGCGGCGTTTGATGCGCGGCTTCCAGTAGAATGCCTCCGGAGCTGGTGAAGTGTTCACATATCGCTCCAGCTAGAATGGCACTGCCCGACTGGCGCCACTTGAAGTAGGCGGTTCCCGTACTTAGTCCGATGATGTCCCGTCGGTTTTGCGGAAGAACGCCTGGCAGGACTTGGCCTCTCGCCTGGTGTGTCTGCAATGCCTCGACCGCGGGTCGGTAGAGGTTTTCACGGACTTTTGATCGCGGGTCCGAATTGGCCGGAAAATAGACCGTTCCCATTGGAAATGAGCCATCCGCATTACGGCTGCGTTGCAGGTAGTTGACGACTTCTTGAAGCGAGTTGCCGCGACCGGACGTCGTAGCCAACACAGTGGACAGCAGATACCGGTGTCCCGTGCGTTGGCTGGCTACGCCTGCTTCGTCCCAGTTGTTTGCCGCCCGAAATCCACTCGAGTCTTGCATTGGCCAGGGATGCTGGGCCATCCGTCGTAACCGGGATTGAAAGCCCTGCACCTTGTGCAGCGGCCGCAACGCATGGTGACTGGCAGCAATGCGATTGTCGTACCAGCCAAAGTCGATTGCCTTATCCAGTGATCCTAATGCCAGCTGAAACTGATCCAGTTGTGCCTGACAACCGGCGCGGGTGAAATGCAACGTCGCATTCTGAGGATGTCGATCGATCAGCTGTACGATTTGAATCAGCGCCCTTTGCCATTGGCGGTGATTGATCAATTCGAGTGCCGATTCCCATTGTTTGCGCTCATGGTCTGGTAACGGGCCCTCACCAACCGGTGGAAGCAGCCGGCGAAAATAGCGATTTGGAGAGCCAGTCAAATAACCGACATCGGCTCGCAGCACCTGTTGATAGAGAAAGGTCAAGCCGTTCACTGAAGCGATCGGTATGAATGCCTCGGGCGGCTTGCGAGCACCCAGGTCATGAGTTGCGTCGATGATGTAGGGAAGATCACTGGAATAAACAAGGTAATCGATTTGCGCCAACCGCTGCCGCTGTCGAAGTGTGGCGAGAACCGGTCGCAGAATCTGGCGGCGAAACTGCGCTACATCGATTCGTTCCAGATCGGGCAAGCCAGTGAGTTGCACGACCTGGCCCGCCGGAATCTGCCGCAGCGAGATGTAGTGGTTCGCAACACTGCGCGACATCCAGCTATCACCGTTGACAACCAGCGCCAGGTTCTCTGTGGCCTTTGCACACTGAGCGAAGAGAACGACAGTCAGTATCAAACAACACAATCGCGTCCCAGGGCCAGTCGGGAATTGCTGAACGGTGGGAGAGCACATCAAACCAATTTCCGCCGAATGAGGATATCGGGAAACGCATTCGTTTCGCCTGATGAATCATACCCCAAGGTACCGTGGGCTGTCGTTTTCCGACTGCCGCCATTGCCATCTCGGTGCGCTTTCGCAACCTTCAAAGCCGCGTTTTGCAGAAGACGATTGGTGCGGAGCCTGGTGCTGCAGACCGTTTTCCGGTGTATACTTGAAGATCGCATTTCCAGCTCCAGGGGGAGGCACGTTTGAATCCGATCATTCGCCGAGAATTACTGGCGGCGCTCCGTAGCCAGAAATCTGTGGTCCTGCTGACGCTCGTGGCGATTGTATTTTCGCTCCTGGTCGTTTTTCGTTGGCCCGCGGGGGATCAAGTCGATCTCTCTGGTGCCTTATCCCAGCAGGTATTTCGCGTGTTTGGCTATGGTCTGTTGACCACGCTCGTACTGATGGCGCCCGCCTTTCCGGCCACTTCGATTGTCCGCGAACGGACGCAGGGTACTTTGCTGCTGTTGTTGAATTCGCCAATGCCGGTGGCACAGATCTACATCGGCAAGTTTTTCGGCGTGAGCGGATTTGTGTTGCTGGTACTGGTCACCAGCTTGCCGGGTGCGGCCGCTTGTTTTGCGATGGGGGGAATTTCGCTGACCAGGGGTCTGCTGGCGCTGTACGGCGTACTGCTGTTGATAGTTCTCGAGTATACGACCCTGGCACTCCTGATCAGTTCTATCGCCAAATCGACTGATACGGCACTCAAGAATACGTACCTTTTGATCCTCGTCATGGCGGTGGTCAGCCTGGGTCCCCACTACTTTCTGCAAGGACAGGCAGGTACTTTGCCATTGTTGGCGGACTGGCTCCGCAATCTTTCACCTGTCCCAGCGGTGATGCAGGTGCTCGGTCAAACCGATGTAGGTGGCCAGGGATTGATTTCCAGTGCCAGCACCCTGTTGCGCTTTGTGATATTGTCATTGGGCGTCTCACTGGGTGCGATAGCCTGGACTGTCAGCCGCTTGAATTATCGGATTTTTGACCGGACGCGCAGTCAGGGCATCATCACCAATGAACTGGATTTCGAGCAGCGAGTCGCACGCCGCTTTCTGTTCATTGTCGATCCCAATCGACGTAAAGCCGGAATTCCACCGCTTGTGAATCCTGTGCTGGTAAAGGAATTTCGTTGCCGGCGTTTTGGTCGAATGAACTGGCTGCTGCGCATCTTTTTCGGTTGTGCAATTCTGTCACTTGGTTTGACCTTTGTGGCAACGACTGGAACGATCGCCTGGGACGTAAAAACAATCGGCAGTATCCTGGTAGTTTTACAGTCGGCGTTGATTGTGTTGATCACTCCCAGCCTGGCGTCGGGTTTGATCAGCGCTGAACGCGAAAGTGGTGGCTGGCAGTTGTTGCAGATGACCCCGCTCGGTGGAGTGCGCATCATCACCGGGAAGTTGATGAGCGTCATCTGGCCGGTCTTGCTGATTCTTTGCGCTACACTGCCTGGTTATGGCTTCATGTTTACGATCGAGCCAGCGCTGAAAGAACAGATCATCCAGGTGTTGATTTGCCAGTTACTGACCGCCTTGTTGGCGGTTGCAGTTGGTGCTTCCGTGAGCAGTCTATTTCGTCGAACAGCGGTAGCGACCACGGTCGCGTATGCGGTGCTGTTGACGATTTGCGCTGGGACAATGCTGGTCTGGGTCGCGCGCGATGCGCCTTTTGGTCAGCGTACCGTGGAAACGGTGTTGCGTGGCAATCCCGTGGCGGCGGCCCTGGCCGTCAATGAAACGCCTGGTTTTGAGGCCTATTCCCTGATTCCGTACGCGTGGTGGTTTTCCGGGATTCTGTCGGCCGTTTTGTTGGTTTTGTTCGGCGTGCAGAGCTGGCGATTAGCCCGGCCCCAATAAACACGAGAGTAGCTATGGGATTTGAATCACTGTCTCCCACGTGCCGTGCCGGCGGTTTTTATCGGCTGTTACCGCTGTTGCTGTTTGGCTGGCTCGCGAATTCGTATGTGTCGGCTGACGATCTTGTCAAGCTAGAGACAGTGATGGATGTTGATCCCGAAGTGGTTTTGACCGAGACCGAGCCGGTGTTTTCGGACAAGTTGTTGCCGCTGTGGGTGGAGGCGTTACAGCAACCCGATACCGATTTGCAGCGGCAGGCGGCTGAGACCATCACCCGCGCACACGAGAAGGGAATGGCGGGGTTATCGGAGAGTAGTTCGGTTCTGATCAAGACGCTGCAGAAATCCGACGCGCACCCGGCTCTGCAATTGGCGTGCGCGCGGGCCCTCGTTGCATTGGGGGTCGAAGCAGCCGCCGAACCCTTGTTTGCCGTGACCAAAGAGGGCAGCTTGGATATGGCCCTGTTGGTTGAACCGGCGCTGGCACGCTGGCGATTTGCACCCATTCGTGCGATTTGGCTGGAAAACATCAAGGATGTGAACTGTCTGCCTCAGCGACTCAAACTGGCTGCGCAAGGGTTAGGTGTGAGTGGTGATCAGAATGTGGCAGCTGCGATGCGAGAACGGCTGGTTGACGCCGACCAAAAGTATGGAGATAGCGCGAGTTCCAGACTGGTACTGGCGCGTTCACTGGCGCGGCTGCATACCGAGGGTTTAGAAGGCGATGCGCGTGGGCTTGCTGAGAAGGAGGGCCCGGCTCATCTTGTGGACCGTCTGGTGGCCAGTCAGTTGCTGGGCAAGCACGAGAGTCAAAAAACCTCGGAGCTGCTAGGTCAACTGGCGGTGGATCCGCTTCCGGTGGTCGCCTCTGCAGCCTTGGAACGGTTGATAGAAATCAACCCTGATAAGGCGATCGAACCGGGTTGGGGGGCGTTGGAGAGTCCGGATGCGAAACTACGCAGGCTGGGGATTCAGAGCATCGGGCACCAGGCTGACAAGTCCGTGGTGGATCGACTCGCAGAAATGATGAACGACAATCACACCGAAGTGCGCACCCAGGCGCGTACGGTGTTGGTTGATTTGGCCCAGGCTGATGCGGCGTTGGATCCGCTCATTCGCGTCGCGGCAGAAGCCATGCTGGGAACTGATTTTTGGCGCGGCCAACAGCAAGCGATCTTGTTGCTGGTGGCGCTCGACCATAAGCGAGCCGCGGGGCGGCTCGTACAATTGTTGGATTTCCCGCGACCGGAATCGTACGTGACCGCTGCCTGGGCACTTCGCGAACTGCGCGTGCCAACGGCGCTGCCTGCGATGTTCCGCAAAGCGGACCGGGCGGTCCGAGCTGGCGCCACGAGTGGGATGGAGCCAGGTGGGCCCGAGGATATGCAGTGCTGCTACCTGTTGGAGGCGTTTGGCCTCATGGGCTACGAGGAGGCGGAAGACCTGTTGTGGCGTTGTGTGCCCAAGAACTATGACCTGGGTGCGGAAACGCGTGCCGCGGGCATCTGGTCGTTGGGCAAGTTGTCGATGGGCAAGCAGGACGACAAGCTGGCCGCTGCGATGGTCGCGCGTCTGACCGATGTGGAAGAGCTCTTTGTCGAGATTGACCGTGTTCGATTCATGGCTGCGATTACCCTTGGTCGTTTGCAGTACGCGGAAGCGAGCGACGCTACCGGTATCAAGGCTCAAGCGCTAGAAGCCCTGGCCAAGTATTTCAATCGCAACGTGGTGACGCCGCTTGACTTTAGTTGTGGTTGGGCGATTGGACAAATCAATGGCAAGCCCATCGCGCGCCTGGCACCGCGCAAGGTGTTCCAGATGGGCTGGTTCCTGGAGCCTCTGGAACCGTAGTGATCGCGGTTTGGCCTGGGGTTGGCTGCTGCGGGGATGGCGGTGGCCCGTGCGGCCGCTGGTTGATGCAATTCAGTGTGTCATCATTCAAACACCATCAAGCCAAATCCCCGTGTCTGGATCTTGATGTCGGCTGGTTGTGTCCAGGATTGAAAACCCGCCTGGGGTACGATGCGCTGAATACCGATCGCCCAGGCGTCCTGGCCTAGTGGTGCCTGTGGCGTTAATTCGTGAAGCGGAATCGCAATTTCGCAGGTCCATTCGCGTTCCCCATCCCGAGCCGCTACGAACCAGCGCGGATTCCAGGTCAAATCACCAAAACAGGACTCACGGTTCCAACCGCGGTGGTCGACGGCCAGTCGAAAGTAGGTGGCGAAATCGCGGTCGACGTCAATCAAGAACTCGACCCGGTCGTGCGCAGAGAGATCGGCATCACGGGGTCGAGCACGCTGATTGGTGGGATTGGTGGAGAACCTGGGTTTTTGCGCACTAATCGCCAGGTACAGGTATTCTCGATCCTGTGCCGCCAAGACCACACACGGCCAATCGTGATCATCGTGTCGGGCGCTCGATAATGGGGCAGCCGTCGTGGCATTCCAAATCGGGTCGTTGAGGATTCCGTCCAGGCGCGGTTTCTGTTGGGCCCGTGAGCAAGTTAGGAGTGCTTTTGGTGGCAGACCTGTGGCATGTTTAAGCCATAGTTCTCCGAGTCCGCACGCTTGCCAGTGCGGGTCGACACCGGGCTGGGTCAAGGCGTGAAAATAGCGTTCGGCGTCGCGAGACAAACCTTGAACCCGGTAAGCGGCGGCCAACGGAAACCGCACGGCCGGTTCGGCAAACAATCCGGGATTGGTTCGTTCCAGCAATCGTCCGATAGCAGCCGCACGGCCTGCACGTTCGTGTGGTTTTAATCCAATCGCCGCGGTGCCTGCGCTGGTGGTTTGCACGGGCTGGGTCTCCTCGAGTTCGAGGTAACCAGCCGGTCGTACTTCCGATCCTGGCAAGGCGACGCTGGTGCCACCTGCTTGTTGAACACGGAATCGAGTTTTGCGTCGCAATCGCCAACCAACTTCACTGCTACTGTAGTAATGGATCAACCAGATGGCAGCCGCTTCGCTGAGTGGGTGGTTTGGATAACGCTGCAGTAGAAGTTCGTAGACTTCTCCTGCCAGATCCGAGCGATTGGAACGATGGTAACCGGCGGCCAGTTGGGAAAGAATGTTGCCCGCTGCAGCGCGTGACAGACCACGAGTCAGGTCGTTGGCTTGGCCAATCCAGGCGGCGCCCGTGGTCGGATCGTTGTCGATTCGATCAATCATCTGCTGGAGATTACGTCGCCGTTGGGCGGCGCGGGCGAGTTGTTGCAAATCCCCTTGAATGGGGCCCAGTTCCCGCCGGGCCGATCCGCCGACTCGCAAGGGAATGCCACTGAAAAATCCTTGACGGCCTAGTTTTCCAGGGAGCTGGTTGACGAGCAGTTGAAAGCCACGCCGTACGGGCGCAGGGTGGTATTCCGATTCAATTTGGCCTTGGCCGGCGCTGGCGCATTCCGCAAATGAACACCCTAACCGGGGACCCAGTTGTGACGTATTGAGGTCAAGGGTAGCAGGTTCGCCTGCGGGGACCGTGCAGTAGACTTTGAGTACTTCCCAGGTTTCCAGCCCCAGTGCCGTCAGTTGGTCTGGATAAAAGAGTGGATCACTGGAGCGTGAGACAGCTTCCAGAACAAACTGATTGGTCAGATGGGACGCTGGATTCGCGCCAGCAGGACTGGCAGGTTCGGTTACCACAACGGACGGTTTCCATTGTCGAATCTTTTTCACCAGATGCTCCAGCAGGTAATCTCCGGCCTGCCCATCATTCACGGCGTTCCACCCATCTTGAATTTGTGTCGCCGTCAACTTGAGTTCTCTTTGGCGCACCGGAAATCGCCAGGTGAAATCGGCACCGGATGCACCCACCGCAACGATTCCACGATGCGCCCGTTCGTCCCATGAACACTCGTTTGGCGCTGCTCCCTCGATGGGCATTCGATGCAGTAACTCCACCACACCCAGATATCCTTCATCTCCGGACAGGGAAGCAAACAGTTCCCAGCAGATCTGATTTGGTTCCCCAAATAGTCCTAGCAGCGCGGCGCGATCGCCACCGCTGGCCTGACGTTGCCAGGTTTTTCCACCATCGCGTGTAGCCAGAATGGTGCCCAGCGAACCGACGGCCCAGCCGCGATATTCATCATGAAACGTGATGGCACGCAGGGGGAGCGCCTGACCGGTCGGATAAATATCCCAGTGTTCACCACCATCTTGAGAATGTAGGACGCGGGTTCCTGGCGAGCCGGCGATCCAGACGTGCTCGCCAAAGGTAGCCATTGCGCGAAAATCGAGTTGACGGGCAATGCCAGCAGGCAAGTCTTCTCCCAGGGAATTCCAATGTTCTCCAGCGTCTTCGGTTCGTAGAATCAAACCGCCATCACCGATGAGCCAGCCTCGGCGGGTATCACTGAAGTCGAGGCGACGCAGATGACGAGGGCCCACGCTGGCTGTTCGTAACGGCTCGCTGCGCGCAGCCATAATCTTTGCTAATGCCCCGTCGTGCCCGGCCACGATGCCCCTGTCGTGCCAGCCGAAGTGCCCCGTCAGCCAGCCCCCACTTCGTGGACCGGCGACCGCGGACCAGCTACGTCCGCCATCTTGTGTACGAAAAATCCCGGATGGAAACATCGCTGAAGCGTTGCCGATCACCCATCCTGTTTTGGCGTCAGAAAAATAGACTTGTTTGAGTGCAGGGAGTAACAAGCCGCTGATCGTGGACCAGCGCTTGCCACCGTCCCGGGTACGAAGAATGACAGCTGTACTTTTGTGGGTATAGGGATGCGAATGGCCACCGACAATCCAGCCGTTGCGGCTATCGATGAAGTGAATGGACTCCAAACGACAACTGACTGGTGAACGGGTCCATTGCCAGCTTTGACCACCGTCCACCGTCATCCAGATGACACCCCGATCACCTACGGCAAATCCCTGTTCGGGATCAAGGAAAAACACATCTGTCAGTTCAGCGTCTGGTAGCAACTCTGGGCTGGCGACGGGCGGGTTTGCTCTGGTATTGAGGGTGAGCAGACAGGCCAGCGTGGTGGCTGCGAAGCAAACCCGGGAGTACTGGTTCAACGGACTCTCCTTGTCGACCGGTTCTTTTTTGAGGGCGGCGGATTCTATCGGAAGCCTGCCGACGGTCCTAGATCAGCGGCAGGCCAACCGACCGCCCGGTGCGGCCGGACGGGCAAATAAAGCCCGAAAGAGCTGAAAAAAAGCGTCTTGGCGTGACCAGAGGTGTCCAGCGGGACGCGATGATGGGGGTAACAAGTTGAACTTGTTTCAACGACCCCAGAGCGATATAGTATTCACTTGTTCACTATGGCTGGGAAATGGGGAATCGGTCGCTTGTCTCAGCGGAACTGGTTTTGATAAAGGAGTGAATCGATGATCACGGCGGAGAAGACCAAGCGCATGGCCAAGAAATCAAGTTCTGCTAAATCTGCAAAACCCGACAAAGCCTCGAAGAAATCGGCGGCAGTGATCGAGGCCAATCCGAACCTGAAAACGGCTGTTCAGCAAATTGAAAAGCAGTTTGGTGAAGGTTCCATCATGCCGTTGGGGAGCGACAAACGGCGGGCGATTGAGGGGATTCGAACCGGCAGTCTCTCGCTCGATTTAGGCCTGGGCGGGCAAGGGATTCCGCGGGGCCGCATCATTGAGGTCTTTGGCCCCGAATCGAGCGGCAAAACCACCCTCGCCTTACATGTGGCGGCGGAAGCCCAGAAACAAGGTGGTATTGCGGCGATGATCGATGCCGAACATGCGTTCGATCCAACGTGGGGCAAGAAACTGGGTGTCGAGCTGGATACGCTACTGGTGAGTCAGCCGAATCATGGTGAAGAAGCCATGCAGATTACCGAGATGCTTGTCAAATCTAACGCAGTTGATGTCATTATCGTCGACTCGGTGGCGGCTTTGATTCCCAAACAGGAACTTGAAGGTGAAATTGGCGATTCGCACGTTGGTCTGCAGGCACGATTAATGAGTCAATCGATGCGCAAACTGACGGGTGCCATCGCGCGCAGCAAATCCTCCGTGATATTTATCAACCAGATTCGTGAAAAAATCGGTGTGATGTTTGGCAGTCCCGAAACGACACCAGGTGGTCGGGCATTGAAGTTTTACAGCTCTTGTCGTATCGATGTCCGGCGGATTGGCCAACTTAAAGACGGCGAAAATGTGGTTGGGCAAAGAGTCCGTTGCAAGGTGGTTAAGAACAAGGTGGCACCCCCATTTCGTGTTGCCGAATTTGACATGATGCACACACATGGGATCAGTTATGAGGGCGATCTGTTGGATCTGGGTGTGATTCACAAAGTGGTGAATCGAAGTGGTTCGTGGTTCAAGTACGGCGATGCCTATCTCGGACAGGGCAAGGAAAAAGCCCGGGCGCACCTGATGGAAAACCCGGATATTGCCAAGGAAATAGACACCAAGATCCTGATAGCTGCGGGAGTCGTGGGAGAGGCACCACAGGCCGCGGAACCGGATGCAGATCCCAATCCAAATGCCTGAGTTCTTTGGCAGACCTGTGTGGTTTGCTATGACCCGGTTACCTTGTTGCATTGCGACAGGTCGCCGTACGTTACGGCGGCTGAGGCACCGTTGCATTGAGGCTGGTTTCAATGTGCCAGGGCAGTGTTGGCAAGCAAAGCTGGCCAGGTCCTGGCGTTATTAGAACGCAGCATGTCACAATCCACTATGTCACAATCGACCAGGTTGCAGTCCGCCAGATCACAACAGATAACGCAGTGCAGTAGATTGCTGCCAGGCCTCCTGTTTCTGGTCTTGATGTACCATGGGGCCGCTGTCTCGGGTGGCCGTCTGGACGCCCAGGAGGTCACGGCTGCTGAAGCGGTGCGCGCGCTGGAAGCGCTCACGGTCGATACGATCGCCCGTACTGAAAAATCGGTCGTCGCGATCGCCCGTGTGCGCAAAGATGCTTCAGGCCAGCGCCGACAAGCGACAGTAGATCCCCTCAGTCCGGATTTTGTTCCCAATGAATTTGCTACGGGTGTTGTGGTCGACAAGGGTGGGTTGGTTTTGACCAACTATCACGTGTTGGGGGACATATCTCAAAACGACTATTTCGTTTGGATCCAGCGTCGCCCGTTTACGGCGTCGGTACACCGTATGGAAAAGGTAATGGCGGTCGATCCATGGACCGATTTAGCGGTACTCAAGGTGGCTGCGACGGATCTGGTGCCGATGCCACTGGGTGACAGCAGTCTGCTGAAAAAAGGGATGGTGGTGATTGCGCTGGGAAACCCGTATGGCATCGCGCGGCAGGGCGAGGTAAGTGCCAGCTGGGGGATTGTTTCCAATCTGGCCCGCAAAGCAGCGCGGAGACCACGTCCTGTGGGCGGCGGGTCGGGCGCGGCGGAATCACTTCATGAATTGGGTACTTTGATCCAGACCGACGCGCGGCTGAATCTAGGGACTAGTGGGGGCGCGCTGGTAAATCTGCGCGGCCAGATGATCGGTTTGACCAGTTCCTTGGCAGCACTTCGGGGTTATGAGGTCTCGGCCGGGTTTGCTATTCCCGTCGACGCGACGTTTCGCCGGGTGCTGGCCGATCTCAAAGCGGGACGCCGTCCTGATTTTGGGTTTCTGGGCGTACAGGCGACCGAATTATCACGCTTTGACCGTCAGCGAGGACGCCGCGGCGCGCTGGTTGAACAAGTGCTGGCGGGGACCCCGGCCGCGGCGGCGGGCTTGAGGAGAGGAGATGTTATCACGCGAGTAAACCAACAGCCTGTCCATGACAGTGACGGGTTGTTTCGAGAGATTGGTCGCCAGCCGGCACTGGCCGAGGTTGCTTTACAGGTGT
The DNA here is from genome assembly GCA_002724245.1 of Planctomycetaceae bacterium. Classification (GTDB taxonomy): domain Bacteria; phylum Planctomycetota; class Planctomycetia; order Pirellulales; family Pirellulaceae; genus UBA9264. The sequence goes on from PBOG01000014.1 coordinate 56,919, forward strand.
TGCGTGAACCCTTGAAGAAACAAATACCACGGAGATTCGATCTCACTGCCACACTATCCAAGAAATACGTAACGGCGGTGGCGGCTGAGTTGGTTCAGGATCACCCCGTACCCTGGCGTGGGTTGCAGATCGAGTTTTCGACCGCGCTTGGTGTGCCGGATCTGGCAGAGCAAAGTCAGCGCATCCCACTCGATCGGTGTGTAGGCGTATTGTCGGTCGTGCCGCAATCACCGGCCTGGAAGGCGGGTCTCCGCGCAGGCGACTTTATCCTCCGCGTGGAGGATAAAAAGGTGGATCGGCCGGCCTTATTCCGCCGGCTGGTCGATTCGCGCCAAGGGCCGGTCGAGCTGGAATTGGCGAATCAACGTACGGTCGTGATTCAGGCCGAATGATCCCTGGGTTCTGGCAGTAGCGATTCTGATAAATCGACCGGGTACCACATTGCCAAGACACCGTCCGACGGGATAAAACCCAGTATTGTAGAAGGGCGGCTGTGAAGGAGTTTCGGCGCGCCGCGGAGTAACGTCGTCATCCCCGGGTTGGCGTGCGTTGGATGCGGTTACCACGCCAGCCAGCCGTCCAGCAACGACGGAACAACCGTTGTGTCTTTTGTTCATCAAGGAAAAACCTGAAATGGCTCCTCAAGTTGGTATTGTGATGGGTAGTGACAGCGATTGGCCGAAGATCAAAAAGGCGGCCGCGGCGCTGGCAGAATTCGGCGTTGAATACGAAGTTCGCGTCATGAGCGCTCACCGCACACCGGATGTGGTGTTGGAATACGCGACGTCGGCTGTCGAGCGCGGGTTGCGCGTGATTATTGCGGCCGCAGGTGGAGCAGCTCACCTCGCCGGTGTCGTGGCGGCACATACACCGCTACCTGTGGTTGGTTTACCCGTTCCCACTCCAGACTTGGGTGGGATGGATTCGCTGCTGTCGACAGTGCAGATGCCTGGTGACGTTCCCGTTGTCAGCGTGGCAGTCGGAATGGGTGGCCCCCGCAATGCGGGTTTGTTTGCCGTCCAGGTGCTTTCCACCGCGGACGATGCATTACGTGACCGTTTTGCACAGTTCAAACGCGACCTGAAAGAAAAAATTGCGGCCAAAGACGCCCAATTGCAACAGCAATTGAATGAGGAAGGTTAACTTGATAGCGACGGGTTGGGTTGCATGCCAGCTGAAATGGCCAACGCGGCATCCCCAACGTCGGCAGGTTCTTTCGCGCGACTAGAGGTGTGGCAGGACCGGGAGGTGGGTTTCCGTGACCTGCTGATTCGAGCGAGTTGGAAGGAACTGAGTATGTCTGTTCTCCGTAAAGTGCCCGGCATCGTGGTTCTCGCGGTTTGGTGTTGTGGTGGTCTCGGTACGGAGGGCGCGCGGCGATTAGTTGCCACGGAGTGGCCTGAATTTCGCGGCCCCCGTGGCGATGGTCACGCCGTGTCGAAGCAGCTACCTGAAACGTGGAATGAACAACATCACGTGCGCTTCAAGGTAAAGGTTCCGGGTCTTGGCTGGTCGACGCCCGTAATTCATGGCGACCAGGTCTGGTTGACCACAGCCAGTCCGGATGGACATGACTTGCGGGTGATCTGTCTGGACCGAAACGAGGGACACAAAATCCATGAACGTGTGCTGTTCCAGATCCCGACTCCGGAGCCGAGAAACCAACTCAACAGTTACGCTTCACCTTCTCCGGTGATTGAAACGGGGCGAGTTTATGTTCATTTCGGCACGTATGGAGTGGCCTGTCTCGATACGGCTACCGGTGTTCAGGTGTGGGCGCGACGTGACCTTCTCGTCGACCACCAGGAGGGCCCGGGGTCGTCGATGGTTCTTTACAAGAAGTTGCTGGTATGTCACTACGATGGCCGCGATCAGCAGTATGTAGTGGCGCTCGACAAACAGACAGGACGTACCGTCTGGCGCACGGAGCGATCCATTGATATGTCCAGCGTGGGAGACTTTGCCCGCAAGGCATTTACCACACCGACGGTAGTTCGCGGCGCTGGAGCGGATTGGTTGATCAGCCCTTCGGCGCAAGGCTGTTATGCGTATGATCCCCGTAACGGTCGTGAACTGTGGCACGTGCGTTACAGTGGTTTCTCGGCCGTACCTCGACCTGTGGTTCGGGACGATCTGGCCTATGTGGTGACGGACTTTGCCAAACCGCACGTTCTGGCTGTTCGGCTGGGCGGCAAGGGTGACATTACCAGCACGCATTTGGCCTGGAAATACACACGTAATGGCCCGTCCACACCCTCTCCGATTCTGGTTGAAGATCTGCTCTACACGGTTTCCGATCGGGGTATTTTGAGTTGTCTCGACGCGCTCCGTGGAGATTTGGTTTGGCGAGAGCGATTAGGTGGCAGTTTCTGTGCCTCGCCTGTGGCCTCGGGTACACGTGTCTATTTTTGTGATCGCGAAGGTCGCACTACAGTCATTCAGAGTGGACGGACGTTCCAGCGGCTGGCACTCAACAAGTTGCAGCAGGGGTTGATGGCATCTCCCGCGGCGGCTGGTGACGAACTCTATTTACGCACGCGCGATTACTTGTATTGCATTGATGCCAGCTCCCGGTGAAGTTTGCTCTAGCCAGCGCCGCCACCTGGGCGGCTGCCTTGTAGCTACAACTCTAAATTCGGAAAAGCGGGTGTCAGGTCGAGAGGGTCTCCCATTTCCTGCTGTAAGGCGAGTAGCCGAGTAAACAGTTTGCGCAGGATCGGCTGGGGTTCCGGTGAATCCGCCAGGTCTTTCATTTCCAAGGGATCCTCCAGCACGTGGTACAGTCGCGCCCGCCTGGCTTGCGGGTACAAGATCAATTTGTACTCGGTGGTCCGAATCATCCGCTGGACTTGCAGATACGCTCCATAAATCACGTCGTAATTCGATTGTTTGCGACCGTGTATCTGGGGCAGCAGACTATGGAATTCCACATGTTCAGGTGTGTCCACTCCCGCCAGTTCCAGCGTAGTTGGCATCACGTCCTGCAAATAGATCGGGGTATCATTTTGTGCTTGCGCTGGAATGTCAGGGCCGACGACAATGAACGGAACACGTACGCTGTGGTCGTACATGTTCTGTTTACCCAGGAGGCCGTGATGCCCGACCGCCAGTCCATGATCCGCAGTAAAGAAGATGTACGTATTATTGGCCTGGCCAGTGCCCTGCAGTGCATTGAGAATGCGGCCGATCTGCGCGTCCATGTGTGTGATGATCGCATAGTATTCCTGCCGGTTGACTTTGACCGCCCTGGGAGTCCGCGGAAAGGGAGCCAGGCGTTCGTCGCGGAGTCCCGTGCCACAGCCCATCTGTTCTTTGAACGGATACTCGGGCAGAAAGTTTTGCGGCAGGGCAATCCGCTTGAGTGGATACTTGTCGACGTAGGATTTAGGAGATTGCCGAGGGTCGTGCGGTGCATTGAAGGCCAGGTACATGAAGAACGGCTTTTCGCGCTCGTCAGCTTGCCGGAGAAAATCGACGGCATCATCACCCAGGACTTCACTCCAGTGCTTGCCTCCAGCCCAGAATCCACCGAATTGCCGGTCGTAAGGACTCCACGGATCGATTTCTCCATCGATCGGCCGGTTATACCCCTGGGGTGTTTGTTTGGGCATCCCGCCGCGTACGTGACGGACATAGTCAAACGCGCGCCTGGCATTGGCGCGCACATGCCACTTGCCTGAAAAGTAGGTGTCATAGCCGGCTCGCTTGAGGTGTTCAGACCAGAACCGGCCCGCCTTGCGTTCCGCTTCGCTGGTTTGATAGACCGCATGGGCCCGCCACAAGAATCGGCCTGTGTTGAGCATCGTCCGGCTGGCGACACAGACGGCCCCGCTCCAGGAGCCCATGTTGTACGCATGGCGAAATGTCAGTCCGCGCCGTACCAGCCGGTCCAGATTCGGGGTTTCGATATCGTGGATCCCCGTCACCTCAGCCGCCGGATCGGGATCGGTCAGGGCGCGGATGGTTTCAAAACACTGGTCGTCGGCGAACAAGAACAGGATATTTGGCTGTTTTTCCCCGGCGGTTGCCAGTCCACTGGAGAAAAGTGTGATCACGACCGCGGCCCGCATCCAGAGATTGACGTGACGTCTGTGTGCCGGCGCGTGTGAACCACCACTGATTGGCAAAGATCGTGTGAACCGTTCATTGGATGGGCTGTTGGCTGTGTCGTTGAATGCCATGGTGCAGTACCCGTATGGTACGAGGGTGGGATAGGTGTTCTGGGATCGGCTACCCGTAGTAGAAGGCCAGCCACTAATCCCTGCTGGCGTCCCGCCGCGCTTTACGTTGCGCCACTAATTGCCGTATATGGGCCAAGTCATCACGCGGTGTGGCTTCGATCAATTGTTGCGTATACGCTTCGCGCGGGTTGTTGTACAAGGCTTCGGAAGGTCCAAACTCGACGATCTTGCCGTCGTGCATGACCGCCATCATATCGGCCATAAACTTGACGACGCTCAAGTCGTGGCTGATGAAGACATACGTCAGTCCGCGCGACTCCTGCAGGTCGTTGAGCAGGTTCAGAACCTGTGCCTGAACGGAAACATCGAGTGCGGAAACCGATTCGTCACAGATGATGAACTCGGGTTCGACCGCCAGGCTGCGCGCAATACAAATCCGCTGTCGCTGACCACCCGAAAATTCATGGGGATAGCGTTTCAGATGATCGGGTTCCATGTTGACTTCTTCTAACAGCGCTGCGGCGCGGTCAATCCGGTCATCACGTGAGTTGCCGATCCCTTGGATCATCATCGGTTCGGTCAGCGCGGTTTGAATGGTCATCCGTGGATTCATCGAACCGAACGGATCCTGAAAGATGATCTGCATTCGCTTGCGCATCTGGCGCAATGCATCGCGGGTTAGATGCGCCATGTCGAGGCCATCAAAAGTGACTTCCCCGGCTGTCGGTTTCACGAGTTGCAGAATGGCTCGTCCGGTAGTCGTCTTGCCGCAACCGGATTCGCCGACCAGTCCCAGCGTCTGCCCGCGGTATACGTTGAAACTGATTCCATCGACCGCTTTCACGTGCCCGCTGGTTCGCATCAGCAGGCCAGAACGCACAGGAAAATGGACTTTGAGATCGACGACACTCAAGAGTGGTGCAGTTGATTCGGGTATCGACCTGGCGTCTCTTCCGTAGCGCGTCGGTTCATCTGGAAAACCTGCCGCTTTCAATTCACTGTTCTTGTGCAGCAAACGGCCCCTACCAGAATTACGAAAGTAGTCCAGCTGATCTTCGCTAAGTTCCAGGCTCCGCAGCTCGGTAACCTCGCCTTTCAGTTGGGTGGTATCCATGAAATCGGATACGGTTGGCAGCCGCTTGTAGGGACTGTCCATTCTCGGTCGGCAGGCCAGCAATCCCTGGGTATAGGGATGCTGGGGATTTTCGTAGAGCTCGAGCACGCTGCCCTGTTCCACGACCTTGCCCTGGTACATCACCACCACATAATCGGCAATCTCTGCGATTACCCCGAGATCATGGGTGATGAACATCACTGCCATCTGGCGCTGATCCCGCAACCCACGAATCAAATCCAATATTTGCTTTTGAATGGTGACGTCGAGTGCGGTCGTAGGCTCGTCCGCGATCAGCAGACGCGGGTTGCAGGAGAGCGCCATGGCGATCATGACGCGCTGTTTCTGACCACCGGACATCTGGTGCGGGTAATAGTGGAAACGCTGCGCGGGGTCGGGAATCCCCACTTCCTCAAAGAGCTCGACAGTTCTCTGGAATGCCGCGCGCTTACTAAGATTTTGATGCTGGATAATCGCTTCCCGAACCTGGTGTCCTACTTTGTGCACCGGGTTGAGTGACGACATGGGTTCCTGAAAGATCATACTGATTTCCGCACCACGGATCTTGCGCATCTGCGGTTCAGGGACGCCGGCCAGGTCCTTCCCTAAAAAAGATATGGTTCCGCCGTGGATCTGGCCGGTGGCGGCCAGCAGGCGCATCACGGACAAACTGGTTACCGATTTGCCGGAACCGGACTCACCGACGATACCTACCGTGTGTCCGGGTTGCACGTGAAAACTGACATCGTCCACAGCCTTGACTATATCGCCATCGGTGTGGAAATAGGTTTGTAGATTCTGGATGTCGAGTACAGGTTCAAGCACGAGTCAGTTTCCCGGATTTGCCAGGCGCGGATCGGTCGCTTCCTGGATTCCTTCACCAATCAAGTTGTATGCCAGCACCGTCAGAAAAATGGCGGTTCCCGGAAACACGATTTGCCACCAATAACCCGCCTGAATTGTGGTCTTCCCTGAGTTAAGGATGGTGCCCCAGCTGGGGTTGGGCGGTGGTGCGCCAAAACCGAGGAGGCTAAGACCCGCTTCAATCAAGATAGCCGCGGCAATTCCAAAAGCGATCGGAACCATTACAGGTGCCAGCGAATTTGGCAGGATATGTCGGAACATGATCCGCAAACGTCCGGCGCCGATGCTCCGCGCGGCGATGACGAACTCGGACTGTCTCAGCTTGAGGAACTCTGCCCGGGTAAGCCGGGCCATGCTCGTCCAACCCGTCAGCCCTAGGATGGCCATCATGTGCCAGATGGAGGGACGATCAATGGTCACCAGCAGTGCTAAGATCAGGACCAGTGATGGGATACATAACACGAGTTCGATCAGACGACTCAAGAGCATATCGACCCAGCCTCCCAGATAACCGGCAATGGCGCCGACCGTAATGCCAATCACAGCTGCGATTCCTGTTGACACGAAACCGACAAGCAGCGCAATCCGGGTTCCATGGACCATGCTGGCGAAGATGTCGATACCCGAGGTGCCGTAGGTTCCGAACAGGTTCAACTGACTAGGACGTCCCTCTGCACCTGATTGGTTGCCGGGCCGATCTTCCCACTCTCCTTTGCGGACACGGCGGTAGGGGTCCTGGTAGACGAGGGGGAAAATGGCCCAGCTATCGGGATCTTTCTTCTTGAGGTTCTTGGGAAACACATTGCGGAACCGATCTTTCAGGAAAATCGGGTACTTCCAGCCACGGATGTAGTATTCGATACAGGGAAAATAGACCTCACCTTTGTATCGGCAGACGATCGGTTTGGTACCGGCGATCAGTGGTGAGAAAATGGCCACCAGAGAGAGAAAACCGATGTACAACAGCGCCAACATCGCCATCTTTCGCCGCCGAAATCTCCGCCACGATTGGATCCAGAATCCAGCGGACGGCGGGCGCGTAGTCGATTTTTCGGAAGCCGCCATGAATGAGTTCGCAGACTGTATTAGTGATAGGTGATTCGGGGATCAACGAAGGCGTAGAGAATGTCGGCTAGCAATTGACCCAGCAGTGTGAGAACTGAGAACATCAGGGTCAGCGCCATAATTACCGGGTAATCACGCGTGCTGATCGACCCGAAGTAGAGTTGGCCCATTCCCGGCCAGTTGAAAATTTGTTCGAGTATGATCGCGCCGCTCAACAGTCCGGGAAGTGTCAGGCCCAGCAGCGTGACAAAGGGGATCAATGTATTGCGGAAGGCGTGGTGCAAAATGATGCGGATTGGTCCCAATCCCTTGGCGCGTGCCGTGCGAATGTAATCCTGCCGGATGACTTCTTCCATGTTGGCTTTTACGAAACGACAGTAGTAGGCCAGGCTGGCATAAGTAAAGCAGGTGACTGGCAGCACCATATGCCAGAAACGATCCAGGGTTTGCTGCACGGAGGACATTTCATCAAAACCAGGACTCTGGTGGCCAAATAACGGTAGTTCCAGCGCGGTCCCCTGCAATTTGACGGCGAACAGCAGTTGCAGAAATAGCGCTGCGACAAACGAGGGGAACGAATACAACATGTACAGCAGGAAGCTGATACCGCGCTCTTCCGGTTTTCCACTGCGGACGGTTGAATAGAGACCCATCGGGATGGCCAGAAGGTACGTTAAGAACAGCGACGTCACCGACAGCGTGAGTGTGGGGCCGATACGTTGTTTGACCAGTTCGCTAACGGCTTTGCGCTGTGAGTAGCTATGTCCGAGATTTCCGTATCGGACATTACGGAGCCATTGGATATATGCGACAGGCCACGGTTTATCGAGACCATAGACCTTGCGCATCCGCTCGAGGTCTTCCTCGCGCGGCATTTTGCTGGGGTCGAGCATAGCCGGATCGGTATCCAGCGGACTCCCGGGCATGGTCCGGATGAGACCGTAGATCACGAAGGTAATCAGCAGCAGGGTTAGTAACCCGATGAAGAACCGACGAATCAAATAACTGGTCATGTACCATCCCTGGCCCTGTGCACCACTGGGAGACGTGGCGCTGACGAAACCGTGGAAATGCTACTGCGCCGCGGGTGCCTTGAAAATAGTAGATTGGCCCGGACCGTACCCGTAGGGTCCACGCGGGCTGAAATTGTAACCCCGCAAGCTCTTATTAAAGCCAAAATAACCGTTGCGGAAATACAACCACGTGTAAGGCTGGTCGTCCCATAGCTTGAGGTGGATTTGTTGATAAACCTTGGCGCGTTTTTCGGGATCCAGTTCGCGTTTTCCCTGCTCGAACAGCGCATCAATTTCTGTGCTGGAATAGCAGACGTAATTACGGCCCGCATCGATCGCCTTGGTCGTCCACAAGTTTTCACTGGTGTCCGGGTCGGCCCCCGTTCCCCAGCCAGCGAACATGGCGTGAAATTTGTGGTCGCGAGAAAGCTGCTGGAGCGTTGTGAATTCGACCGGTTTGACCTGGCAGCTGATACCGATGCTATCCAGGTTTTCCCGCAGCAGATTGCAGATTTCGATGCGATCCTGCCGGTTGCTGGTCAGAATGGTGAATTCGAATTTAATGCGCGCTTTGCCATCGATGTTGCCATCAAAATCAGGGTCGAGTTCGACCTCGTTGTCCAGGTAACCGTCGCCGTCCGAATCCTCCCAACCGGCAGCCGCGAGCAGCTCTTCGGCTTTATCCAGGTCTTGCTGGTAGGGGGCCGGAGGATTGGGTGGTGCCCAGCGCGAGGTGGAATGGAACACGCCGGTTGAGGCTTCATCCATGCCGAAACGATGCTGCTCGAGCATTTCCTTGTGGTCGAACGCCAGGCTCATCGCCTGACGGACGCGCTTGTCTCGGAAAAACGGTGAGCGATTGTTCCAGCCAAAATAGAAATAGACCCACTCCAGGTCATAAACTTTGGTGTTGAGCTCGTAAAATTCATCGTCACCTGTCTGCGATTTCCATTGCTCGGGGGTCAATTGCAGTTCTTCGATATCACCGCGTTTGAGCGCCAGCAATGAGGTGCTGGGATCCTGGAGAATGCGAAAGCGAACCGTCTCGAAATAGGGCTTATCGCGCACCTGTTTTCCATTGAACATGTAATAGGATTCGCGCCGTTCGAGAATGATTTCCTGACCGCGCTCGCGTTTGGTCATGATATAGGCTCCACCGACGACAGGATTTTCATCGCGACTGACGTGGGCTTCGCTGGCGGCCAACGTCGGGTCGTCGGCAATCGTACTGGCGTAGACGTGTTTGGGGATGATGCCGAAGTTGATATTCCAGACGTTGGTTGCCAGGGATTCCTGGTGGAAGAATACAATGGTGTGGTCGTCGTAGGCGACGACCGCTTTGAGCTGATCGGTGCCGCTCCGCATGGCAGGTACGGGAACTTTGGAAGACATAATGACACGGAAGGAGAACTCGATGTCGTGGGCCGTGATCGGAGTTCCATCTGACCACACCAGATCCTGGCGCATTTCAACCAGGTCGTAGAGCCCATTTTCGCTTGACTTCCAGGAGGCGACCGAATCCTTGCTGGCGAACGGAACGAAATTCCAGTCAAAACCGAACAGACCGAACCCAGTCAGGCTGCTGACGTCAAATTCCGCGACCGAGCTACCCAAGAGTGGGTTCGTACTTTTGACATCACCCGAGGTGTGGCGGCGCCATTCGGCTTGATCATCAACGGCAGTTTTCTCGTCCGCGAGTTGTCCCATGGCGGCCAGGATTTTATCGTTGATGGCGGGGCTGGTATTGCGCAAACCCAGCACGTCGGCGACCGTGGGCGGGGGATCTTCACCCGCCTTGCGATCGCGCATCAGCTGTACGGAGTCAAGCACTGGCATGTCCCGCCACTGGTTGTCAGCGACGAGCTTGTCCAGCGGGGGTGGATCGAAGGCCTCGACCAGATCGCCAAGGACAAAGTCGGTCGTCTCAGAGGTATCTGCCGCGGCATCGTCGGTGGTATCGTCGGTGCCATCTACCGTTGCGCTCGTCGCGGCCTGGCTGTCCGACCCAGAGTCGCTGCCGCCGGCCGCATTGTCTGCAGCTGCGCCACCTTGGTCGGACTCGCCACTGGGAAAACACCCAGTGAGGAGCATCAGCCCGACCAACAACAGACAAAGGGGGACACGTGGATGGCAACACATGGTATCAGCGACTCCTGAAAAGAGGTTGAGCATTCGCGGCGATTGAAATCCAGCGTACCCCGTGGCCCAGGAAGCGAGTGGTGCGACTGGCAGAGTGTAATTCAGGCAACTTGTGAGCCCGAATCTTAGAGAAGACCCGTACTGGACGCAAACCGGTTGCGCGGGCAAATCTGGCGGCCAGAGGTTGTGGCCGCGTTCTGGCGCTGTTCGAATTCTGCGCGGATTCCCCAAAAGCGTCCTGGACGAGGAACTTGTGGTCGTGAAGACGTTAGCTGGGTTCGTCGCCCTGGCGGAGGACACGTTGAGGATAGAACCGAAAACTGTAGAGTGCAGCTCCGACGACTTCGAAATGGAAGGAGACCGCTTGGCCCACCAATTCGCTAAGGTCTGGCTTGTCTTTCCAGCGGGCCCAACTGTAAATCGCATCGGGGCGCAATTCGATGCGTGAATCCTCCAGTCTGAAACCGGCGATGGGCGTCCCATCCGGACGCGTGACGCCCACCCGCAGTGGAGCGTACTCGAAATACTCGATGTTGATTGCCAGTTGCGGCTGGGCTACGGGCATGGGTTTGCTGATCACGACGCCCGGACCGATACTGCGCCACTGGCTCAATCCGGCAAAACGATCCAGACCGATCGTCGCCAGTCCCATCGACATTGGCATCCCTTTACGGGGGTGGTTGCGACCCTTGGCACCGGTGTAAAAGAAATAGAGTCGGTCGCCGACCTTGCCCGGTGGATTGTGGGACGGGTAAGCCAGCATGCGGTCGAAGCTCTTTTCCGGACCGATGTCCAGAAATGGATGGCCCGGCTGAGTGCGCTGCCAGCTGTCGCCTTCCCGTTGACTGATCAATTCGCAGGTGGCCCCGTGCCCCGCCAGGGGCCAGATCTCGAGCAGGCCCAGGTTCAGATTTCCATAGTTGAAAGGCGTCATNCCGCCATGCCACTGGAACGTNCGGTTGAAATTGGGGTCGGAGTNNTTGCCAAAGATGACTTCCAGGTCGGACCACTGCTTCCAGTCTTTGCTGGTTCGTAACGACGCGTTACGTCCTCCCTGGTCGTGTGCGCGTTCGTTGAGCCACCATTGTTTGTTGCGGTGGTCACGGGTGACCATCATGTAATCGCCACCACGGGCTGCCATCAACCTNTGCGGGCGTCGCGTCCAGTGAATTCCGTCTGGACTTGTNTCCATATATTGGCCAAAGACACGTGTTGANTTCTTGACTTGCTCGGTTGTGACATTGGGATAACGNTTGGGATTGTAGGGCGCCCACATGCGGTGGTCTTGCATGTTGGCGATCAACTTGTANCGCTTCTGGGGATCGGGGTCATCGTCATCGCGGACGACCGTCAGTCCGTCGAGGTTGTTGATGACTCCGATGGTTTCTCCCTTTTCATCAATCGCCGGCAAGCCCAGTCCCCGGCGGGCCAATTCTTCGTCGACCAGATTTACCCCATCGGGGGCACAGGAATAGAACAGGTTATTCCGTTTGCTGCCGCGGAACTCAAACAGATTGAGGTCGGGCTTGGTCCAGTGAAGCCCGTCGCGGCTTTCTGCGTAGCAATATCCCCCGCGGTCCAATTCGTCCCAGCGTCGCTCGGTGTTGAACGCAAAGTACCACATCCGGAAAAGTCCAGCGGGCTCCTGTATGACACTACCCCAGGCTTGTGCCCGCTCTCCCTCCCAGGGGCGNTCGGCGACNAGCACCGGCCGGGGGTGTTTGTACATTCGGTTGAGCACGCGTGACACGTTTTCGCTGCGGGCGATTTCGTGATCATCGACCAGCAGGTGAAGATTGGGGTCGGAGTGATCTTGCGGATCGCGATNTGTGGCAGGGATTGCGGAACGTCCACTGGCCAGGCGGNCTGTCTGTNCACCACCCGTGACCAGNCCGGTNGCCGTCAAGGCGGCGGTCGTCTGGGTGAGAAATTGACGTCGGTTGGCGGCGCACATGAAAGGCTCCTTGGCGGCAAGATCACGAGCATCCAATGTAGGCAGTTCAGTGGGCCGTTGCCAGTTTGTAGATCGCCAGTTNGTAGATAGTAAATACAGGTGCAATCGTCATAACCGCATATGGTATGCGGGTGGCCGCCGGTTTCTTTGGATTCTTGTGATTCGGGTTGGGGTGGACCCGGTGCAGCCATCCGATAGCCGATTGAACAGGACATTAGCTGTTCGGCAGTTTACTGTCGAATGTCTGCGCGAGCGTAACTGAAATGGAATGCGCTGGGAACGGACTTCACACGCAGGCGAAGTGTGAGATGGGTGAACGGGTTGCTGCGCGAAGGCAACTTTGTTCCTTTCTGATCCGTTCTAACACCGGGGTGCATTATGAAGTTGTCGCGTTTNTTTCTCTCTGTNGCGGCGGGCTGTGGCTTGCTTGGCNATCAGGCTGAAGTGTCATTTGCTCAAGGGTATTACCAGTCGGGTTCGCACCGAGGGGTTGCCTACAACTACTACCAGGACGAAGCCGCCTCACCCAGTGATCGGCCTGCCGTCCAGGAAACGGGTCGCGGTCGCAAAGCGACTCAGAATCCGCGCAAGCTCGTTCCGCAAAAAGCGGGTGGTAAAGGCTTGCAGTGGGACTTTCTGGACCAGTTTTGTCACGCTCCCTGCGAACCTTGGACGTTGTTTGCCAACGACAATGCCAGCCGTATCACCATCAACGGCCATACCCAGATCGGTTACCACACTGAAGGGACCAACGGTGACGGTACGCCCGGCTCGTTTAATGACTATCCCAACCGTTTCCAGCTGCAACAGCAGTGGCTGAAGATCCAGAGAGCCGCGCACGGTGGCAAAGGATTTGACTGGGGATTCGGGATGGATTACGTCTATGGGACCGACGCACCAGACATGCAGTCGAACCAAAATGCCGCGGGTGAGTGGGATCGTNACTGGGAGAATGGTGGAGCGTACGGTCACGCCATTCCGCAACTCTACGCTGAGGTGGCTTACGCGGGGATGCGGGTCAAGGGCGGCCATTTCTTCGGCCCACTTGGTTATGAGAAGATGGCTGCCACCGAAAACTTCTTTTACTCCCGTAGCTATGGGCGAGGTCTGGATGGTTGGTTCATACCGCGCACGGTTACCGGTGTGCTGGCTGATTGGAGTGTGGGTAATCATGTGACCGCGCATGCGGGATGGATTGATGGCTACGATACGGGCTTCGGGTCATTTGATGCGGGTTCGATGTTCCTGGGCGGCGTCTCGATGATGGTCTTCGATACGATGCACCTGAGTTACTCGCTGGTAACCGGTGACGATGGAACGAATGACAACGTTTACGCGCACAATATGGTGGTGCGCTGGCAACTCAGCGATCGGCTGGAGAGTGCCTTTGAGACGATGCTCTACACCTACGACGGTTCCGGACAATCCAGCGATGACTCGTCAATCACGCTCACGAACTATATGTTTTATGCACTCAATGATTGCATGAAGCTTGGTTTGCGTTCCGAGTGGGTCGACCTTGGTCGCGATTATGAAGAATTCAACGCAGTTACGGTCGGTCTGAATTATCAGGCCACTTCCAACTTGCTGCTGCGTCCTGAACTGCGGCTTGACAACTTCCATCGGGACATCAACGACGGCCTTAACGATGGCGGTGTGTTTTCTGCAGGTCGTCGTGATTCGACCGTGTTCGGTCTGGATATGATCCTGACCTACTAGGTCTGGAATCCTGGAGTTTCTGTACGGATCACAGCAGGGCTGTCGAGCGGATGCTCGACAGCCCTCTTTTTGTGATCGATAATTGGGGCCTGGCTTGAGCCAGCCCGGTGGCGCTCCAAATAGAGGCAGCGTTAGCGCGCTGTCGGCGGCGCGTTCAGTGCCGCCAGATGCGGCCTGACGAACGCCTCGATTTGCGCATGGTCGGTAAAAGGCAGGTAACCGGCTCGCATGACCAGCCCATAGGCCTGACCCAGACGATATTCTGGAATAAACCACTGGAAATCCCAGGCGGGATTGGTGGCACCTCCTCCTGTGGGCGATTGGGCAAACCAGACACGGTCTCGTGTGCGGAACATGAGAACCAGGGCCAGTTGCTGCCGAACACCGTAATACCAGGGCTGGGTGTAGACGTAGCGAGAACGATGATTGACGAGTTTCAGGGGAAACGCGGCATCGATATTGAAATCGGTCAATGGCCCGTCTGGAGGGTGGGTACTCTCGACGCCGTGTCGCGGAGAAACGGTGCGCAAGCGCCGTGGACTGGCAGACGGTTCGGCGGCCGGTTTGCCTGCAAAGATGATGGCGCGATCTTCCGGTCGGTGGATGTAACTGGCCCAGAACAGCCCGATAAATCCGCGCTGGAAAACATTGGCGCGGGGAATGCACTCAAACGTGTATTCGATGGTACCGTCTGCCAGTAGATGGTAGCGTCCGCAACTTTCCAGTTTCCAGTTGGGGGTGGGGGGCTGATAGAGTTCCACCGTAAATGGGTCGATCCGACGCAGTTCCATGGGGGCGCGGCGGGGCTCAAAAAGCTCTTTCTTGACTGCCAGCGTGCCGTCGTGAATATGTTCGAGATTCAATCCTGCGTAGCTCGGTACGAACAGGTTGTTTGTCTGCCGCTGATGTCGCAGTGATGCGACACCGTTGTAACCGGCACGGTGTCCCGGCAGTGTGGCATCATCGACGGCCCGGTTGTTGGCGATGACTGCTGTCACCGCGCCGCGGGCCAGCACGGCGTAGTCGCGCTGCGCGACCTGGTAGCGGACTGCCCGATTCGTCAAGCTGGTAACCCCTGGTGCCGCCAGCGGGTGCTCCGCGGCGCCAGCGAGTGTGCCCAGCAGGCAAACGATCCCGCCCAGGATCAAGTTGCGGTGGATTCGAGGTGACATGCGGCCATCTTACTATGGGATGGGCCTGGCGGGAAACTGCCTTTCTGTCCAGGGTTTTCTCGCCAACTACTTTCGTTGAGCCAGGTACCAGATTACGCTAAGCCGAGAGCCACCGTGTCGATTTTCGGGGTGCAAAATAGCTCTTCAACATTGACAGGCTTCTTTTCTCTGTGTCTTTCGACTCTGTAATCTTGCTGGCGATTCCTCCTTCCGCCGGACCTTGAGAGAGGGCGGTCGCTTCATCACTTGTCTCATCTGATTGGAGTTCTACAGCTATGAAACCATGGTTCCAGAGGTGTACTGTATTTACCTTGTTCCTGCTCCTGGCAACAGCTGTTTCTGCGCAAAATACGGCGGGACGACGCCTCGATCTCCAGGATGGCGACACACTGGTGTTTTGTGGTGACAGCATTACTCACCAGTGTCTCTACACGCAGTATGTTGAGACCTACTTCTACACGCGCTATCCCCAGCGGCGGATTACTTTTCACAACGCATCGGTGGGAGGAGACAAAGTTGGCGATGCTCTCAGCCGCTTCGACATCGATATCGCGCCTGCCAAACCCAAGTACGTTTCGATTCTGCTAGGGATGAATGACGGCACCTACCAGGCGTTCCAGCCGGAGGTTTTCAAGACCTATGAGACGGGGATGGTCGAGCTCATTGAGAAGATCCAGAAGCTGGGTGCCAGGCCAATCCCGATGCATCCCACCATGCACGACTTACGGGCGCGGGAAATCCGATCCCAGGACGGTGCGGTCCAGGAACGCTACAAATACTACAACAGTGTGCTGGCGTTTTACGGGACGTGGTTGCAGGAACACTCACGCCAGCAAGGCCTTAGTTTCGTCAACATGTTTGCCCGATTGAACCGCATCACCTATCAGCAACGGCGTCAGAATCCGGATTTCACGTTGATCAAGGATGCCGTGCATCCGGACGCACCCGGTCAGGCCGTCATGGCCGCTTCGATGCTGGATGATGTGCATGCCAACCGTCTGGTATCGGCGTTGACGGTTGTTCGTCGTGGACAGTCATGGCAGGTGCGGGCCAGGAATGGTGAGGTCAGTGAGGTGGGTGAAGACGACTTGCCCTCCTTTACGTTCCGCGCAAATAGTCTTCCCTGGGTGGTGCCGCAAGAGGCCCTGGAAGGATACAAGTTGTTTGGAGCCGGTGGTCGCTTGAGTGGTGAAAGATTGCGGGTGGTCGGTTTACCCCCGGGTCGTTACGCGCTCAAGATCGACGACCAGGTGGTCGGTAGCTGGTACCAGGGAACGTTGGCGGGCAACATTTCGTTGCATGCGAACCGCAAGACTCCCCAGTACCAGCAAGCCCTCGCGGTCGCCATGTTGAACAAAGAGCGCAACGAAAAAGTAGTCCATGCGCTGCGCGACCACTATCGAACGCTGCGCGATCACTATCGCCAGGGTTTGGACAAAAAAGACCCTCAGAAATTTGCCCAATTTGTGACGGCCTTCAAAGCCAAGGCGGCAGATTTCAAGGCCCAGTCCAAAGCCTACGAAGACAAGATTTACCAGATCAATCAGCCTCAACCACACCGTTACCAGATTGTCAGGGCCACGAAAAAAGCCGTGGACTAGCTGCCGCTCGGAAACTTGACCGGCGCCGAATCGGCGCCACCTCTATGGCGACGGTTGCTGCTGTGACGGTGCGCGGCAACGTCGTCGTGAATGGTAGTGAGGTCGGCTACTTTCCCGGGGTGAATTTTTGCAATACGGGTGTTCCCATCGGTGCCCGTGGCGCCGCATCGTTGGCATGCGCCCCGTAGTGTCCCGGCCGCACTTCGCCCACATAGAGATCACCACCGGCGGAGACGGCAATGCCGTGGGCGGCAAAAAAATGGCCCGGTTGTCCGTAGTCTCCTGAACCAAAGCGTGCCAATGGTGTTCCCGCGCGATCAAAAACGGTGACCCGTGAAGGAATGGGTTCTCGATCGGGAAATGCATTGCCGACGTACATACCGATCTGATAACCGAGCTCAGAGACATAGATCCGGTCGGCGTTGTCAAAGGCGATATTGCAGGGACGCGCTACGTCGGTCCACTCTTCCTGAAAGGTGCCATCGGGTGCGAATAATTGCAGCCGACTGTTTTCGCGATCGCAGACGAAGACAGTACCATCATTGGCGATTCCCACATCGTGGGCGACGCCGAATTGACCCGGTCCGGCACCGGGATCTCCCCACGATGCGAGTAATTCCAGATTCGCTGAGTAGTGGTGGATCCGCGCATTGCAGTATCCGTCTGAAACGTAAAGACTGCCATCGGCTGCCACTGCCATATTGGTGGGCGCGTTAAACGGTCCGGCCGCCTGCTGAATCGTACGGTAATCGAAATCAGTACATCCCGTATCGGATGCCTCGCCGGGAGTGCCCAGTGTCGCGAGCAGTTCACCGTCGGACGTGAAATGGTAGACCGCATGTCCAAAATCATCGGCGCACCAGATCGTGTCGTCGGGCGCCACAATCAGGCCGTGAGGCCGCTGAAACAGTCCATCACCCCAGGTGTTCAACAATGAACCGTCTGCCGCAAAGACGAACACCGGATGTGATCCGCGACTGAATACGTAGACCTGATTGCGGGAGTCGAGATCAACACTGACCACTTCACTCAGTTCGAGTCCGTCCGGCAATTGCTGCCAGTCTACGACCGGTGTGAAGACTAAATCAGATGCATTTCTGGAGTCGGTCGGCTGATCTAAGGTCATCTGATTCGCTTTCCCTTGCTGAGAACAGTACGGTTACGTACAGAATTGGTGAGAGTGAAACTGGTCATGAAAACGGTCCGCATTGCACGACCTGGTTCCCCGCCAGACAAACTTCGTTTCAACTAGCACGGCTGCTAGAATAAACGGCTATGATGACGACTCCCGCAACTCCACTCAAGCCATCGACCTGTCGTATTCTGCGAGTGCTCGTTGTGTTTCTGGTGAGTTCTGCGGACTTCTCCGTATCCGCCCAGAATCAACAGACAGAGCGGGTGGCGTTGTTTGAAAAACACGTGCGCCCACTGCTGTTGAAGCGCTGTGTTTCTTGTCATGGGCCTCGGAAACAGGAGGCCGGTTTACGGTTGGATCGCGCGGACGGACTGTTCCGCAGCGGTGATCAGGGGCCGGTAGTCAAACCAAACAAACCGGAAGCGAGTCGCTTGATTCGCTTGATCCGCGGTGATGACGAGAATCTGGCCATGCCGCCTGAAGATCGCCTCTCGAAACAGGAGATCAAGATTTTCACTCAGTGGGTACTCCAAGGTGCGGTGTGGCCAGGGTATGACAACACGCAACCCCGTTCACCAGAGAGTGACGGACCATTGTTTACCGCCGCGCAGAAGGCGTACTGGGCGTTTCAGCCAATCGTCCAGGTTCGACCACGCCACCTGAAAGATCCTGGGATCAGCAGCCCGATCGACACCTTTATTCGGACAGGTCTGCAGGCGGTCGACCTGACGCCGGCACCCCGAGCCGACGCGCGGACGCGGCTGCGACGGGTCACCTTGGATCTGACGGGATTGCCTCCTGCTGCGGCTGAGATTGCCGCGTTTGCGGCCGACGGGACTCCCGACGCGTGGCCGCGTCTGATCGACCGGAAATTGGCGTCACCTGCGTACGGAGAAAAATGGGGCCGCCATTGGTTAGACGTAGTGCGCTTTGCAGAATCCGCGGCACACGATGGAAACAACGGTTACTTGCATGCCTGGCGTTATCGCGACTACGTGATTGATGCGATCAATCGCGATCACCCCTACAACGCCTTTGTGATCGAGCAGTTGGCGGGTGATTTGTTGCCGTCAACAGGAGATGCTGCAATCGACCTGGAACGCATGGTGGCAACTGGTTTTTTGCAGGTTGGCCCCAAGCCGGTGGTGATGCGCGATAAACGGCAAATGCTGCTGGATATCGCGGATGAGCAGCTGTCCACCACGACCATCGCTTTGCTGGGATTAACTGTTGGTTGCGCACGCTGCCATGACCACAAGTTCGATCCCATCCCCACCGAGGATTATTATTCGCTGGCCGGTATTTTTATGAGTACCCACGTCATGCATGACATGGCAGCGGATTCGATGTGGATCGAACCCGAAGTTGCCGGTTCAGGCGGAGAGGTGATTCGTGTGATGGCCGTCCGGGATCAACCCCAACCAGCCAATTTGCGGATCCATCTGCGCGGGAACTATCAAACGTTGGGAGCAGAGGCCCCGCGACGCTTCCTGCAGATCATTGCCGGAGAGAACCACCCGGCTATCGAAACGAAAGCGAGTGGCCGACTTGAGCTGGCGCGATGGATCGCAGACAAGCGCAATCCGCTGACTGCGCGGGTTTTGGTCAATCGTATGTGGCAGCGCCATTTTGGTCGTGGCATTGTGGCCACCACGGACGACTTCGGCGTCCGTGGTGAACTGCCCTCGCACCCCGAATTGCTCGATTGGTTGGCCCACGAACTGGCAGAGCGCGACTGGTCGATGAAAGCCCTGCACCGGATATTGCTGCAGTCGGCGACGTACCAGCAATCCGCCTCAGTCGAAAATCGACGTGCGGCCACGCTGGATGCGGACAATCGGTTGTTGTGGCGCATGCCCAGGCGTCGATTGTCTGCCGAAGAGGTTCGCGATTCGATGCTGTTTGCTAGCCAGATGTTGGATCGCCAGATGGGCGGAACGCTGTTCACTTCGGGTTACAATTTTAATCGACCAGACGTCAAGCTTTCTGTCGTCGACATCGGTGATCCCGAGGACTACGCGCCATTTCATCAACCCCGGCGAAGTGTGTATCTCCCGGTGATCCGCAATCAAATGCACCCCATGTTGGCACTGTTCGATACGGCCAATGAACATATCCCTGTCACGAAACGAACGGAGAGCATTGTTGCCCCACAGGCGTTGTTCTTGATGAACAGTTCCTTTGCGCGACAGGCAGCCCGACGTCTTGCGCTGTCCACCACGACCCTGCCGGATGCCAGGCGGATTCGCGAGATCTACTTGCGTTTGCTAGGACGAGCGCCGACGAGAAGCGAACAACGGGAGAGCCAGGATTATGTCGGTGATTACCGGGAGGTGCTCGGATTGGATCCAGCGGGCGCAACTCGGACTGCGGCTGTGGTGCAATCGTATGCGGATCAGGTGCGCGATACACCTGGGCTGTTGGCCTACTATCGACTCAATGCGATGCGGACCATCGATGGACAGGCTGTGACACCCAACGCGCTTCAACCGAGCCGCAGTCGCGGAAAGGTGGTCAACGGCGCGATGTTTGGAGTGGCGGGAGCCGTTCTCGACCAGCCGGGGGAAGTCGCTCGCGATACCGCAATTGAACTCAACGGCGAGAATCAGCGCATACAAGTTGATGATGTAGAGTTTCTCAGTCAGGCACTTGATGCGATTACTGTGGAATACTGGATCAAGCCAGTCCAGGTGGCCCAACAGTACGCAGTTGGATTGGATGACCTGGAGACAGGCAAGCGCTACTGGAAAAGTGGACTGCATCCAACCCAAATTGAGGGCCGGGAACAACTCGTCATTTACCATGAGTTTTTTCACACGGGAGGCTTCCGGTTTCCACGGAACAAGGAAGCCGTTGTCGCAACAGGGCAATGGTCACATGTGGTTTTCAGCCTGGGAGCTGGAGCCCGCAAACTCTTTGTCAACGGACAACTCGTGGACACTTTCAAAACGGACGCGCGGCCGATTTTTGGCGGAGCCCCACTCACATTCGGATCCCGTGCCGATGACCGCGAGTGGTTACAAGGCGGAATTGACGAGGTGGCGATCTACAATCAGGTGCTCGACGAACAAACGATCCGCAATCACTTTGCAGCGGGCAGTGGTCAGACGATGGAAGCACTGCATCCTGATTTGCTGGCCTGGCAGAGTTTTTGTCAGGCCGTGTTCTGTATGAATGGGTTTATTTTTGTCGATTAGCTTTGTTACGCGAGCCGCTATGAATTCCTCCCGTCGTAACTGGTTACAAGCCACTGCCTGTGGATTCGGGCACACCGCCTTGTTAGCCATGCTGCACCAACAGGCAGGTGGTCGCGACACGGCAGTATCCGCTGCGCCTCTGACGCCGAAGCCGTCGCATTTCCCAGCGCGCGCCAAGAATATTATTTTTCTGTTTCTGCACGGTGGTGTTTCCCACGTCGATACGTTTGATCCCAAACCGATGCTCGACCAGATGGACGGGAAGCCGCTGCCGTTTGAACAGGGGCTTCAATTCGCTGGTGATTTGGGTAACTTGCTGCGTTCGCCTTGGAAATTCAAGAATCACGGTGAATCTGGATTGCCGGTGAGCTCCTTGTTTCCGCACATCAGTACGTGTATTGACGATCTGTGCGTGATTCGCTCGATGAAGGTCGAACAAGTCGATCACGGCGGAGCCATTCTGCAGCTCCACACGGGTTCTGCCGTCTTTCCGCGACCGAGTGTTGGAGCCTGGGTCGTGTACGGGCTCGGATCCGAGAATCAAGACTTGCCCGGTTTTGTGACGCTGTCGCCGCCGACGATCCATGGTGCAGCCCAGAATGCGGCGTCGGGATTTCTCCCGGCGGCTTACCAGGCGACGTCGATCGGGAACGCGACACTGCCGATGAAAAATGCCAGTATTCGAAACCTCTCACCCGCAGAACGACTGGCTCGCCAGCAACGACTGCAACTGGATTTGATCCAGCGTGCCAATCGAGCGCACCGCGCTCGGGTGGCTGAAGATTCCCGCCTCAATGCGCGCATCGAGGCGTTTGAACTCGCGTTTCGCATGCAGGCTGCTGCTCCCGTGGCGATCGATCTGAATCAGGAGACTGAAGCGACTCAGCGCGCATACGGGATCGATGCTGGCCCGCCGGACAACTTTGGCCGGCAATGTCTGTTGGCGCGACGGTTGGTTGAACGAGGCGTTCGATTTGTGCAGTGTTCGCATACCTACAAATGGGACCAGCATGGAGGTCTGAAAAGCGGGCACGAGGCGAACGCGCATGAAGTCGATCAGCCCATTGCGGCTTTAATTAACGACTTGAAGCAGCGCAATTTACTCAGCGAGACGTTGGTTATTTTCGCGACTGAATTTGGCCGGACACCGATGGCTCAAGGCAAGGATGGTCGCGACCACAATCCTTATGGATTTTCCATGTGGCTCGCAGGAGGCGGCGTTAAAGGGGGAATGGCATACGGTGCGACGGACGAGTTTGGTTATCACGCGGCTGAGAAGGTGACCACGATGTATGACCTGCATGCGACATTGCTGCACTTGTTGGGTTTGGACCACGAACGCCTGACCTACCGTTATGCGGGTCGCGATTTTCGTTTGACCGATGTACACGGATCTGTCATTGACGAACTAATCGCTTAGGTCATTGGCGCGGCGTGCCGATCGGTCGGTGAGCCGAAACATGGGTCCATTGGATTCTTGTCACGGGGGAATCTGGATGAAGCTGGCAGAAATGCTTCGTCAATTACCGCTGGATCAGATTGCGTTGGTCGCGGGTGTGGGCTATCAGACGGGAATTGTGGCCCGGGACGCGGACGCGGGATGGCCCATGGGAGTGGTGCGTCGCGCTGATGGAGATCTGATTGTTGTCGACTATCAGGCGCACCGTTTGTGGAGGATTGATCGGGAGGGAATTCTCCATCGGTTTGCAGGGGATGGCATTCCGGGTGATGTGGGTGATGGCGGACCAGCCGCGGAAGCCCGTTTTCGGCATCCCCACGACCTCTTTCAGGACCGCCAGGGCCATCTCTACCTGTCGGATCTCGGCAACCGTAGCGTTCGTCGGATTGATGCGCAGACCGGCGAGATTACACGGGTGGCCGGAAATGGACAGGTGGGCCGTGGGGGTGACGGTGGTTTAGCTGTAGACGCGGAACTCGACTGCACTTGTGGTGTGGCGGTAGATGCGGAGGGGAATGTGTTCCTGGCGGACGAATGGGCATGCACCATTCGTCGCATCGATGCACAAACCGGAATCATCGAGACCTGGGCCGGGCTCACTGCGCGACACTACCCCTCGGAACAGGGCGCAAGTCGACCCTGCGCAGGCCCCGGTTTGAGCCTGCTGGGATATCACGGGGATGGCGGCCCGGCGCGCACGGCCGCTTTTCACCATCCCGAACATCTGGCCTTTGATTCAGACGGTCATCTGTTCGTCTGCGACAATTCCAATGATCGGATTCGTCGCATCGATGCCAACACCGGGGTGATCTCCACGGTGCTGGGAACGGGTCAGCGCGCTTCCAATGGGGACGGCGGCCCGGCGGACCAGGCTAGCACACTGATGCCGGATGCCCTTTGCCTGGATGCATACGACAATTTGTATGTTGGTGAAAAGTATGGTTTTCGGGTTCGCAAAGTGGCTGCGCAAACGCGCATCGTTACGACGCTGGTTGGTACCGGAGTCCCCGGATTTGGAGAAGAAGGGCTGCCTGGTTCCGAGACGACCTGTAACTCTTGTGAAGCAGGAATCTGGGCCGACTCGGACGGCACGGTGCTGTGGTCCGACTGCTCGGGGAGATTGCGGCGCTATGATGGCCAAACCCGCATCGTGACGACGCTCCTGGGGGGGACGGGTGTCCATGACGGTGAACCGGCTGAACAGGGTTTTTTGTGTGGGCCCGGTGGACTCGCCATGGGGCCAGGCGATCAGCTGTATGTAGCCGATGTCTGGAATCAGCGGATCCGCGGCATCGATCTACAGAGCGGTCTGATACGCACCGTGGCCGGGACTGGAGCGCGGGCCTACGGCGGGGACAACGGTCTGGCGACCGCCGCCCATCTGGGGAATCCACACGATGTCTCGGTCGATCGCCAGGGCGGTCTCTGTATTGCCGACACGCGTCACGGACACGTCCGGTACGTGGATGCCGATGGCATCATCCGCTCTCTGGTGGGAGCTGCGTTTCAGTGGGACAAAGGAGACGGAGGTCCCGCCAATAGTGCCTGTCTGGTGCACGTGTTGTCGGTTACCCATGACGCGCAGGATCACCTCTACCTTGGCGATGCTGGTGCGGGTCGGATCCGTCGGGTCGATGCGCGCACCGGTCTGATTGAGACCATTGCCGGTTGTGGGCGGGTTGGCTATCAGGGGGATGGGGGTCCTGCCGACCGCGCGCAAATCGGTCACCCCGCGGCCCTGGCGTTTGATCGCGCGGGACAACTCTATTTTGCCGATTCGAAATACCACGTACTGCGAAAGATCGATCGGTCGGGCCGCATTGAAACGATCGCTGGCACAGGCCAACCGGGTTTTTCACCGGATGGCACAAGTGCCCGCACAGCGCAGATCCATACGCCTTTTGGATTGGCCGTTGCTGCCGATGGGCGGGTCTACTTTGCCGATTCGTACAACCATCGCGTCCGGCGAATTACCGTCAGCGGCCAACTGGAGACGGTGGCTGGTGGTGCGACTGCGGGAGACGCGGGTCTTTCCGGGCCAGCCGTGGCTGCCGCGCTGAACGAACCGCACGGGCTCTGTTTTTATGGAGACCAGATCCTGTTGATCAGCGATCGCAACAATAACCGGATCAAAGCGGTGTGCGTGGATGTCGACGGCTGACAGCATGACTGAGCCAAGGATTGCTCGCTGGGGTTTGCGCGGGCTACCGAAAGCGGTTCTGGTGCCCGAGACTGGCGTTGTTAGTTCTTTGACCTGGGCCGCTGGACGTGGGGATTTTCGTACCATAGTACGGCGTTGATTTCCCGCTCTTCACACGTCAAGACATCCAGGTCGCCATCCGCATCAATGTCCAGGAGTTCCAGTCGGTCGAATTTGATGCCACGCGGGCCACTGATTTCATGCGATTCCCATACGGGTTGCCGGGGCGAGTCGGTGTAGGAGAGCCAGCGCACGCCGGCTTTGGTACCGGTCGCTGCTTCACAACTGAAGACCAGATCCGGCTGGCCATCCTGGTTGATATCTCCGATTGCGACCCCTTTGCCGGTTCCCACACCCTGAGGGAGCCGAATGGCATTGAACGACCACGCTTGCCGCGGATCGCGACCGGCGGTCAAGAGGGAGATGCCTTTACGGCGCACCGCGCAGACGATCTCGGCAAAGTGATCCTGGTCGAGATCCCCAACAGCCAGGAACATGACTTCGCGATCACCCCGGTCGATTCTGCGTCGCTGCCAGGGCTTGCTTCCGGCTGTTGTGCCGCCCGGATTTTCAAACCAGGCAACGCCGCGGTAGGGTCCTCGGCGGTCGGATAATAGTAGGTCCTGATCCCCATCCCCATCGAGGTCGTGCGGCTGCAGAGACATGATCCAACCGGCCTGGTGCCAGGGTCGATACTGCCAGCGATGTAACGCCCGACTATCTGCGGGGATCTGCAGCCGCCCCACAGTTGCGCCGGGACCTTTGGAGCCGACGATCAGGTCAGTCGACGTACCGGGATCGATCGTTAGCGGAAGCGCAAACATCCAGGCTGCCATTCCCTCTGTGGCGGGAATGGCTTCCGTTTTCCAGTGTTGCGGGTTCAGATAATGGTCAGCCTGCGCGGGGGCCCAGTGGACGTAAATCGTACGCGTGGCACCTTCACAGCAGCTAATGACGTCGACCTGCCCATCCTTGTCCAGATCGATCAGAACGGCATCTTCGGGGGACTCGACGTGGCCCACGGTGACGGCCGGCCATGGTTGCTGGACCCGCGCCGTGCCGGGATGCAGGTAGACCCGTACGACCCCGGCCTCTTCCCAGGGTGCCACCAGGTCGAGCCGTCCGTCGCGGTTGACGTCGGCCAGTCGGACTCCATCGGCACCGCGGAAGGAATCATCGATGCAATGCCTCGACCAGATTTGCGCGTCACTGTTGAGCGGCCAGCTGGCCAGCCAGAGCGTCAACAAAGTCGCCGCCAGGGTACCGCGACCGCTTTCCGGGAAAACTCGCATGCGACCGATCACATCTGCCTCAGCGCGGGGACAATTTCCGCTTGCGCCGCGTGCCAGGCAGGCGGTAGGCCTGCCAGAATTCCAGACATGCCGGCCAACGCCAAACCACTTGACGCTAGTTTCAGGGATGGTCCTACGGCGATCGTCACTGCTTCGGCGCCGATCGCCAGATGGCTGGTCTGCAGCGCGATCATCGCCAGGCCCACTCCCACAGCGCCCCCCATCAGACTGAGAATCAGGCTTTCGGAGACGACCATGCGGAAAACCTGTGGAGGCGAGAAACCGAGGGTTTGCAGGACGGCATGTTCCCCCACTCGATCCTGTACGGACATCAGGGTTGTTGTCGCCACCAGGCAGAGGATCAATCCCAGGCAGGCATATCCCAGGTAGCCTGTCATCTCGATCACCTGGGTCA
This sequence comes from Planctomycetaceae bacterium, assembly GCA_002724245.1. Lineage (GTDB taxonomy): Bacteria > Planctomycetota > Planctomycetia > Pirellulales > Pirellulaceae > UBA9264. The sequence continues at coordinate 83,439 of PBOG01000014.1, forward strand.
GGTCTCCCAGACTCTTGGCCTGAAAGGCGCTCTTGGGACGCGTGTCGGTGGCCACCGGACCATTGCGAAAGGTATCGTCGATTTGACGTGCTACGGCTAAGGGGTCGGCACCTTCAGCAAGCAGGATTTCATGTTGTGTCACGGTGCCAACACGATCTTGACTTTGCCGGCGCTGCAGAAAATCCAGGTGCGTGTAAATATAGTTTTCTTCGGCGCGATCATCGGCGGCGAAAATGGCGACGACGTCGACACTCAATTCACCGATCGTGAATCGGTCCCCGATGCTGACTCCCCGCCGACTGGCAACGGCTTGTCCCATCACCGCCGCATCCTGTTGTTGTTGGAATTGATTCCAGTCGCCAGCCGCCAGCCGAAAGGACCGTGCCCGTTCCAGCTGTTTGGGGGGAAGCCCGTAAAACACCACCACATCGAGACTGGCCCGACAATTGTTGGTAAAGACCTGGATGGGTATTACCTCGCGGACCCCTGTCATTTTCAGGATCTGCTGGTCGTAGTCTTGTGGCAGGTGACTGGTGGCGGGGCAGAACTTGTTGGCCTGAAACGCGATCAATGTCTGCTGTCCCTCGGCGCGGTCTTCCAGTTCGTCGAGTCCACCGCCAACGGCAGCCACGAAACAATAGACAAACAGTGCCACCGCAGATCCGGTTACGGTCAACAGGCTGCGTGCCCGATGGCGTCGCAGGGTTTTCAGGACATAGGGAATGAACTTCATGGTTCAGTTTGAAACGGCCAATCTGGCTTGCCGGTTTCGGTGTGATCTGAAGGTGTCTGGGAACGGGTTTTCAATCGACGGGATGCGATGGTTGCTGTTCGCGTAATTGACCTGCAGTTAACTGGATCTGCCGGGATGCCACTGCCGCCGCATCCCGATCGTGGGTCACCATCAGCAGTGTGATATTGAGTTCCTGGTTTAAACGCAGCAGGAGTTCGAGGATTTGATTTGAGGTGGTCGGGTCCAGGTCACCAGTTGGTTCGTCGGCCACCACGAGTTTGGGATGTGCCACAACGGCGCGGGCAATGCCAACCCGTTGTTCCTGACCACCTGACAACTGGCGTGGGTAGTGTTCTGCGCGATCGACCAGGTCGACCGCTTCGAGCGCGACATGGATGCGGCGTTGACGTTCACGACGCGACATCGATAACAGCAGCAGGGGAAGTTCAACATTTTCGTAGGCGGTCAACACCGGTACCAGGTTGTGCGTCTGAAAAATATAACCGATGTTGACGGCCCGCCATTGCGCCAGGCGGTTGCGTGACAGTTGGGTAATGTCGGTTCCCGAGACGATGATGTTTCCCTGGTCAGGTCGGTCGATGCCGGCGATCAGATTCAGCAGTGTTGATTTGCCCGTGCCGCTGGAGCCCATCAGAGAGAGGAAATCACCTTCCTCCAGTGACAGCGAGACGTTATCCAGTGGGGTAATGGTCTCGCCCCCCTTGTGGAAATGTTTGCTGACGTTGTGGATTTCAACCAGTGACATGGAGGTGCATCCGGGCGGCGGGTGGGGTTGAATGGACTTCTTGAATAGACCTATCGTGCACGGGTCGCCGGATTGGTAGCAGGTGCTTCGCCCAGCACGGAAATTCGGCTACCGTCCTGGAGCGTCTCCCACCCAGTAGCGATCAGGCGGCTGGTGCGGTTGAGACCTTGCCTGATCTCCACCAGATCACTCTGCCCCACGGCGCCAAGTTCCACCTGGATGCGTCGTGCCACCCTGGCGGTTTGATCGGCGACCCAGACGAATGGAGTGCCGCCTGCGTCCTGGACGAGTTGGCTGGGGACGTACAAACGGACGGCTGTCGAGGTTTGATTCGCGGCAGGCTTGTTTTTGGACTGGGGACTCAGAAACGTGACGTCCATCAGCATTTGTGGTTTGAGGACCTCCGGTGGCTGGTCGAAGACGACCAGGGTTTCCTGTGTGTTCTTCTGCATGTTGGCGAGAGATCCGATCAACAAGACTTTTCCTGGCAGTGGGGCCGGTAACGCTGCGTTGCGAATTTGTACGGGTTGCTCATGCTGGACCAGTGGCAGGTCTTCAAACCGTACGTCGACTCGGACTTGTAGCCACTCGGGTTGGTAGAGTGTGATCACGGTGCTGCTGTCGAATCGACCGCCGTGCTGCATATTTCCAGCCATGGTGGTTCCGGGATGACCGACCAGTTCAAAGACGCGGCCATCGATGGGCGCGTGGATCGTCATTCGGTCGAGTCGTAGTTGGCTCTCGTGCAAGGTGACTTGGGCCTGTTCGACCCGCGCACGGGCGGCCACCACACGGGCGGCTGTCGCGTCCCGATCGCGGATTTCATCGATTAGCAATTCTAGTTGCAAGCGCAGTGCATCGCGTTGTTGTTGGAGCGCCGTTTGCTCCTTGCCCAGTGTCGCCTGTTGCCCTTGCAGCTCCTCCAGGCGGGCGACGTTGGCGTCCAGTTCACTCTTCGCCTGATCGAGCTGGACGCGGGCGATCACTCCCGGAGCCGCCGATTTGCCCTCGTAATCTTGGCGGGAAAATTCGCGGCGGGCCGCAGCCTGACGGGTCACGTAGGGAAGATTCTGAAGGAGTGTCTCGATGCCCGCCAGTTTGGCTTCCGCTGCTCCCAGCTGGGCTTCCAGATGGACAGGATGTTCCAGCCGGGTGAGCGCCGCGGTATGGTCGGCTTGCGCCGCGGTCAGTTCTGCTTCGCGGAGTTGCAGATCGGCTGCGGCGCGGCGGTGGGCCAGTTCGGCGTCGTCTTTCACCAGTAGCGCAACGACTTCCCCGGCGGAGACCTGTTGATTTTCTACGACCAGTAATTTTTCGACCACACCCGGAGCGAGTGCCGACACCCGAATGGGTGTTGGCTGTGGTTCGATCCACCCGGCAGCGGTAAACAGGTGAGTGCCCGCCGGTTGTTGCTGGGCCTGCAGGACTTGCACCGGCACGACCGTCACGGATTGAGGCGGAAACAACTGTTCCCAGCTGGCCCACACGACCAGTCCGGCAAAACCGGCCAGCAACGCCATCGGCAGTACGTACCGTGTCAGCAGGTGCCGGCGTTTCCGCCGGACCGGTGCTGCCCGGTCAATTGCCAATTGGGAAAGGTCGACTTGATTCATGGGTGGTGCCGTGGCATATCGGCATATCGGTGAACAACGTGACAGGTGGAAATATCATCGACGGACAAAAATTCCACTGGCCAGCAGGGTCAGGTTTCCGGCGTCGTCACGCTGGGCGGTACCGCGGACGACCACTGTTTGCAGCTCTGACAGTTTGAGCAACTGGCGGGCATCGGCCTGTAGTAACTTGCCTTCTGCGTCGACAATCTTCACCAGTGCTGTGGCCGCAGCGAGGTCGTCGGTTTCGCAGCAGTAGTCCCAGGGAACTTTGCATTGGTGATCCTCCATATCGCTACATGACGTGAGGCTCAAATCGACGATCGAAAACGCCGCCCGCCCCTTCACCCAGGGATCAGCACTGCCGCCAATGCGACCGACCACGGCTACGGTCTGCCGATCCTGGGCGCTGGCTCGCGCTGCGATGATCTCTTGTGCATCGGCCGGTTCTTCGGTCAGCAGATAGGGCGTACCGTCGATCGTGCTCACCGGCAGAGGTTCCGAATCGCCCCGCGATCCACAGCCTATACTTGCCAACAGTGTGCAGGATGCCAGTGTGAGGATGGTAGCTTTCATAACGATCATTCCTTTCGGGAAAACTGGGTTGAGTTGTGAGCAACCACCTTTCCAGAGGAGTCTACTTGTAGTGTCGACCATTGTTGGATTGTTCCTGCAATACGGTTGCCAGGGTACGTGCATCAGGTTGTCCTCAAGCCAGTGACAATGGAGCCCCGCAGGGCCCGCACCGCGGCGGGCAAGGCTCCGATAAAACCGACCAGCATCCCCATCCCGCAGCCGGACAGTACCGTCAGGCCATCGATCCGCAGGGTGAAGGCTCCCATCGTAAATCGCATCGCCGCCCCGTTAAAAAAGACCAGAGCCAGCACGGTCGCCAGCAGACTGGCCGCGGCAGCCACCAGGACCGCCTCTTGAATCAAGCTCAGCAGAATGGCGCCACGCACAAAACCAATCGTCTGCAGCGTGGCCAATTCAGCGATGCGGCCCAGGGCGGACCCGTACATGGTGTTTAAACCGACCAGCAGTCCGGCGGCGCAAACCAAAGCCACCACCAGCCGCGCCAGCATCATCACGGGTCGATAATCCCGTTGCAGGGCGGCGTAGTAGTCGACTTCGGGGACCGCTTGCAGTTCCAAGTCGAGGCGCTCTTTACAGAACAGGTCGACATCGGCGAAGTCGCTGCCCGGTGCCAGGGTCAGTGCGATCAGACTCAGATCCTGACGCTTCATGGCTTCCTGCAGGTCGTCCAGGCGACACCACACCTCGGATTCAAAGGCGCTTCCTGCGGAGGAAAACAGTCCACTGATGCGCCAGTCCCGCCCTTCCAGCGCGAGGCGCCCGCCAACGGTTAATTGCTCTGCGGGGACACCTAGTTTGGCCGCTACCAGCCGGCCCACCAGCACCTCGCCAGGCCCAGGCCAGTTGCCGCTGGCCAATTGCAGCTGGCGGCGCACGCGCAGGGCCCCGGGTGTGACACCACGGACCAGACCGAGTGAAGGTCGGTCCGTTCCGCCGACGGTCATTTCGGTACCCAGATAGAGTTCGGGCGAGACGTACTGCTTGTCGTAACGCTGCTGAATACCGTCCAAATTGGCCGCCACGATATCGCCCGTACCCAGGGGGATCGATGAGTATTCCAGGTTCTCCCCCATACCGAGTGAAAACACCAGGGCGGTTTGACGATCTCCGCTTACCAGTAGCGTTCGTTCCAGTCCACGCGTAAAACCGAGTACCACCAGCACCACCAGAATCACGGTGGTCAAAGCAAACACCGTCAGCAACGTGCGCAGCGGCCGCCGAAACAGGTTGCGGACGGCGTACTCCCAGGGCAGTGGTCGAAAAAAGAAAAACATCGGTCAAGCCATGTGTGCCAGGAGACGGGTTGGGTGAGCGTCGGGTGAAAGCCACAGCGGACTTTCACTATCAGTGACGTGCCACAGGACCCAGCAGAGATTTAGCACAACAGTGAGTTGAACAGGCAGCGCATCAGCCGTCCGGTGACGGGCTGCGGCTGACCGTGATCGCGACCCGCCGTATTGATCGTAGACAGCATGCGAACGCGCCACACGCAAAAATCTACCGATCGCTGCACTGCCGGTTGGCAGCGCTCAGGCAGCGACTTGGCGCTGGATACTGCCCAGAAGTCGGCCTGGCAGAGACACGGGCATTCGTGACCGCCGGGCAGGGGATGAGCAGGACCAGGTACGGTGAGATCGCCGTGAACTGTCGGCTGGCAGCTATTCTTCGCAGTACAGCAACTGGTCGTAATGGATGTCGTATCATCCGCATTGATGCCCAGCGAGCAGCAATGCGCCGCCGCGCAAACCAGTGGACAAGCGAATAGATTGACAATCAGCAGCAAAGGGACTGCGCGGACCAGCATAGCGAGACAACTCCCGAAAGAGAAACGCACTACCCGATTGTACGCCAATGGGAACCGGCAGGCAAAGTCTGATTCTACAGACATGTTGTCGCATCGAATTAATCTCGATGATCTGGCCTGCTGGCCATGAGTTGGCTCTCAATCAGACTTGCCGTATCCCGCAAACGCCCCAGGGCATCCAGGTACGCCAGGTTGGTACGGACGAACGTCTGCTGCGATTGGTTTAACGTCTGGTAGTCGATTTGTCCGCGCTCGAACCCGTTACGCACCAGGTCGAGTGATTGGCGAGCGCGGGGCAGGATCCGCTGTCTGTACCGTTGGACGACCTGACGCGCGTTGGCATAGTGCCCGTAGGTGTCGGCCAACCGTGACCGCAGCTCCAGCTCGACACGACGGATGTCATTTTCTGCCGCGACCAGTTCGGCTCGCATCTGGGCAATTTGGCCCTGATTCTGATTCCAGATGGGAATCGGAAACCCGATGATCAAACTGGTGGTGTCGCTATTTGAGGGGTACATGTGCTGGACCATGACGGAGACATCGATGTTGGGGACGACTTCCTTGATCGCTCGTTGGACGGCCAGAGCGGCCCGCTGATGACGGGCGTTAGCCGCCATCAGCCAGGGATGGTGTGCGAACACCAGATTTTCCGCCTGCGGCCAACTGTAGTCCGGTAAATCAACCGTTAGATCACCGGACAGTTCGGTCACCGGCAGCTGGGGAAGGCCCACGCCTGCGGCCAGTTGACGCCATTGGGCCGTCCTCCGCTGCGCCGCATTGTGCCACAGGATCTGGGACTCTTCCGCTTGAATTTCCGCTTGCAACAGGCTGTTTTCGGTTTCCTGGTGGGCCTCGACCAGCTGCCGGGTGGCGGTTGCCAGTTGGCCGTTGAGCTGCGCCAGTTCCCGGGTGAGATCCAGATAACGCTGGGCCACCAGGGTGGCGTAAAATTGCCGCTGCACATCTCCGCGAACGCGCTGCTGCTGGGCTTCATATCTGGCGGTCCATTCGGAGACTTCCTGATCAGCCAGGCGCGTATCGAGTTGCCGTTTTCGACCAGTGATGAACTGCTGCCGCACCATGGCGCCTTGCATCCCGGGTGTTCCCAGATTTCCCATCTCCATGCCGCGATAGGCGATTTCTGGATTGGGGTAGAGGCCGGCTTGGACGCGGCCGGATTGTCTGGCGGTGAGGCGGGCCGCGGCGATCGCCAGGCTGGGGTGATGCTCTCGCGCCAGCGCTTCCAAGGCGCTGAGGGTGAATACCTTGGGTACGCTGTTTGCTGCCAGCGGTGTACCTGCTGTCTCTGCCCGCTGTGTTGTCTGCTCAGTCTGGCGCGATGGCACGGCGCGCACCACCGGACTCCAGGAGGGCGTCTGGCTGGCAACAGGTGTCCACGCCAGTCCACCAACCACCGTTGCCAGCAGTGTGAGCTGTACTCTGACCATGTCTCCGGTTGACTGCCAGTAGCAGCAGCCGTTTCCTCTCACCCCCCGGAGTGTCTGTGAGAATGCCTCACCCTCTCTATCGGTTGACCCAATCCGCAGAGTGACTGTTGATCGTCAAAATCGACGGAATTTACCCAATTTTACGATGAGTTGGTGGCAGTCGACTTGCTAGCAGTCTCGCTTGGCTGTCAGGTTCCCTCTCCCACTCGCTGGCAATCTGGCTGGCGGCGATCAGCGATCGCCACAGCGCCGCCGTGGTGGTTTGTGTGACAAGAGATTAGGATGGGAGTTGTCTGGCCGCAGACCAGGGAGACCAACTGACCTGCGTTGGTTATTTCTCCCCCAGTTGCCTCTCGTCGATCAATGCCAGGAAGCGAATATGCTGACTTTGCTGGGTCGTCGCCGTCGACTCTGTAATGGGCTTACCCGGCGTGCGTTCTTGCAGGCCGGCGGTGCCGGTCTCTGCGGTTTGCCCGGGTTTTCGCCCGCTGCGCCGCAGTCTGGTGCGGCGCGCGCCAAGTCCGTGCTCTTTGTGTATTTGTTCGGAGGTCCCAGTCAGCTCGAAACCTTTGATATGAAGCCGGACGCACCGAGTCACATTCGTGGCCCGTTCCAGCCGATCGCGGCGCGCACCCCCGGTTTGCGGATCTGCGAGCATTTGCCACGCTTGGCGGCTGCCTCGGATCGGTACTGTGTGGTCCGTACCCTGAACCATCCCCAGAACGATCATAACGCGGCGCACTACATCCAGACCGGACATCCGATGCCCCCCGCCGAACGCGGTCCATCGAATGTCAACGCGGCCCCCAATGACTGGCCGTCGATGGGTTCGGTCGTTGAATTTCTCGATCGCCAGCGACACCGTGGTGGGCGGGTGTCACCACTGCCCAGTTATATCTATCTCCCCAATCGTCATGGCGAAATTCAACTGGGTGGTCGCTACGATCGGCTCGGTCAATACGGAGGCTGGTTAGGTCGCCAGTACAATGCCCTGGCGACCCGCATTCGCAAACGCGACAGCGGCGACAATCCCTACTACCGCGCCTGTTCCGATGCTGAGTTGAAATTTCAATTTCAGGGTTTGCAGCCCCAGCCAGCCGTTTCGCTCGATCGACTCGATCGCCGTCGCAGTCTGCTCGATCAATTTGATCACGCTCGCCAGCGTTTGCTGGAAACCGGGCCGATCGGTGATCACCGCGAGGTCTGTCAACAGGCATGGGAGATGTTGACCTCCCCTGCCCTTCGCGACGCGCTCGATATTCGGCGCGAGCCTGGTTCACTGCGCGATCGCTATGGCCGCAATCTATTTGGGCAATCGTTGATCGTGGGTCGACGAATGGTTGAAGCGGGCGCCCGTTTCGTGACCGTCATCTGGGATATGCCCGATGGAGCTCCCTCGGGTTGGGATTCCCATGAAGAACTTTCCACGAGTTTGCGTGACCATTTATTGCCCGGATTGGATCAGGGGTTCTCGGCGCTGCTGGAAGACCTGGGTCAGCGAGGTTTACTGGAGGAAACA
>PBOG01000015.1 GCA_002724245.1 Planctomycetaceae bacterium
TTGTTCCGGCTTTACGGCGACGCGAAATACATCGACATGCTGGAGAGAACCCTCTACAACGCCATCCCTCCGAACGTCTCTCTGGCCGGCGACACCTTCACCTATGCCAACCCTCTGGCACACGACGGACAATTGAATTTCAACATGGGCTTCCCGGACCGCCAGGCATTTCTGCCGTCGGCCTGCTGCCCTACGAATGTGGTCCGGTTCCTGCCGCAAATCCCCTCCATGATCTACGCGCAGGAAGAAGATGATGTCTACGCGAATCTGTTTGTCGCCAGTGATGCCACGCTGGAAATCAGCGAGACGCAAGTCGACCTCCGTCAGACAACCGACTACCCCCGCAGTGGGCATATTGAAATCCAACTGGCCCCCAAACGGCCGGTCGAATTCACGTTACGTGTCCGGATACCCGGATGGGCCCGTAATAGTCCCGTGCCGAGTGATCTGTACCGCTATGTCGAAAACGCGCAGCCTACGGCATCGATCCAGGTCAACCGGGAGCGTGTGCCATTCACACTCGAGCGGGGCTACGCAGTCATCACGCGCAGCTGGAGAACCGGTGATACGGTGGTCCTGGATCTACCCATGCCAGTTCGTCGCGTAACCTGCCACGAACAGGTCAAAAGCAATCTCGGTAAAGTCGCGTTGGAACGTGGTCCGATTGTCTACTGCGCAGAGGGGGCAGACAACAACGGCAAAGTGCTCGACCTGATGCTTCCCGATGACGCCACACTGCACACCCGGTTTCGTCCCGACCTGTTGAACGGCGTTGTCGTCATCGAAGCGGAGTGCACACCGCGACGTTTCACAGCGATTCCTTATCACAGTTGGCTCAACCGCGGACAGAACGCAATGACCGTCTGGTTTGCGCGCCAGGCGAAACAGTAATCGCTGCTGCGAAGCTGTCCAGGCAAGGCCCCCGGCTTGGTTGCCAAGGAGTCTCCGCGTCTCACACCCATCGATCACACAGGCCCCGGAGCGTCGAGAGGAAACACCAGCCACGCTACGTCAACTCTCGAGGATCCAGAGGAGCCCTAAAATCTACGACAAATGGCATCTGGCCGTAGCTGACCAATCAGCCAATGCCTGCAGAGCCGCGACCGACGACCGGTAAACGCGTGACGGTTGAACATGCCGTTTTCACATCGCCCGCTCTACGACTCTTACGCAATGGCACCGGACAGTCCTAGGTGTGCGATGTGTGCACCGCCTTCTCGAAAGCAAAGAACAGCGGCAGCGACTTCGTGTCGGCAAAAGGCAATATCTGTGTGAGATAGACCCCACCAGAACCCTTCTCGGGATCGATCCAGAAATAGGTATTCGCCAATCCTGCCCATGCCAGGCTGCCCGCAGATCGACCAGTCGGAGCAGCTTGCTCGTTGATCATGAATCCCAGGCCCCAGGTTTTTGATGTACCGGGAAAGAACTCCGCATCGTTTGACAAATTCGGGATCACTGTCTTGAGCAAGGTAACCTTGGTGTCTCCCATCGCGTTTCGTGACATCAAGTCAACCGTTTCCGGCTTGAGTACCTGGTGCCCCCGATGTTTGCCGCGATTGAGAATCATCCGAATGAATCGCAAGTAATCTCCAGCGGTTGAGTAGAGCCCACCACCGCCGCTTTGGAACTCCGGGTCTTCCGGCAAGGCAAAATCAGAAACCGCTAATTTGCCGTTGCCACCCCGCTGATGGACCTTCGCCATCCGTTTTCGCATGGACGGTGTCAGCTTGAAAGCGGTACTTGTCATCTCCAGTGGATCAAAGAGATGGTCTTGCAAATACGCGCCAAGTTTCTTGCCGCTTACCGCCTCGACCATTTTCCCCACCCAGTCGATACTGATCCCGTACTCCCAGCGCTCTCCGGGATCCGCGACAAGTGGCGCGAACAGGGCCGCATTCTGTCCCGTTCCAATACCGGGCAGCTGAGTGACTTCCTGGTAACGCCCTATATCGGCATTCCAGAGGTCGTAAGAAAAACCCGACGTGTGGGTCAGCAAATGACGCAAGGTAATCGACCGTTTGGGCGCACGGAGACGTGGCTGACCATTCCCGTCCCAACCAGCGAGGACTTGGATCTTGTCCAGGTCCGACACCCAGTGACTGGCAGGACTGTCCAGATCGAGCTCCCCCTGTTCCACGAGCTGCATGGCTGCGGCACTCACGAGCACCTTGGTCATGGATGCAATCCAAACCACGGTGTCGGTCGTCATGTCGGCGTCCTGATCGAGCACACGCTGCCCGAACGCGCCCTGGTAGGTAACTCCATCGCGGTTGGTCGACATTGCCACCACACCAGGGACGTCTCCTGACTCAACAGCATTCCGCAGCAGCTCATCCACGCGATCTTGCAGCGTTCGCGCTCCACTACCGCTATTCTGTGCGAGCGCCGGCGTCCCACTTGCCAGCAAGGCAACTCCAGTCTTCAACACGACTCGACGATTCTTGTTATTCGGTCTCATGAGGGCTTCATCCTGGTCAGAGAACTACCTGGCTGGTAATTCCTTTGTGTGCGGCAAGTGAACACAAAGAGAATCAAGAGCGCTGAGGACACGTCCCAATCGTAGCAGAATCCGCGGGCCCATGACGTTACTACGGCGCACCAACCAGCAGAACGTCTGAAACGAACGCCTGTTTCGCATGCGAGTACCGCACCGCTTGCGAAAGAACCGGTCGACCGAGAAGCTGATCCTGGCATCCAACGCTCTGGGAAACCCACCGGTGTTTCGCACTGGAAAACCCGCACCAGGGCAGAGCTACTTCACTTCCTGGCCGCCCTGCCTTTCTTGCGGGCTTTCTTGCGGGCGAGTTTCCAGGCACTCTTTGTCATCCGCTTTGTCGTCTTGGGGATCACCCTCAGCCAGCGAACGCAACTTTTCCAACGCCTCTTCTGTGATACCATTCTCCTGGAACCAGTCGTCGAACGCTTTCCTGGTGCTGCGGTCAGGTATTTGCTTGAGCAGTCTGGCGACTTCTTCCTGGCTGGCTGGACTGGGTCCCGCCTTCGGGAGCGTTCGCGGCGCACCTTTTCCTGTTCGATTAAACGCTGCCTGATAGGGGTAATCCTCCCCCACTACCTGACCGGGCTGGCCGCGGGCCGGTGGGATCATCCACTCCGCGCCTGCAACAGCTTCCGGGCCGCGCCGCCAGGCAAAAAGCAATTCACGATAGTCCTCTGCCAGGCTGCCAGGATCGTGCGGCGGCATGTGCTGGTTGGGGTCCCAACCGGATCCGCTGAACAGATCAATCGTTGCCATGCCAACCCGATGACATTCAAAGCACGCATTGCCCTGAATGTGAATCGTCCGCATATCCCAGTTCTCGCCACCGATGACGAAGTATGGGGACTCGGCGTCCAGTGCGGGTACAACAGATTCGTCGGTGCCCGGTATTTTCGCCGCGTTAATGAAGGAGTTCGTAATGAAGGGATCGCTTTGATGGCATTGCACGCACTGAGTGTTGCCTGGGGTGACGAAGGCCTTGTTGAACTCATCGGGTTCGTCAATCCAGGGCATCTCCCCTCGCATCCGCAGCGTCTCTTCGTCAAGTGTCACCCAGGGGCCGATGCGGTCGCTACTTTCAAAGAACCCGGTTGCACCGCTCTTCTTGTTGTAGCCGATCATTTGAACCGATCCGACGACATGCTTGTGACTGGAACTAGAATTGCGGCCAAAGGCGACCCACACGACATCCGGCAGTGGGTTGCCATCCGCCGCCTTGCCTTCGTATCTCTGCAATGTCGATCCCGATACGGACGACTTTCCAATCAAGGTCGGGTTGTCGCAGGTAAACAATTCGCCGTATGCGCGAACACCGTCAACATAGAGAGGTATTTCTACCGATTTGTCGAGATCTACCTTGGGAGGAACCCCCAATTCAGGCTCGCACATTTGGGCGTACTCAAAGGCGGTCTTGGGAAATCCTCTAGGCCTCTGAACTGGTGGAGCCTGGGCACCAGAAACTTGACGCGGTCTCTTCTCACTGCCGACTTGATCGACTTTTTTCTGTTGAACTTTCTGTTGAACAATGCGCGATCCCGGCGCTCTGCGGGTTGCCTTGCTGTCGTCGAGAAACCTAGCCGGGAGTCCTCTGACCACGACCAGACTCACTAGCAGCACCAGCGCAACTCCGATTGCGATTGCGGCAAAGAGAGTATTTTTCATTCCGGCTCTGCTTCCTGAGGGTCCACATCAGCTGGAATGGCATCAACTACCTGCCTGACAACATCACCACCACACAGCGCGTGGCATCCTGTCGATTCCAGGGAGACTTCGATTCTACGGGGAGGCGCCGCGTTGGCCAATGTCGGGCAAACAGGAGCCGAAGACCAGGCCAGTCTGTGCGGAGATTGCTGAACCCGCTGATGGTGACTCCGGCAAGATTTGAGAACCCCGCCATCCCTTCGCACCCACGTCACAGACACCGTAAAATGCAAAGCTACAAAAGCAAGTACGATTCCCATACTTGACTGTGGCTGGGAGCAACACTTTTGCCCCGTATGCGACGACATTTCGGGTTCCCAACGCACCCACAGGAAAAAGGACGAGTCGCAGATGATCAAGCAGAAAAGTGATCCTTGTTGGCTGCCAGATGCCGGTGCCTGCCGTGCTTCTGGCACTGCCAGGAGCCACGTCGCAACGGCCAGGCACCAAACAGCGCCCAACAGATAGAATCGCTTCACCCGAGCCCTGCCGATGAAGCCGCAGGGTCGATACCCATTCCCTGGGAACATCATACTTATGACCAGAAACTGGAAACCGTTTCCACTTTTGCTCGCAATCAGCTGTGTCGCGACTGGCCTCCTGGCCAAAGCCTCCGCGGCCCAGCCATTCACGCTGGAAGCGGTCACTGATTTCATCGACGAACTCTCGGCTGCCAGGCAACCTGTCACGGCAAATCAGATTCGGTCCATGATGGCCACCCTGCGGGAATGTGGTGTGAAACGCGTGAGCTGGGCCTATTACGGCGACGGTCACGGCGGCTACTTCCATTCTCCCAGGATCCTCAAGGACGGTCGGACCGAAAATATTCCCGCCCGCACGTACCAACAACTTGGCAATCCGCTCAAAGTCGCAGTCCAAGCTGCTCATGCCGAAGGATTGGAGCTCTATGCCTACTACAAACCCTACGAGACGGGACTCGGGGTCGTGGCACCTGAAGGCTCCCTCGAAGCGAGCAATTTCGGACGGCTCTCCCACAAGGGCGGCCGCTTGACGTCCATGATGGATCGCTTCGTCCTCGACAACCCGCATCTGAGAATCAAGCGGCGCAGTGACGATCTCCGCAGTTCTGACGCCAGTACTCCTGTCTGCACACTGCGGCTTATCAAGAAAAACGATGCGCCAACTCGGATCCGCAAGGAGAATCTGCAGATCTGGGCAAGTCGACTTAACCATCGCTACCAGCAGCTTGAGATCGACTTCGATTTACGGGAATCCGTTGAGCTGGCGGAACGTGACATTTACGACCTCAAGAATACCCTCGTGACTCGGAAAGGAGATCCGGTACGGGTGCTTACCTTGTCGGGATTCCAGCTCGAGCACCCCTACATCCTCGTCACGACCAACTTCACCAGTGGCAAGAGCGACTTCGAGAATACCGTGATGGAAATGCTGGTAGCGTTGGACGCCGAGGGGCGAAACATCCCCGGCGTCTTTTCCGACGGCTGGGCAATCTGGGATCTGCAGAAATCGAACTTCCGCCAGTGGGGGCTCTTTTTTGACTACGGTTTTGGACGGCATCGCCGATTTCTCGACTCCTCGAATGTGCGGGGCAATCTCGGACTGATCGCCTTCACACGTGGCAGAAACAAGTACCTCACTGGTGCCCTCTGCGAAACCGAACCGGAAGTCCGCCAGTACTGGCTCTCCTGCATTGAAGAAATGCTCGATGCCGGGGTCGATGGCATCGACCTGCGAGTCGAGAACCATAGCACGCACACGGACTATCCCGAGGAATATGGCTTTAACCAAGCTGTCCTGGAAGCATGCAAACGCCGCGGGGCAATCGATCTTGAAACCATCGCCAAAGTCCGGGGCGATGCCTACACGGAGTTCCTGCGGCAGGCCAGGCAGCGAATCTCAACCCGAGGTAAACGCATGCGAGTCAACTTGCACGTCGACTGGTTCCGCTCCGATCGGCCCCTCGGACGTCAGCTCGCCTTCCCGGCCAACATCACATTCAACTGGAAACAGTGGGTTGAGGAGGGGCTGATGGACGAGGCGATTTTACGCTTCTTGTCGATTCCATTCGCCCGGCTGCTTGCAGATCCTGTAGCACATACCATGGTCGAATCCTGTCGCCGGGCGGGGATTCCGATCACCGTGAACAAGTACCTCTCGGAGCCTCAGCAACTCCACCACCAGATCGCCACCGTCCAACAGGACGGCCGCTTCAGCGGATTTATCCTCTACGAAACCGCGTCGTTCCTGAAATGGGGCCCGGGATCGGCATGCCGGGTCACCATGGAACCTGTGAGCACGGCAAAATCTGCGTTGCAAGGGCCGTCCAGAGAGTAACGCAGCGGGACACCTGCCGAGAAATCTGGCCCTTAATAGCCGTACCAAAGTGGGGCAGGGGGGGCACAGGCAAAATCACCTCCGAGCGATTTGTGCCGTGATTATTGCGCCGGTGTGCGCCGCGGCAGTTTGAACCGCTGCTCCATTGATTCGTACCAGCAGCGGTAGACATTGCCACCGGGCAAACCGTTCAGCGCAACTTCCCCGAATAGAACCAGATTTCGTGGTCCTTTTGCGGATATTCACCGGTAATTGCGAAGCTCAGGTGTCTGACGGCAGTCGTCTGGTAGGCACGATTTTCGATCCAGATTGCCATAGGAGCGTAATGCATACTCCCCGGCATGGCCGGCGCAATTTTGCTGGCAGCGTCCCAGTTCACGGGATCTGAAATGCGTTCGCGGGGCACGTGAAATACGTCGATTTTTGAGCTACCTGTCCTGCCGCCCATGACAAGAAAGAGATCACCTTGAGTGATCTGGGTAAAGCGTGCCCGAAAGTACCCCTGGAAACTCCGCACAGGTGTGAGTTCGCGCCAAGGTTCGCGTAGCTTGAAAGTGTAGTAATGCACTTTGTTTCCGAAAAAGTCGTCACCAAAACCTTCGACAACCGCGTGCACGGTGGAGGTTACAGGATTAACCCACAGGTCACTGCCGGACTTCGGAAACCCTTTCTTGTCCGGCGACTTCAACGTGTGATACCCCTGTATCGCCTCTCCGAGGCGAAAGTGCGTCAACGTCGCTTGAGCCGACCCCTCCGGAAACACACCGATCCACAATTGGCCCGACAGAGCCACTTCATTTTCATTGACGAAGCGAACGTAAATGTACGACAACCCGCCACGGGATTTCGCCAGGTTCGTGACAACCGGTCCTTCCCAACCGTCGCCGCGGTTGTAGACGTAACGCCATTGCTGCGTGCCGGCGGGCGTCACAACAACCCACCACACAAGCCTGGTTCCCTGCGGCGAGATTGCCGCCCCGACGTAGTTCGCTCCCCCTCCGACCCTGACCACCTCACCGGAACGATTCCGCACAGCCGCACAGGCACCACGGGCGAGGGTTTCCGTATGGAGCTTGCATTCATGGAGTTGTCCCAGACGAAAATTGACACCGTAGGAAAAAATCTCCTTCCCGTTTGTGACATGGGCATATCCCTGATTGGCACCTGGAATAAGGTCTTGCTCAACGACACGTTCCCAGCCGCTGCCTTGCTGTCGCAAGTAGTAAAGCTGGTCATTGCTTTTCACGTCGCCTTTGGAGTGATCCATGACATACCAAAGCGAATCATCATTCATCCGCAAAACAGAACGCAAGTGAGGACCCCATCCGCCGAATGCCACGCCATTCTGCTTGCGATTCTGGTCCGAGAGAAGCACCGGATCAGCAAAACGAAGCTGCGCTGAGCGGGCACGGGGCGGTGCCTGGTTCTCCTCCGCAGGCAGTCGCTGTCCGCCGTAAACAAACAGGAACGTTGCGGCGACCGGGATCGATGCCAACAGGGCCTCTTTCCAGGAATGTTGCTGGCATGCCGTCACTTTGCGAATCGGCTGCAGGTATCTCGTCATAAATACACTCCAGGTATCCTCTGGCGCCCCAGGTACCTCGCGTCTGACCTTTGTCGCCTCTGCCTGCCGACTACAGCGTCTCTACCGGGTCTCGTTCTTGACCGTCATCCTGCCGGCAGCGTCTGGGAAATCCATCACCAGATTTACATTCCCAGATTATAGAGCAGGCTCTGACGCAAATGGGATGCCACGCGGTAACGCTACTTGCCTCGGACGTCGCGAAGACGCAGCCCGCGCAGGCCACGACCGTCACACTTGCTGCCAGGCCGGAGTTTCAGAAACTGGCCACACGTCGCCGCGCCACCCTTTATATTGGTGGATTCACGACAACGGCTCTGAGAGCACTCCAAGTTCTTTCAATACAAACCTGCTACACACCCCCTTCGCCAATCACATGAATCCAATCCGTGCTGCCGTCGTGCAAGCTGGCCCCTGTCCTTTCGAACGCGAACGCACCCTGGAAAAGGTGGCCCAATTAACGCGTGAAGCGGCCCGTGATGGCGCGCAACTGGTCCTTTTCCCGGAAGCGTTTATTTCCGCGTATCCGTGGGGCGCGTCTTTTGGCGCCACTCTGGGTCAACGAACGCCGCAGGGACGCGAGGATTTCCGGCACTATTGGGACAGCGCCGTGGAAGTGCCCGGTCCTGCCGTTCACCGCCTGGCAGAGATCGCCGGTGAGAACCAAGTCTATCTCGTCATGGGCGTGATCGAACGAGACCTGGGCACCCTCTATTGCACGGTGCTGTTTTTCGCAGCGGACGGGAGTTATCTCGGCAAACATCGCAAACTGATGCCCACCGCTTCGGAACGACTCGTCTGGGGTTTTGGCGACGGATCGACACTGCCCGTCTTCGAGACGCCACTGGGAAGAATCGGCGCGGTGATTTGCTGGGAAAATTACATGCCGCTGCTGCGAATGGCTATGTACTCCAAAGGCATTCAGATCTACTGTGCACCAACCGCTGACAGCCGCGATACCTGGCTGTCCTCCATGCAGCACGTGGCCCTGGAAGGACGTTGCTTTGTGCTGTCTGCTTGTCAGTTTATTCAACGCCAGGACTTCCCCGACGATTTTGACAGTAGCTTTGGCAACGACCCGGAAACCGTCCTCAGCCGCGGTGGCAGTTGCATCATCGATCCGCTAGGACAGGTTCTGGCAGGTCCACACTACGAAGGGCCTTGTATTCTGACAGCCAACCTGGACCTGGATGAAGTTGTTCGCGGAAAATACGACTTCGACGTATCAGGCCACTATGCCCGCCCCGACGTCTTCCGCTTGAACGTGAACGAAAGCCCCGCGCCGAGTGTCGTAACCAACAGCAACCCCGCCGATCCGCATGAATCCAACACGAGAGACCACCCGCGCTGAGGCAACCCACCACCTCCTTACGGTAATTAGCACCGTGCGACACAAGTTCCACGCCTGCGACGGACCAAGCCGATCCACCAAAGGCGCAGGCAACCAGGAACCTTACTGAGGCCGTTACCTGACCACGCTGCACTACCACACCCCTTGAATCGCCATTCCCTACGGGTACTTTCAGTTCTGTTCGTCCGGAAACATACTTCGCATCCTGCCCCATTGGTGACTTCATTCATGCAGTCACATGTCCCGTGCCCTGAATTTGAATCCGTGGAGTATGACATGCGTCCTTGGCTTCTGATCGTGATAAGTGGATTCACTCTGGCCTTCTCTGCACCGTCCGGCGCGGCGGATAATATCTCAGCCGGTCCGTTCACACCCGACGAGCACACGGTGGCGCTATACCACTTCGACGAGGGAACAGGCAACGAAGCACGAGACGCGTGTGGCGATCCGGAAATAACCCTGCGTGCTCACAAGCAGGCATTATGGGGCGAACGTCACGGGTTCGGAGCTACGGCAAAATTCGTGCGGACCAGCGATGACGCCAACATCCTGATCGGCCCCATCAACAACGACAAGCTCGAGCTGCGAACGTGTCTCGGATCGTTCACGGTGGAGGCCTGGGTACGTTATACGGGCGTGTTTCGCCAGGACTGGGGAAACACGTATGGCAACATCTGCGGCACGGATGAGGAAGGCTTCAGTCTCCCTCACGGCAAACGCAGCGGCTGGAACTTTTCGCTGCACAACTGGCAGAAGAAGGACCGGCTGGTCCCCTCAGGACGATTGCTCGCCAGCGGCTCCGCGTTTCCGTACTATGGCAAGGGCACCACCATTCAAAAGCTTGCGATCTCGGATCGGAACTGGCACCACGTCGCCTGGCAATTCCGGGATGCCGATCAAACGCACTTTTTGTTTCTCGACGGAAAGCTCTTCTGGAAATGGGCCGTGCCGAGGCCCCGACGAATGGAGCGGTGCGATATCCCCTTCCAGGTCGGCGGCTTTCTCCACTCCCAGGATCCGCCGTTTCAGATCAGCAAGGGCAACTTCGCAGGTGAGATCGATGAGCTGCGGATCTCGAAAATCATGCGTTATCCGGTTGCGGATCGCTTGAGCATCATCGAGAGCAAACTGCCCGTCGCAGGGCTTCAGGTGCCGTATTCCGCTGAACTTGCAGTGGACGCGGCCGTCGGTGTAATTACCTGGCAAGTGGTCGGTGGGCGTCTGCCCGCCGGGCTGATGCTGGACCGCGCTACAGGCGTTCTTCACGGAACAACTACCGGGCCGACAGGCTCGCGGGATTTCCGAATCGCCGCCACCGATTCCGCTGGAAACAAGGACGAACAGACGTTCACGATTCAAGTACGAGGCGGACGGATTCTCAGCGCATCACTTCCCTCGGCCTTCGTGGGCCTCATGTACCGACAGACGTTACAGACCGAACACATGGGCGCAGCGGTGCGCTGGCAGATCCTGTCTGGTGCGCTCCCCGCGGGTATCACGCTCGACGCAGCCACCGGCAAACTGCAGGGGATACCGCGTGCCATTTCCACCACACCATTACGTATCCAGGCGCGTGATGCCCGCGGCCAGACCGATCACGTCGACCTGGCCTTGAAAGTCGTGCCTGGAACGCTGCGCCGAATTTCACCGGACAAACACACCGTGGCGTTATGGGACTGGCAAGGCCCCAGCGGCAAACTCATCCCGGACCTGATGGGCGATGAGACGCTGACGCTGACGTGGGTGAACATGACCGGCGACCAGCGTCAGCCGCGGACTGGCTGGGGACTTTATCCGAATCTTATCGGCGGCGGTGAAAACGGGTTCGTCGGCCCACAGCATAGTAATAAGATCGATCTGCGCACCTGCACAGATGCGTGGACTGTGGAGGCCTGGGTCAAACGCGGCGGCCGTTTCAGTCACTATTCTAAAAACATGGGCGGCAGGCACTTCGACTTCGGCCACATTTGCGGCACCTACGACAACAGCAAACGGGGCGTCTGGGAGCTGTACCTCTCCGATCACGATTCACCCGACGGCAGCATGGCGCCGGGCGTGCACTTCCTCGGTACGGATCCGGATCAGGCCCTCATGGATCTGCATCCGTGGAAGCGTCGCCAGGGCATCGTGGGTGCTGCCGCCGACGCAGGCATCCGTGACACCGAATGGCACCATGTCGCCTGGCAGTTTTCCTACCAAAACAATCAGCACCAACTCTTCCTGGACGGCAAACTTATCTGGCAAATGAAAACTCCGGACGGCCGCAAACTTGTCAACAACCGCAAGCACGATGCACAGTTCAGTATTGGGAGTCGCCTCACTGGTTATGCCCGCTACGGCGGTGGATTCAACTGGCTAGGCCGGGGTAATTTCTTTGGTCAGATTGGCGAAATCCGCATCTCCAACGTCCGCCGGTACTGATCACCAGTCATCTGGCAGGCAAACGTCGATGCGTCGGCAGCTCACGCTGCCGGGATCCTGTCACCGGCCTGAACCAGACCCCAGTCAACAAACGTTACACTTGCACATCATTGCCATGGCAAAAGGTGGTGCATAAACGGCAACGGAACCCAAACACCTGATCCTGCCGCCACATGCTAGAATGCACGTACTATCAGCACACCAGCCATGCGAGCCTAACAATTAACATGCCCCGCTTTTCACCATTTCTCAGCACGTGTTTCCTGTTCGCAACCGCGGCGATGGCAAGTGCGGAGGAGATTGACTTTGCTCGTGACATTCGCCAGATACTGAGCGACAACTGTTACCACTGCCACGGCCCAGACGAAGGGGCGCGGGAAGCTGAGCTTCGGCTAGACACGAAGGAGGGCCTGTTTCGAAATCTCGATGGAACAACGGTGGTCGCGCCAGGCAACGTCGACGCCAGCGAACTGATTCGGCGCGTGGTGAGCAACGACAGCGACGAACGCATGCCGCCAGCGGATTCGAACCGCTCGCTCACACCGAAACAAATCGGGCTGTTAACGAGGTGGGTTGAAAATGGCGCCGTGTGGAAGGGACACTGGTCTTTCCAGCCACCCGTGCAGCCAAAAGTTCCGAAAGGCAAGAACGCGATTGACTATTTTGTGGGCAGGCGACTTGAGCAAGCCGGATTGGAGCCGTCCGCAGAGGCGTCGAAGGAACGATTACTGCGTCGCGTAACATTTGACCTGACGGGCTTACCGCCGACGATTGAAGAACTTGACGCGTTCTTGTCTGACGACTCACAGGAGGCTTTTGAAAAGGTCGTCGATCGCCTCCTCAAATCACATCATTACGGTGAGCGAATGGCATGGGACTGGCTCGATGCTGCACGTTACGCCGATACAAATGGCTTTCAAGGCGACCGCGAGCGAACGATGTGGCCTTGGCGCGACTGGGTCGTTGCAGCATTCAACAACAACATGCCCTTCGATCAGTTTACGGTGTGGCAACTGGCAGGGGATTTGCTTCCTGAGGCCACCGTCGAGCAGCGGCTGGCAACAGGCTTCAACCGCAACCACATGATCAACGGCGAGGGGGGGCGAATTGCAGAGGAGAACCGTATCGAATACGTCTTTGATCAGATGGAGACGATGGGGACGGTCTGGATGGGGCTCACTTTTCAATGCAGCCGCTGTCATGATCACAAATTCGACCCGCTCACTCGCCGCGAGTATTACCAGCTGTTTGCTTTTTTCAATCAAACGCCCGTCACGGGCAGTGGCGGAGATCCGCAGACGGCCCCGAACCTGGCCTTCGGATCACCGCAACAAGAAGCTGAGCGAGATCGGCTCCAGCGCGAAACCGACGATGCACGCATGTTGGTTGAGCAAACCGAGAAAGCGCTACTCAACGACGTCAACCATAACCAGCCCAGCGATAAAGAGGTCAAGCAGATACGCGACATCCTGGCCAACCCACTGCTGAAACGGAACAACGAGCAGTTCGCCACGCTGGAAAAGTTTGGTGACAAATATGCCGCCGAATATGCGAAGCAGGTCCGAGCATTTCGAGCAAAGCGCAAGCAACGCGACGATCAATATCGCAGCCTCCCGCGTGTGATGGTGATGGAAGACATGGCAAAGCCTCGCAAGACGTTTATGCTTACCAAGGGTGCCTACAATCAACCCACCCAGGAGGTCACCTCAGACACGCCCGCGATCTTCCGACCCTTGCCGACCGACGCGCCAAAGAATCGGCTTGCACTGGCCAGGTGGCTCGTGGATCCAGCACATCCGCTCGCCGCCCGCGTCACCGTCAATCGCCATTGGCAAATGTTCTTTGGCACCGGCCTGGTGAAGACCACAGAGGACTTCGGTTCCCAGGGAGAACGCCCCTCGCATCCACATCTGCTCGACTGGCTTGCCAGCAAGTTCGTGCAAAGCGGCTGGGACGTAAAGCTGCTTCACAAAATGATCGTGATGACTGCAACGTATCGACAGACTGCCAAGGCTTCCCCCGCCTCGATCGCTGCTGATGCTGAAAACCGACTTCTGTCACGTGGCTCGCGTTTCCGACTGTCATCCTGGATGATCCGTGATCACGCCTTATCGACCAGCGGCCTGCTGGTGGGCACGCTCGGCGGTCCTCCCGTGAATCCCTATCAACCTCCCGATGTCTGGTCCGAGGCGACGTTCGGCAAGAAGAAGTACACCCAAGGCAAGGGCGAAGATCTGTACCGTCGCAGCCTCTATTCCTTTTGGCGACGAATCGTCGGTCCGACAATGTTCTTCGATGAAGCCAAACGCCAAACCTGCTCGGTGCGTCCTGGCCGCACCAACACTCCGCTGCACGCCCTTACAACGATGAACGACATCACCTACGTCGAAGCAGCTCGCGCTTTGGCGCAGCGGGTAATAATGTCTTTCGAAGAGGACACGAAAAGGCTCGAGACCGCCTTCCGTCTCGCCACTTCCCGCAAGCCAAGCGGCGTCGAAACCAGGATCCTGCTGACTCGGCTCAAGCAACTAAGATCTCAGTATGACTCCGATCCCGGCGAAGCGAGGCAACTACTCTCTGTTGGCGACTCACCACGCGACGAAAACATCGACGCGATCGAACATGCCGCGTACACAGGGATTTGCTCGTTGTTACTCAATCTGGACGAAGCGTTAACCAGGTAGCTGCCGTGGTGCGTTTACAGCTTGAATGTCGCGGGTTGTCTGCCGTGCACCAGCTGCAGCGACGATGAACTGAGGCACATCAGACCACATGAAATTGCAGAAAACACGATTCCACCAAAAGAGACAGTACAGACTCAATTAGACAGGGAGCGTCTCGGTGACCGGGACGACCATGAAAAGGCATGAACCCAGGCATGCAAATACCAGCACTTCAAACCCGCCGACAATTCTTCAGCCGCAGCGCTGTCGGAATTGGAACCGCAGCCTACGCATCGCTACTGAACCGCGATGCCACTGCGACACCAGCGAACCAGAATGAGCTACCGCTCGGCGGCTTGCCGCACCTGCCGCACTATGCAGCGAAAGCAAAACGTGTCATTTACATGTTTATGAACGGTGCACCGACGCATACGGATTTGTTCGATTACAATCCGCTTCAACAAAAGATGCACGGGGAGCCGATCCCCGAATCGTATTTCAGGGGAAAGCGATTCAGCACAATGACCGGCAACCCGGCGGGCAAAAAAGTGCTGGCCCCGGTCGAGCCTTTCCGGCAGTATGGCGAATCCGGCGCATGGGTGAGTGACTTCATGAAGCACACCGGCAAAGTGGCGGATGATGTGTGCTTCATCAAGAGCATGCACACCGAGCAAGTGAACCATGCCCCTGCTGTGACATTCTTCCTGAGTGGCTCCGAGATGGCCGGCCGACCGACTCTGGGCGCGTGGTTAAGCTACGGACTTGGCAACGACACCGACAACCTGCCGTCGTTCACAGTCATGACCTCTGTCAGCAAGGGAACAACTTGCGGGCAGATCTTTTACGACTACTACTGGGGCAGTGGATTTCTGCCGTCGCGCTTTCAAGGAGTCAAGTTCCGAGCGGGCGGCGACCCGGTACTCTATTTATCAAGCCCGGCTGGTGTAACGCGTCAAGTTCGCCGGGGCATCCTTGATGACCTTGCCCAGCTCAATGAGCTGCAATACAAGGAATTCGGTGATCCGGAGATTCAAACACGCATCGCGCAATACGAAATGGCCTACAAGATGCAAGCCAGTGTCCCGGAGCTGACCGACATTTCTGACGAACCACAACATGTGCTCGACATGTACGGAGCCGATGTGAAGGAACGCGGCACATTCGCACACCATTGCCTGATGGCACGGCGACTGGCCGAGCGGGGCGTCCGCTTCATTCAGCTGATGCACGCGGGCTGGGATCAGCACGGCAGCTTGACCACCGAACTCTACAATCAGACACGCGACACGGACCAGCCTTCGGCAGGTCTATTACGCGACTTGAAACAACGCGGCATGCTCGAAGACACGCTACTTGTCTGGGGCGGCGAATTCGGCCGGACTCCGTTCTTGCAGGGTGACATCAACAACCGACCCAAGTGGGGCCGGGATCACCACCCGTATGCCTTCACGATCTGGATGGCGGGTGGCGGTATCAAGCCGGGCATGACTTACGGTGCATCGGACGACCTTGGCATGAACGCCGTGAAAGATCGCGTCCACGTGCATGACTTCCAGGCTACTATCCTGCACTTGCTCGGCATCGATCATGAGCAACTCACGTTCAAGCATCAGGGTCGACGGCATCGGCTGACGGATGTGCACGGAAACGTCGTACGCGGCATCCTGGCATGACTCGACTGGGCCAGCGGTGTCCCGTGTCCCCGGCTAACGCACGTCCTTCTGCTGGACCTGCTACCGCCAGCACAGGCACGGCCAGCGAGAACACTGGCCGTGAACAAGTTGTTCCGACGGGTGAAGCAGACGTCGCTTTGCAGTGGCAATCGACAGCCATAACTCACGGCACGGCAAACGATCGGGGCATTCAAACACCCGTGGTGATGTGAGCGACTCGGCAAGGCTGAAGGGTGGGCGGCGAAGTCGCCTTTGCGTTGCTCGTTCTAGCGATCCAATGGTCCCAACAGTGTTTCTGTTGTGCCGAGTCGATAGCCAAACCTGGCGACGTGCATACGCCCTTCCTGGGATGCCGCATTGGGGCCAAACGCAACATTGGCCAGCGTTTGACTGCGCACCTGGAACTCGTGAAACGGTAATTTGATGAGTTCTTTGCCATCGACAGCGAGCGTGACGGTACCAGATCGACCGCCGGCATGAGCCACACGATACCAACGAAATGCAGACATGGTATCCAGCGGAACGGATTTGAGCACGATGTGCTCAGCGCCCTTGGTTGTCATCAGGCCGACAGCTGTGCTGCTCAGGTACAGCGACACGTTGCGACCAGCTGGCGGCTGCATCGGCGTCGCAAACCCGTAATTCGGTTCGGTACCTTGATCCGCGATCCGCGCCCACATCTCCAGACACCAGTTTGTAGCGTCGTTCCATTTGGCCTCTTTAGAGAAGGCGGCACTGGTCTTCGCACCACCGACGCTGTGCAGGTCAAGATAGGTCAGTGCACCTTCACGGGCCAGGCGGTAGCCGGACGGTCGGCCTACCATTTTGAATCGCTGGGATCTGCGTGTGCGAGGGTCACTGGGAAGACGGTCACCATCGGCCGCCGGATCATAGATGACGGTATTCGCCTGACTTGGGTCAACCGCCAGGTAGGAATAGAGGTCAGCGTTGCGGAGGTAAAATCGCAAACGCTTCTCCATGGCTTCTTGCTGCGGCGTGAATGCTCTCGTCTGCCACCTTAAAACGTGCCGCACTTCGTCTCCTTGAAACTGCAGACATTGCTTTCGTGAGAACCCCTCGAGTGTTCGGCCCATGTCGTCAACGATCTCAGCAACAACATATCCACCATCGTGCGTGCTGGCATTAATCGTTACGCTCGGTGTTTCCAGGTTCTCTGCCCGCGTAATCAACTGACCCTCTAACGACTGGGCTTGCATCGAACAGAATCCGTCGAGCCTCAGGGTGGCCAGACCGATGGCCGCGGAGTTGTTGGATACCGGTGAATTGTGAGGCCGCTTCCAGCCACCGTAGTAAAAATAGAGTTTGTCATCGACGACGACAGGTGCGCGCGCCGAGACGACCATGGAGCCATCAAATTCGCCGTCTCGGCCAACCGGAATAAAACGCTCTCGGGCGGGAGTGCGGTTCCAGCGAATGAGATCTCGGCTCCAGGCAAACTGAACGTCCATGGTACAGGGGCTGTTCTTTTCGGCGACACCAAGAGCTTCGTCCGTCGCGCGGCGATCCTTGGGCCAGCGGGCATGATAGATCCAGGGCAGGCCGAGGTAGTAGCCCTGGTACGGAAACACCGGCATGCCGTAGAGCTGCGTGGCATCCGGATCCAGGTCATCGGCGAACATCACCGCGTCTGGTGTCGGTTTTGTCCAGGCCAAACCATCCTCCGAAGTCGCCACGCCGACTGCACGGCCGCGTTCGGTCACCGTCTTCAAGGTCGCCACGTAACGGCCGCGATAGGGATCGTGAAACACGTTGACGACGTCTCCGCAACCGAACAGACCCTGACCTTCTTTCAGCGGTGCAAAAGTCCAACTCAAACCATCGGGAGAGAATGCCACACGCGGCACATAGAACTCGTACGAAAAGCAATAGAGTGCATAGCGCTTCATCGGATCAAGATGCCATGGCTGATGGATGACACTCGGATTGTGGCACTGCCCGAAATCAAACGGTGGTGTTTGACTCAGCCCAAACGAGCGCGTGGCAAACAGATTATTCTGTTTCGAGCCACGGTAATCGATGAGGCCCAGCGCCGGCTTGGTCCACAGCAAGCCATCTTCGGACTCCGCGTAGCTATTCCACGTACCTTCCGGATTCTGGTGGTGATACCACATCCGCAGCCGCCCACCGTCGTACATCACCGTTCCATAGAGATAGGGTCCGGCGCCTTCCCATGCTTTGTCTTTAATCAGCAGAGGGTTCCGGGGGTGTTTCGTCACGGCGTGAAAAACACGCTTTACGTTCGCCCTTTCTTCGACCACCGTCGCATCCAGAAACAATCGGCGCCAGGGGCCCGCTGGCTGGCCAGCCCCTGTTTTTTCGCCCGCCGCAATGGGTCCGATGCAATACCAGTAAACCAGCAGCGACAGGAAACACGTCAGGGTGAGTTTCAAACGCATCGTTGTGCTCGCAGTAGACCAGAGAACGCCCAGCACCACCGGCGGGGCCATCATCATACTTGCTGTCGACGCAGCCCCGTCAAGACAGACATTGAACGAACCGTTCCCAACGACTATTTTACAACCACGTCCCCAGCTGTTTGATATCGTGAAACCCCACCAGATTGGATGCTACTATGTTTCGCATCGAAGCTTCAAGACAGTCGTCCACGTACTGTGATGGGATGAGCCGGCGCAGCTTTTTGCAGATTGGAATCGCCGGGGTAGCCAACGCGTCACTGGCCGATGTGCTACGAGCCAAGAACGCTTCCGAGCGTCTGGGGCACGCAAAGAAAGATACCTCAGTCATCCTCATCTGGCTGGACGGCGGCCCCAGCCATATGGACCTGTGGGATATGAAGCCAGATGCACCAGCTGAGTATCGCGGTCTCTGGCAACCCATTGGCACAAACGTGTCAGGGCTCGACATCAGCGAGTTCTTTCCGAAGAAAGCCAGAAACGCCGACAAGTTTTCGATCGTGCGATCGCTCTGCAACAATCAGACACACCACGAACCAGCTTCCCGCCAGATGCTGACTGGCCGAGACAACCGCGGCGCTGACAACAAGCGAGCGAAGTACCCCTCGATCGGTTCCATTGCCACCAAGGTGTGCGGGTCGCGCCGCCCAGGAATACCACCCTATATCTCAGTTCCCGTGGCATCGACCATTGGTCACGTGCCCGGTTATCTCGGCGCGAGTTATCTGGGCATCCAACACGATCCCTTTCAAACGGGCGGTGATCCAAATCTTGCTGATTTCAAGATCAAGAACCTCACGCCACCAAGTGGCATCAACGTTGAACGCCTCGAAGATCGCGCGGGGTTACGCAAACAATTTGACAACTGGCACCGGCAAGTAGACAAATCGAACACATTTGCAGCCCTGGACAAATTCGACAAGCAGGCCTTCGAGCTTGTCGCCGGATCCACCGCTCGCAAGGCCTTCGACATCAGCCTCGAGAGCGACCGCAACCGTGACCGCTATGGGCGCAACAGCTGGGGTCAAAGCACACTGCTCGCCAGGCGACTGGTCGAGGCCGGTTCGACGTTTGTCACGGTGCACTGTGGAGGCTGGGACAGCCACTGGGAACTCGAAGCGTCCATGAAACGCCAGCTGCCACAGCTGGATTCCCTGGTCTCTGCCCTGTTTGAAGATCTTGCCGACCGCGGCCTGCTCGACCAAGTGATGGTAGTAGTCGGCGGTGAATTCGGCCGCACGCCATTCATGAACACCGGCCACGACAAAGGCAAGCCGGGCCGTGACCACTGGGGGAACACCTTCTCCTGCCTCTTCGGCGGTGGTGGTGTCCAAGGCGGTCAGATTGTCGGCGCCTCAAACGACCGTGGTGAGTACGTCACCGACCGGCTGGTAACACCGAGCGACTTTCACGCGACAATTTACCACGCGCTTGGGGTGGACCCGGAAATCCACTTGTTAGATCTGGCGGGCAGGCCTGTACCCGCCGTCGTGGACGGGAAGGTCATTACTGAGCTGTTCTAAGCGGACGGCGCACGCATCGATACGTCGTACTTGCCCACAAATCCACTCCCTGGCCCCAATTGCAGCCAACCCGCCGCAATACTTGCCCGTGCGTTGTTTCCGCGGAAACGGCCACACCCTGCTCCTGGCAGGAGAGGGCCTTATTGGCCGGCTGCAGCGCGTGTAACTCCGCACCTGTGATGGTTCCGACAACGTTTGGCTTGTGGACTGGACCTCGCATACAACGTCACAATGCATATAACGTCACAATGCATATAACGTCACAATGTGTATCCACGTTGAATCTGATCCACCTCGTTGTTCAGAGTGAACTATTCTTGAACAAATAAATCCTCTGCCACTGGTGCGGGTCCGTCACTCGGCCACATGTGGCATTCGTACGCCAGGAACACATCCGATGCTCTTCTATGACGATCTAGCAGAATTCATCGCCAAACAGAGTGAAAAACTCCAAGGCTTGGAAAAGGCAAACATTCCCGAAGTGGGCGTCATTCTGGAGGTCCTCAAGCCCAACGACAATCAGGACAGGGAAGCCAATCCTGGACGCCATTTGGTTACCCAGCAGGTTGATCGGCTTGCGATTGACTGCTCCGGCATTGAAGGCGATCGGCATCGGGGGCTCACAAGACTTTCGACCGGCCGGGAAACGCTGTACAAGAGAAAGGGCTCGACGATCGTCAATCGACGCCAGATACTCGCCGTTTCACCGTACGAGTGTGAGCTACTGAGCGAGCGTCTCCACGTGGAGATCACCCCCCAGCTTCTTGGCGCAAATCTTGTCATCGGTCGCAACGATGGGGCCGACTTTTGCATTTCCGACGTGCCGCTCTACACACATTTTGTCATCGCCGCTGCAGACGCCGCGGAGCCACCGCAACCCCCCGTTGCGACGTTGGTACAATATCTGCAGCAAAAGGGATGTAGCCTTGCTGGCCGCGCCATTGCGAAAGCGCATGAGGACGAGAAACTGACGCAACAGTTTGTTGCCCATGCGGAGCATCACCGCGGAATTCTGTGCAGCGTGGAATATCCGGTGGATTCGGTTGCCTTCCTGGAACGCGGACAGAAGGTGTTTTTCAGATTTCCTATGGGATGCTGCTACTAGAACCACGCGTTCCACGGAGTATCGCAGCTTGCGACTACCTGGCAGCGGACTGAACGGCAGAAACGCCAGTAGCGTAACTCTTGGAATCAAGAGCCACAGTACATATCGGGCCGCATCCTCCACAAAGTACCCCGTGCATCAATCCTGCGGCGCGCCGGTAAGGTGCCGACCGAACCGGTCCAGTGCTACATTTTGAACGTCGGCGTCGTAGCAGTGTAGCCTGCCCGGCCTGTAACTTTTGAAGTGATCGGGACACTCGGCCCAGTCATACGTGGCGGCGATCTGTCGAATGCCTTTTCGCTGCCCAAATGGTGAAAAGAGAATCTCGTCTGTGGTGGTCACCACCATGCACACTCGGGGAGCAGCCGTGACGTCAGGGGCAGGTCACCCCGCAGCTGAATCTCCCGAGTGACCGGTTATTGGCCCGACAAAAAGGTCCAATGACAAGACTTCAGGTCGTTTGCGCCGTCCCGGCTCAAAGACATGTGGTCCGCTATTGCGAAACATCGCATGCAGTTCGCCCCCATACGACCAGCCAGATTGGCGACAGTTGGTGCAGGTTTCCATGATGCCCGGACCGTATTTCTCGGAAACCACGACTTCCCCATTCCAGCCGGTTGGGTAACCACAGCAGGTACATTCATCACGAAAAAAGAAATCCAATGATGATGCGATTTCTGTGGCAAAATGATCGAACTTGCGATCCTCGTCCATAGTTCGCCTGCTACGGAAATACCACGAAGTGCCACGTGATTAAGCTTCCGACCTCGCCGCCGGAATGAAAACCCAACACCCATTTTGCATCCAAACGTTGTAGCATACAACGATCCACACACGACCATCAGAATACGTCACAACAGGGAAACCGGATTGTTAATCAAAGAAACAATAACGGAAACCACCGTCGGCAGCCTGCAAGGTGCTCAAGTCGCGGCTGCGAATGGGATGGAAAGCGATTACCAATCTCATGATGGCCAGGTCATGCGTGGCCCGACCATGCTACTTATTTTCTTCGACGACGAAGAACAAATCCGCGTAGGCAAAGGCAGTTCGGTGCACGTCGAGGGGAGGATCTGGCATGTTACCAACGTCAAACTGGGACCGGTGATAGAAAATC
>PBOG01000016.1 GCA_002724245.1 Planctomycetaceae bacterium
CCGCTACGGTTTTCCTCGTCCGCGGCGCAAGATCATTGCCTACGGCTGGGAGCTGGGCTTTCGTGAAGTGTCTGAACTCCGGCGCAGAGCGGAGGTCATGCAGCGACAGCCATTGGACGGGATTCTGTTCAGTCTGTTCTACCAGGGGAAGGCCCGAGACGAGGCGTTTATCCACTCGACGCGGCTGACGGATGAGGAAATGGCCCCGGTGGCAGAGCAACTCGCGGCCATACGTTGGACACGGTTTACCGACAATTTCCTGGTCGTCAAAGCGGGGGAACGGTTTCTCGACCAAGGAGAACCGAGTCGTTTGGACTGGTTCGATGACCGCCAATGGGATGCGATCTGCCACAATATTCGTGTGCTGACGCGTGTGGCTGTGGCGGCACGCTGTGTGGGGCTGGGCTTTGATCCCGAACCCTACCACGCTGCGGTCTGGAACTACGATCAGGCTGGCAGTCGCGCGCCGCAATTGCATCGGGACACCCGATCGTTCGGCGAATACGCCGCGATGGTGCGCCGTCGCGGCGCCCAGTACCTGCAGGCAATACAGAGTGAGATGCCAACGGTGCGGATTTTCAATCTCTATCAAGCGGTTCGCCTGCCGCCGAGCGAGCTGGCGGAGACGATCTACTCACTTTATCCGGCGTTCATCAACGGCATGCTCGACGTGGCCGGTCCCGAGGTGACTCTAATCGACGGAAATGAGTACGGTTTCAGCCTGCTGCAGCGCAGTGACTATACGGACGCCTATGTCAACGTGAAAGAACGCAAGCTGGCATTGATCGATCCCCAGAACCGGGATACGTACCGTCGTCAGGTGCAAGTTTCGGTGCCGATCTACCTCGATGACATTTTTGGCAGCTATGCGAATCGACGCTGGGTGGGAACTTATCTCTCACCTGAGGTAAAGCGGCGGCTTTTCGAACACAAACTGTTTCACGCGCTCGATGCGGTGGATGAATATGTGTGGGTTTATGGGGAACGTCCCGCTTGGTTCGGCGAACCGCGTTTGCCACGTTGGGCCGTGACATCTCTCCAGTCGATCAAGCAACAAGTTGACCAACTCAGGATCCAGGCACGCCCAGAGGATACAGACCTGATCGCGCGCGTGCGCGAGCGGATGGAAGTTCGCGACCGGGAAGTCGCTGGCTTGTCACCTGCCCAGCGCGCGACACCGCGCGTTTCCCGACCGCAGGCCACAATTCGCCGACGGTCCGTCACGATTCCGCCGCCCCAACTTGATGGCCGGTTTGACGATCGCGTCTGGCAGCAGGCTACAGCACTAGCGGAATTTCAGCCATTGATGTACCTCATCCGCGATCGCAGGATCGTCGACACGATCTGCCGGGTGATGTGGGACGAACGGTTCTTGTATCTGGGCTTTGATTGTCGTGAACCGCGGATGGTTGAGCTGAAGGACGTGACGGAGTCTGAACGCCGGCGGAACCGCACGACAATCGTTTTGTCGGAATCGACGGCGGCGCAGCGTTTTGTACGAATTGATTTTTCATTTCAGGGGCAGGTTGGGCGTTTGACACGCGAGCTGGGTAAGGCTTGGGTTACTCAGCCGGATCCCCCCATTGAGGAATGCCGTGTGGTACACCGGATCGATCCTGGTGGCTGGACTGCCGAGCTGCGCATTGCCTGGACGTTACTGGGGGGCATGCCGCAACCGGGTGACTCGCGACGGGCGACAGTGAGTCGCTTGCGCAGCCCCTGGACCGAGCATGACAGCTGGGCGCCGCAGATCGACCCCAACCTGATCGATGATGCACTCCTGGGAGTTTGGGATTTTCAGCCTTGACGGGTCGGCGTTTGCGTTTTGACGTCCGGCCGGTCCAGAGAGCGGCCGCAAGTCCGGTCAAACTGGCACCGTTACCGACGGCGCAACCGGTTCAATCAGCACATCAGGCAAGCTTCGTGGGGATCCCCCAGCCGTGACAGACACGCACCGTGGTGAATGCGGACGGGAAACAGACCGCCTTGCTACCATAAAATAAATGGTATTGGTCCGACCCACCGTCCCGATCGTCGATGTCTATGCGCCGTCAGACTCTCTTGCAGGCCGCCGGGCCACTGCTGATTGTCGTTCTGGGTATCGCAGCCTTTCTCTGGCTGAAATCGCTCGATCGCCAGCCGGCTACCTCGATGGATTCGACACCCCCCCCATTTGTTCAAACACTCCCATTGGGGCCACCTCGCGGACAGTTTGAGATCACGATTGGGGGGCGGGTGGTCCCCAGTCGTGAAGTGACGCTTTCGGCTGAGGTCAATGGGCGGATCATTGCACGTCCCGATACGCTCCGTGCCGGTCGGCACGTGACCCAGGGGACGTTACTAGTGCAATTGGATCCGGCCGATCACGAACTCGTGCTGCAAGAGATCACGAGCCAACTCGATGGGGTCGATCTTGAATTGAAACAATTGGATGTAGAAGCCCGTGGTCTGCGCGATCTGGCCCGGCTTGCGGAAGAGGATGTCAAGCTCGCGGCCCAAGAGCTCCAGCGTCTGACAGACCTGTTGCCGAGCCGATCCGCGACGCCGGCGGGGCGCGATCGCGCCGAGCGAGAATGGCTCGATGCCCGTATCGCGTTAGGGCAACTCCGTAATCAACAAGAGCTGCTTCCGGCCAGGCGAGCGCGGCTCGCGGCGCAGCGACAAGGACTGATTGCTCGACAAGAACGTGCTCGCAGAGATCTGGGTCGCACACGCATCGTAGCGCCGTTCAATGGGTTGTTAGCATTTGACAATGTTGAAGTGGGTGACTTTGTCCGTGCCGGCGACGTGTTGCTGAAGCTGGAGCGAGACGACGAAGTCGAGGTGGCGTGCCAGTTGCGCGCCGACCAATTGCGGTGGCTGCGGGATTCCCTGGACGCGGTACCCTCGACAGGACCGGAGGCTGTTGCGTTAGAGGTGCCCACCGTTCCGGTAACGATCAGCTATCGTGACAACCCTGGTCAGTGGACTGGTCGTTTGACACGTTTTCAGGGAGGAGGCGTCGATCCACAGACACGCACTATTGCCTGTCGCGTGTTGGTCCCGCGACAACGTCCGGACGCCGCGGCGAATCGCAGTATTTCCTTGATGCGTGGTATGTATGTGACCGTAACACTGCCGGTCCGTTTGCAGACTCCACTGATAGAAATTCCGACTGAGGCTGTACGGCCTGATGGACAGGTCTGGTCGGTCCGTGCAGATCGGCTGGTTGTCCATCGGATTCCGATTGCGCGGACTCTGCCGAATTCAATTCTGGTACGTGCGGAGTTGACGAGGCTGAAACCCGCTGACCGGGTTGTCATATCGCCCTTGGCGATCGCCTATGACGGTATGGCGGTCCAGGCTACACCTGTTTCCACAGCGGTCGATACCGGGGAGGCAGTTGCGCCATGAGAGCCGTTGTGACCTGGGCGATCCGCAATGCTCCGTCGATGAATACGTTGATGATTGCCGCCCTGGCAATTGGAGTCGCCTCGTTGATGATGCTCCAGCGTGAGCGGTATCCGGAGCACCGGGCAGACGAAGTTGTCGTCCAGGTCCTCTATCCGGGGGCTAGCCCAACCGAGACGGAGGAGGGGATTTGCCTCAAGGTTGAAGAGGCGATTCGGTCGATTGTCGGTATCAAGAAAATCACTTCACAGGCAACCGAAGGACGCGGCCTGGTTACCGCCGAACTTGAATCGAGCGTTGATAGTGCACAGCGCGTCGTGAACGAGGTACGGGCGGCGATCGATGCGATTCCGAGCTTTCCCGTTAACTCCGAGCGACCGGAGGTGCGACTTAAGGTCCAGTATTACTCGGTAATCTCCGTAGGCGTTCTGGCACCACCCACGCTCGATCCGGCCAGTGACCCGGTGGTGGAGCGACAATTCCGTGATCTGGCTGAAACCATTCACGATGAGCTCTTGCAACTACCGGAAGTGTCCCACGTAGAGTTGTGGCAGGCCAAGCCCTACCAGATCGATGTGGAAGTGTCTGAAGCGACACTGCGTGCATACCAATTGACGCATCGCGAGGTGGCTGAGGCACTACGCAAGGGAAACCTCGATCTGCCTGGCGGGCAGATCAAGTCTGTTGGTGATGAGGTCTTGATTCGGACAGCCAACAAGCAGGTCACCGGTCGCAGGATTGCAGAAATTCCTGTCCGTACCGGTCCCAATGGAGCGGTGGTTACCATTGGCGACATCGCCAATGTACGAGACGGATTTGCGGACCTGGATCTGGTGGCTGCATTAGATGAGCGACCGGTGATGTCGATCAAGGTGCGCAGGACGGCAGACGAGGATATGTTGACGATCCGCGAGCAGGTAGCCGACTACGCGGCCACCCGTCCAATGCCCCCCGGTTACGAGCTGAAGATCTGGGATGACTACAGCAAGCAGGCCCGGGATCGCCTGGACCTGCTATCCAAGAATGGTTTTTACGGTTTGCTACTGGTTTTTGCCGTACTGGGCCTATTTCTGGATCCCAGGTTGGCGTTTTGGGTGGCACTCGGTATTCCCGTTTCGGTATTTGCCACCTGCGCATTGATGTTGGCCGTGGGAGCGACGTTGAATATGTCGTCGATGTTTGCCTTTGTGATGGCACTAGGAATCATTGTCGACGACGCCATTGTGATTGCCGAGAATGTTTACGCGCATCGCTTGCGGGGCAGTGCGCCGTTGGAAGCCGCCATTGCGGGTACTGCTGAAGTTGCGCCTGCAGTGACCAGTAGTGTTCTGACGAGTGTGATCGCTTTCGCGCCGATGGCCTTTGTTGGTGGGGAGATGGGGCGGGTGGTTGCCGCGATGCCCCTGGGTCTGGTCTCAATGCTCTTGATCTCGCTGTTCCAGGGCCTGTTCATTCTGCCCTGTCACCTGGCCCACACACGATTGCCGGGTGCCGCCAGCGAAGTCCCCGGATTCCAGCAAGCGGTACAATGGGCTGTCGATCGATTCATCCAGCGGGTGTACGCACCTGCACTGCATTGGACACTCCAGCGACCGGCTGGCCTGTTGGCCGCTTCCGTCGCTTCTCTGCTCGTTACGTTGGGTCTTTACCAGAGTGGGGTGACGCCTTTCGTCTTTCAACAGGATCTCGATTGGGAGTTCGTTTACACCTTCATTGAATATCCCAAAGGCACTCCTACAGCAACAATTGATGCTGCCACCAGACGTTTAGAAGAGACGTTTCGCGAAATTGAAGAGGAAGAGTTGCGACCCTCCGCTGGCGGTCAGCATTCGTTCGTCAAGACACGGTTTCGGAGTGTCGGTTACGCCAACCAGTTAGACAATCTGCGCGGAGAGATCTACATCGAATTTGAGCGCGGAAAGGGTTTCGTGGAAAAGTCGAGTCGCGAAGTCATCGCTAGATGGCGCGAGCGGGCCGGCGCGTTTCCCGGTGCGCAGCGCGTTGTTTTCTGGGGAATCAACAATGCCGCAGGAGGGCGTGCCATTGAACTGGATCTGTTGGGCAGCGATATCCAGGAACTGGAAACGGTCGCCGATAACCTCAAGCAGAAATTGGCCACCTATACCGGTGTGTACGATGTTCGTGATAGCCGTGGACCAGGGAAATGGGAGATCCAGTTACGACTGAAACCGGCAGCTGAGGGGCTCGGTATTCGCCTGGAAGAGTTGGCTCGCACCGTACGTGGTGCATTTTATGGCGTCGAGGCGATGCGTTTGCAGCGCGGCCGCCACGAAGTCAAACTGATGGTCCGTTATCCCAGAGAAGAGCGTCGTAGTCTGCAGCAACTTGAAGAGCTGCACATCCGAACTGCTGAGGGACGCGAGGTGCCGTTACAAGAGCTGGCGGCAGTCACCGTGGTCCGTGGCTACGACGACATTCTCAGAATCGATCAGCGTCGTGCGGTGACGATCACCGCGGATGTCGACCAGGACGAGGCCAATGCCATGCAAGTGATCGCTGATCTCCGCAGCACGTTTTTGCCGGTACAACTGGCGATGCATCCCCGGGTGGTGGCACGCTGGGAAGGACAACAGAAAGAAACCCGGGAATCGTTCGACAGCCTGATGGTTGGGTTCCTGTTGGCTTTGTGCGGCATGTTTGCGTTGCTCACACTTGAATTTCGCTCGTACGCTCAGCCTCTGATCATCCTGGCCGTGATCCCGTTTGGTTTTGTGGGTGCGGTGGGAGGTCATCTGCTGCTGGGCCAGTCACTGACCCTCTACAGTCTGTTTGGAGTGGTTACGCTGTCGGGAATTGTGGCCAATGACTCCATTGTTCTGGTTGATTTTATCAACCGGTCTCTGGCGGCGGGAACACCCCTTCAGGAAGCCTTGTTGACCGCCGGCAAGCGGCGTTTTCGACCGGTCGTGCTGACTTCGATTACCACGGTGGCGGCCCTATTGCCATTGCTACTGGAACGCAATACCCAGGCCCAGGTGCTGATTCCGATGGCGATCAGTATTTCCTTCGGATTGATCGTAGCCACGGTCTGGATTTTGTTTCTGGTGCCGGTGCTGTATGGGGGCTATGCGTTAGCCAAGGGTGTCGGGAAGCAGGGGCCGTCGTTGCCGGATTGACAGCGCGTGCTGTTGCATAGGGTGCCAGCACGTGCTCAGGGCACATGCCCCATTGGCGTTGTCTCGCCGGATTTAGCATAACGCAATGGTGAGCCCCGTTCCGACATGCGAAATCGCCACGAGGCCAGGTCCCGCCGAAGGATCAGCTCTTTGGCCGGACTACCCTCCTGGTGGCGGCACGCCTGACGATTCTTCAATTGGAATCGCCAGAGTTTGAAGTAGATGGCAGATAATTTCAGGTAGCCACGAAGCCAGGAGCAGGGAAGGTGATACCAATGGTGGTCGATGTAGCCTTCCGATTGCCCCATCTTGACCGCCGCTTCAAGGTAGGAGTCACGTTGCAAACGTGACAAGTCGGGATGATGTTCTACGCACACTGCCCAGGCAGGTGCGATCGTTCCGCCCAACGCTATGATTTGCTGCGCGAGCAGTGTTTCTTCAGCAAAGCCCAACGCACCGGCTCCCAGCATCACATCAAACCCACCGAGTTTCTCAAGTATGCGTCTGCGGATCGCCATGTTCGCGCCCACCAGGCGTTCTGGGCTGCTGCGATCAATTGACTCGGTCGAAGCCAGCCAGGATCGATGTAACTCGGTGGCCCAGGGTCTTTCGAGACTTTGCGCCAACTTGACGCCACCGGCCACGGCGTCGGCGTTGTCTGAGAAGATGGGGCTCGCCATTTGCTTGATCCAATCGATGGGGAAGCGAATGTCGTCATCGCTAAAGAGCAGGACTTTCCCGGCGGATTCGAGAACCGCGCGATTGCGCGCATGGGAGAGACCGGTGCGATCCTCACGTACGACTTTCACTGTCGCACCTGGGAACCGAAACCGCTGCATGATTTCGTGTGTGCCGTCTGTCGAGCCGTTATCGACCAGCACCAGCTCGACGTCGTAGTCTGTTGGTATCGCGACGTGTTGCAGTGATGCCAAGGTGGCTTGTAGTGCAGCAGCGCGGTTGCGGCTGCAAATGGCGATGGTTACAGCCTGACGAAGTGGGTTGGAACGCTCGTCTGAAACGGGTTTGTCCTGCGCCGGAACATTGGAGATCACTGGCTTGGCTTTCTTTAAGGCGCTGCAGGCTAAGGCTGTTTGTGAGGGTTGTTTACACAATGTTTTGAAATCGTGCGACCTCATGTGGCGCGCCGCAGTGGCCGACTGGGCGGGCCAATCGGGTGGATCGCGCCCTGCGGAAGCGCCTCGGCCAGAAAACGCTAGCACTGATGGCAGGCCTGCCTGTCCCTGACATTTCGGGATGTTGTTGAACACCTTTGTTCGCTACAACAGCCTGCACTAGCGTGTTGAGCCAATTGGCGGACCGCCCCGCTGGTTTCATTTGCCGAGGACAAGACAGCACCACGGTCCGTGATGCATGTCGTGGGGAAAACGCTCTCTCCGAATCACCCTCTGGGAATGAGAGTTTCCGTCAATTTGCTGTGATTTCAACCAACAGAAATGGCGTCGCTGCAGGAGAACTCCGTTCTGCCAACCTGGCTGACGGTTCTGGTGACAGGTGCGTGTCGATTGTGCTTTGTACCCGTAACCGGGAGGCCCAGTTGCGCCTCACATTGACGTCGCTACAGGACATCGATTTTCCCGAGGGCTGGGACGTTGACGTGATCCTGGTCGATAATGGGTCGACCGATGCAACCGGCGATTTGCTGCGGTCCTATCGATTGCCGCAAGCCCGCGTACGTGTATTGTATGAACCGCTTCCTGGGAAATCGCGGGCGTTGAATCGTGCGATTGCCATAGCGCGCGGCAGTGTGATTCTATTCACCGATGATGATGTGCGTTTACCACACGATTGGATCACCGGAATGGTCCACCGTATTATCCAGGGGCAGGCGGATGCGGTGGTGGGTGAAGTTCAGTTGGCAGCTGATTTGGATCGGCCCTGGACGACGAAGTTGCACCGATCCTGGCTGGCTGCGACCGAGACGATCGATCGCACTAGCCCAGAACGCCTGGTGGGGGCGAACATGGCGATCTGCAGACGCATGCTTGAAAAAATCGGTGGCTTTGATGTGGCACTGGGGCCGGGTGCGCTGGGGTTTGGAGAAGAAACACTGCTGACCCGACAAATCAAGGATCGGGGCGGCAGAGTGGTACCTGCGTGGGAGGTCTGCGTAGAACATCATCCAGGAAATGCTCGGTTGTCTCGCAAGTCCTATCTCAACGCGGCGATCAAGATGGGCCAGGTAGAGGCGTACATTGCCCACCACTGGAATCATCGCCGCTGCCTACCATCGGTCGACTATTTGAGCTTGGGTTTCGCCTGGGTCCGGTTGTGTTGGTTACGTCTGGGGCGCCGGATGACATGTCGCAGAGAAGATTGCGCGACACCAACCGAGCTGCAGTTACAGAAAAGGCTGGCGAAACTACGATTTTGCCTGGTGGAACGACACAAGCTGCCCCACTATTCGCGTCGTCTTTCTGACTGACGCAGCCACCGCTTTACGCTATTTCTCCCTGACCAGTTTTACCCGTTTCCAGATGCCGGCGGCGAATTGCTCTTTTTTGACTTTCACGATCAGTCGATTGACAGCGCCCCGTTTGGCCGGTTCGGTAATCTCCAGACCAAACGGTTTGTCCCAGGCGACTCCAGGGGATGCCGTGGTTTTTCCAGCAGGCTTGCCATTCAGCCAGAACCAGGCATCACCGTCGATGGCACCAAACAGNAGCCACAGTTGGCCAGCGCCTGGAGGGATCGTAAAGTCCAAACCGTACCAGGCGGTTCCGTGGTAGTTCCCCGGATAGGGCTGTTCAGTCCAGGAGGCATCGGTCCGGATGTCGCGCCAGGCAGCGTCAAGCACAGGAGTACGCGGCCAGCCCTGTTTCTCGCCGGTCTCCTCTCGGTCAGTCCGAAATTTCCAGANCAGGGGGAGTTCCTCAAGTACGGCACCTGACAAAGCTTCAAAGGGCGGGCGGTAGAGCATCGCGAGGTTGGCATGGAATTGTGAGGAAATCATGATCTCTTGTTGGCTGTTGTGCAGTAATTCACGCGTTTCCGTAATCAGGCTTGCGTATTGCTGGAACGCCATTGGATCGGTTTGCGCCGTCTGTTGTAGTTGATCGAGACGCAGTTTGAGGAAAGCGACGCGGGCTTCGGTAACGCGGTGTTGCNTGGCNGGACGGGCGGCCTGACGCAGCGCCGTCTGTAGTAATTGGTCTGCCAGGGTGA
Source organism: Planctomycetaceae bacterium (assembly GCA_002724245.1). Lineage (GTDB taxonomy): Bacteria > Planctomycetota > Planctomycetia > Pirellulales > Pirellulaceae > UBA9264. The sequence goes on from PBOG01000016.1 coordinate 9,711, forward strand.
GTTGGCCGGGCGACAGGATGTCCAGGGAACGCTGGCCATGCTTCCGTTCCTGCCCGAGCGCCGTGTTGAGCAGCATGTGGTATTTCCGCATGCTGCTTCCAGCGGCTCCATAGTTGTGGTCGCAGAAATCGGTGATCAGGGCGTCGACGTCTGCGTCAACATCCCACAGCAGGCGTGATTTCAGGTAAAACCAGATGGCGGATCCCACCCAGTGGCTGGCACCTTCACCGGCCCATCCGTAGACACCGTGTTTCTTGGTGAAGCGGATGTAGTCTGCCAGGCCCGTTAGCCACATGGTGGGGGTATCGTGATGGTGCAGGGTCAGCCCCTGTTCGTAGTCGTAGATCAGAATGCGATTGCCGAATCGGGCCCAGCCTTTGAGGAAATNTCCCCACAGTTTGTTGTGGGGACAGCTGGGGTCCGACATGGTGTGCTGGTAGCAAAGTGATGCATTGGCGTATTCAATCATGACGTTCTGGCGCGGTCGCCAGCGACGGGGAGGCGCGACCGTCGATCCGTAGGCGTACATACTGATGTCAATGTCGGGGAACTCTTTTTCCACGCGCTCTGCGATCTGGTTGACAAAGTAGACCATCCGGTCGGACATCGGTGACGAAGTACGAAGTTGGGTGGGCGCATAGGCGTCCATGACGTCGTTCTTGCGCCAGGTACTGTCTGATGCATCCAACGCCAGGCACTGGGCACATTCGCACCAGTACGAAGGTTCGTCGTTGTGACCAACGTTGTAACGCAGGGTGTGCGGGTGTTTGCGGAGATACTCCAGGACTCCCTTGACGGCCATGGCGACCACCGCGGGATTGGACATGCAGACCTGGGCAGCCCGCCCGTCTTTGTACGCGGACACCCGTTTCCCGTTGACCAGCGGGAAGTACTCCGGGTGGGTTTTGAATAACGCCTGGTGTTGCGGATCGCCGCTTGCACCAGGGACCAGGCCGCCCAGGGTATGCCCCATCATCTGTCGGTACCCATGCCCGCGATCGGGACCCTGGTCGACCGGNCCAGGTTTGGACATGGAATTCAGCCCGTTGCGGATGCCCCAGTCCAGGATTTGGCCGAGGTCCGTTTGCGCGGGGCCCCGTGTGATGGTGGAAAATGCCCAGGGAGCCGCCCAGCCGCGGACGGCGAAATCAGGAGAGGAAACCAGTCGTCTGTCTGCCAGCGTGAGGCGTGAGACGTGGGGGATCTGGTCATAGTTTTCACCCACCGACAACGCATTCAGCCAACGGCATCCCAGATCGTGCAGGAACCGGTAGGTGGCGAACAGCACGCCGATGTCGCTGCCGCCGCTAATTACGATGTCCTGGCCCGCCTGGGTGTCGACCAGGATCGTCTCTGCTCCCCATCCGGAAGTCGGAATCAGTCGATTGCCGAAGCGGGTGCGCCCGAGGTAGATGACACGGCCCGGGTGTGTCTGCCGTTGCGTTTCCTGGCAGGTCGGTAGTGTGTGGCCTGTCATCACCGACAGAAAGTGTTGCAACTGCGCCGCCGCGCGCTGCTCGGGCGCGGTCGCTTGATCGGGCACGACGATGCCGACCAGCGGAGCACTGCCGACAACGTCGATCCGCGGTAATCGAGCGGCGGGTTGGGAAACGGTCCGGCTGTAGACCCGGAAGGTCAAATCGTTCCGGAAGTAACGGCTCCACTCGGGCGTCCAGCGCGATTGCAGTCCGCCCGGATAGGGGTCGGTATTGGCGTACCGATAGCCCACCTGCCCCTGAACGTTGGTGAAGAAAACGTTGTACAGCGTGTTGGGGCGCACGGGGACCGGTTTGTCGAATTCAAACCGGACCCAGTCGCCGTCTGCCAGGTCGGTGAACGTGCCCACCTGGGAACCCAGCAGGGTGCCACTTTCCCACTCGGCGGGCACTGCGTACCTGCGGAGTTGGAGTTTGACTACAGCCTTGTGCTCGGTGGGTTGCCAGGCCTGAAACGCGATGGCGGTGATCAAGTGGGTGCGGGGGCCGGTGGTGAATGTCTGCGAGATGCGTTCACCAGACTCGCCGCTGAAATAGGTGGCTGCCCGCGGCTGGTCGATGTCCAGAAACTCGGGTTCCGGCGGCCCCGCAGCGATCACGAGTGCCATCAAGGTGCCTGCGATTGCTGTATTCACATCCCTTCTCCCCTGCAGTTTCTGGATAGCGACAATCGCTGACCGGTGACTAATGTTTGCCAGTTTAATACTCTAACGAAGAAAAATGGATTCAGGGCGGCGCGGCCACGTGACCAGACGGTCTTCCACTGGCCGGCGCACTAGCGTTTGGGGCGCAGTTTCAACAACTGTTGCAGGAGTGCCTGATGGGCGTGCTCAGCGAGGGCCGGATCGTACGGCGTTGCCAGGATCCGTTCGACCCAGCTGTCGAGTGTTCGCTGTGCTGCCTTAACCTGCGAGGTGTCTGCTGTCCCTGCAGATCGTGCACGAGCCAGCGTCGCTTTCAGCAACTGACCCAGCTCGTGGTCTTCCACACCAGCCCGGTAGGCATCCCAGCGTTTGCTTGAGACCACCCCGTCGGGTCCATCGTAGACCACACTGTACGACGGGTTGCCCGCATAGTCATCCCACAAATGGGCATTGTCGGTATAGGTCCAGAAGGCGTTCCCGGTGG